>NZ_JBBCVW010000003.1:0-303763 GCF_037146215.1 Microbacterium sp. MMO-56
GGGGGTGCGTGGTGCGCCGGGCTGGGGCGTCCGCCCTCCCGCATCCGCCGAGTGTCCAGGACGCGCCGCCGGACGGGGTTGTCGCGCCGCGCGTCGTGGACACTCGCCGGGGTGAGGCGGTCCCGTGGAGGTGTGGTGCCCCGGGGGTGCGTGGTGCGCCGGGCTGGGGCGTCCGCCCTCCCGCATCCGCCGAGTGTCCAGGACGCGCCGCCGGACGGGGTTGTCGCGCCGCGCGTCGTGGACACTCGCCGGGAGGGTTGGCTGAGCCGGGGCCGACCGACCGCCTGCGGTGCGACGTCAGGCGGCGAGGTGGAAGGTCTGCGCGAACCTGCCGAGCAGCTGCGGCGGACCGCGCAGCACGCGGACCTCGCCCGTCTCGATCGCCCGCCCGGCGGTGATCTCGCCGGAGATCAGATGCCGGATCCCGGGGCCCGCCGAGAAAGCCAGATCGGCGGTGTCGGATGCCCCGGGGGCGATCCGCAGGGCCGCGCCGTCGACCCGCACCGCCAGGTCGACAGAGCCGAGGCGAGCTGCGTAGGCCGTCGCGGGAAGTCGCGCTGCGGCATCCGCCCGGAACGCGGATCGCAGCGCGATCGTCATCGCATCCGCCGTCAGCACCTGCTCGTCGCGCGGGTCGTCGAGCGCCTTGAAACCCCACGCGCTGAGCGCCAGCACGACGGGCTCGAGCTCACGGCCGTACGGCGTCAGCTCGTAGATGATGATCCGCGAACGCGGCGCGCGGCGGATGATCCCCGCGCCCTGCAGCTCTTTGAGGCGGGCCGACAGGATGTTGCTGGGGATCCGCGGCAACCCCGCGGCGAGCTCGCCGTACCGTCGCGGCCCGACGAGCAGGTCGCGCACGATGAGCAGAGCCCACCGCTCGCCGATGAGTTCGAGCGCCCGCGTGACCCCGCAGTACTGCCCGTAGTCCCGGCCCGCCACGGATGCCTCAGTCGCCCTGCTCGGCGGGCGCGCCGTCCTCGCTGCCCTCCATGTACGCGGCGGGGCCCTGCTCGGCGGCGATGGGATCCATCCAGCCGAAGTCGATGATGTTCCCGTCGGGATCGTTGACGTTCCGCTGGTACATGAAGCCGTAGTCGGACGGCGGCTGCGCCTCGGTGCCGCCCGCGGCCAGGCCGCGCTCGACCGCGGCATCCACGTCCGCGCGGCTGTCGAGGAAGATCGATGTGCCGCTCGTCGGGTTCTTCGCCGGATCGCCCAGCGGCAGGTCGGTGAAGGTCTGATAGAACTCGCGCGTGACGATCATGGCGTAGCTGTGATCCTTCTCGATCACGACGCACGCGGCGTTGTGGTCGGTGAACGCCGGGTTGATCTCGAACCCGAGCGCCTCCCAGAACGCCTTCGAGCGGTCGAGGTCGGTCACGGGCATGTTGATGAACAGCGTGGGCATGGATGCCTCCGGTCTCGTCGTGTCCGAAGTGGACATCGCCCACACTTGCAAAAAGCAAGTGCGCCGTCAAGGCCCCCGCCCATCGCCTCGCCCCTCCTCGCCCCGCTCCGTCCTCTCGCCCCCCTTCCCCACGTGGCCGAGTGTCCAGGACGCGCGGGGCGTTAGGCCGGGGCGACCGCGTGTCGTGGACACTCGGCGGAAGCGCGTGAGCGCGCGGGGCGCCACGCGCGCGGGGCGCGGGCGCGGGGCGCGGGCGGGGGGCGGAAGCGCGGGGTCAGGAGAGGATGACGACCTTGCCGGGCGGGTGCGGGGCGTCCAGGGCGCGGAAGGCGTCGACGACGGCGTCCAGCGGGAACGTCGACGCGATCGGGAGCACGAGTTGTCCGTCGGCGAGATCGGCGGCCAGGGCGGCGAGGTTCGCGGCGGTGCGCGCCGCGTGCTCGACCGGCCGGGCCCCCAGCTGCGCGAGGACGTCGTCGGATGCTGCGATCCCGACCATGCGGTCCGGCGCGACACCCAGGGCGAGGCCCGCGTCGAGAGCGTCCCGCCCGTGGCAGTCGAAGACGGCGGTGACCGCCCCGACCGCGGCGACGCGCGTGGAGAGGTCGTCCCCGTGGACCACCGGGTCGACGCCGAGGGAGCGCAGGAGGGAGTGGCCCCGCTCCGACGCCGTCCCGATCACCCGGGCCCCCGCCCGCCGTGCCAACTGCGCGGCGATGAGTCCGACGGCGCCGGTCGCCCCGCCCATGAGCACGACGTCGCCCTCGCCGACCGGCACCGTGGTCAGCACCGACACCGCGGTCAACCCCGCCGTGTGCAGGCTCCCTGCGACCTCGACGGGCAGCTCCGTCGGGCGGCGCGTGAGGGCGGATGCCGCGGCGATCGCACGCTCGGCGATCGCGCCCGGCGCGCGGCCCAGCACCTCGTCGCCGACGCGGATGGGCGTGCCGTCCCAGAACAGCGCACCCTCGCCGACCGCCTCGACCGTGCCGGCGAGGTCGCCGCCGATGCGCCGCGGGAACGACGCCGACGAGGGGATCAGGCCGCTGCGCACCTTCGCGTCGTACGGATTCAGGCCCGCGGCGGCCACGCGCACCGCCACCTTGCCCGGGGCGGGATCGGCGGCGGGCACCTCGGCGAGGTACAGGACCTCGGGTCCGCCGGGGGAGTCGTACCTCGCCGCGCGGCTCATCGTCCGCCCCGCTCGGCCGGCATCCGCCCGTACCTCGCCGCGCGGCTCATCGTCCGCCCCGCGTCCGCCCGGTCCGTGACATACGCCGCTCCGTCAGAACACGATCGTGTGGTTGCCGTGGCGGATGACGCGGTCCTGCGCGTGCCACAGCACGGCGCGCGAGAGCACCTGGCGCTCCACGTCCGCGCCGCGGCGGGCGAGCTCCGCCGAGGACTCGGCATGGGTGACCCGCACGGTGTCCTGCTCGATGATCGGTCCCTCGTCGAGGTCGCCGGTCACGTAGTGCGAGGTCGCGCCGATGAGCTTGACACCGCGCTCCTTGGCCTTCTTGTACGGTTCGGCGCCGATGAAGGCGGGCAGGAACGAGTGGTGGATGTTGATCACGGGCACGCCGAGCCGCTCGAGGAACTCGGGGGAGAGGATCTGCATGTACCGCGCGAGGACGACGAAATCGACGTTCCCGACCAGGAGCTTCAGGATCTCCTCCTCCGAAGCCGACTTGTCGGGACCCGCGACCGACGGCACGTGGAAGAAGGGCACGCCGAAGCTGCGCACGTCCTCCGCCGTGGCGGTGTGGTTCGAGATCACCATCGGGATCGTGACGGGCAGGTCGCCGCGGCGGTGCCTCCACAGCAGGTCGAGCAGGCAGTGGTCCTGCTTCGAGGCGAGCACGGCCATGCGCTTGGGGACGGACTGGTCGGTCAGCGACCACTCCAGCTCGAAGTCGTCGAGCGTGCGGGCGATCTCGGCCTCGATCGCGGGGCGGTCGGCGGCGAATTCGGGCCGGTGGAACACGACGCGCTGGAAGTAGGCGCCCCCGCGGTGGTCGTCGGAGAACTGGTCGAAGGCGACGATGTTGCCGTCGATGCGCGTGATCATCGCCGAGACCGCGGCGACGATTCCGGGCTTGTCGCTGCCGTGCACGATGAGGCAGGCGTGGTCGGCGGGGAGGTGGGGATCGTGCACGGGAGCCATGGATCGATTCTGCCGGATCGCGGCGGAGACCGGCGCCGCCTCGCGCTCCGGGGTGCTCACCCGATGCCGTGCTGCAGTCGGATGACCCGCTCGATCTCCTCGGCGTCCCGCGCCACGATGGCCGCGCGCATGTCTGCGCACGCGGCGTGCTCGTCCTCCGGTGCGCAGAGCGGTCGCAGCCGCATCCGTCCGAGCGATCGCGTCAGCGCGATCTCGACGTCGGCCATGAGCGCATGGTGCGCTCGGTTGCCGGAGTTGCGCGACAGGTAGCTGAACAGCCGGTGCCGTGCCTGCGAGGCCGCGCTCGGATCGGGCAGCGCCGCGGCCACGGCGTCCACGAGCTCGAGCGCGTGCGCGAGCTCGTCCTCGGTGAGCCGCACGACCGCCATCCGCGCCGCCGCGCCCGCCATGAGTCCGGCCAGCTCGCGATGCTGGCGGATGAGCTCCGGGGTGACGACGGTGACGCGGGTGAAGCGGCTCGGCTCGATCTCCACCAGGCCGATGCGCTCCAGGCGCATGAGCGCCTCGCGCACCGGCGTCCGCGACACGTTGAGGCGGTCGGCGAGTTCGTGGTCGCGCACCATCGTGCCGTCGGCGAGCTCGCCGCTGAGGATCTCGTCCGCGATGCGGCGGAACACGTCGTCCGCGAGCAGCCGTCGTTGCGTGCGGATGTCCCCCGGTCGCCCTCGCCCCATCTGACCCTCCCCCGCAAGGTACGTCATTCTAGGCACGTCGACGCGACGAGGGTGCGGGGCATCCCGGGCGGTCGAGCGCGGATCCCGACCGCCCGGAGGAAGACGCCCCAGGTGGACGGACACCGGCACGCCCCCCGACGGCGCGGTGTCCCCGGCCGCCGACGGTGTCGGACGGCCGGGCCTGTCTCCCCTTCGATTGTTGCCCGAGGGGCCCGTCGCCTGCACCGATATATCGGCATGAAACGCGCGACGTCAGTCGAGCAGGTGGCGCACCCGCCCGTCGACCACGGTCGCGCGCACCTCGAGCCCCGCGAGCTCGTCGGGCGCGACGGACGCCGGATCGGCGCTCAGCACCGTCAGATCGGCGCGCATCCCGACGGCCACCCGGCCTTCGTCGGCGGAGCATCCGGCGGCCGCGGCCGCTCCCGTTGTGTACCCCGCCAGCGCCTGGCGCGCGGTCAGGGCCTCGCGGGGCACGACCGGTGGCGCGCCCGCGTGGCTGCGGGTCTGCGCGTCGGCGAGGACCTCCCGCGGGTCGAAGGGTGCGATCGGCCAGTCCGAGCCGAGCGCCAGCGTCACGCCGCGGTCGGCGAGGGATCGGGTCCGCCAGCCCTGCGCCGCGCGCGCGGGGCCCACCCGCTCGCTCCAGTTGTCGCGTCCGTCGGCGCGGACGAACCGCGTGCAGTGGGTGGGCTGCATGCTGGCCACGGCGCCGCTGCGGGCCACCGCATCGACGATGTCGTCGTCCGTGAGCTCGAGGTGCTCGATGCGGTGCCGAGAACCGGGGTGGGCGGCGCGGGCGGCGGCGATCGAGTCGGCGGCGTGCCGGACGGCCGCGTCGCCGATCGCGTGGGTGGCGGTGGGGACACCGGCCGCGGCGAAGCGGGCGATCGCGGCGGCGTAGCGCTCCGCGGACGGCCACGTGCTCCGGACCGACCGGCCGTGGCCGTCGGGGCGGGTGAGCCACGCCGTCCCGTTGTCGATCGTGCCGTCCAGGAAGAGCTTCACCCCGTGGCGTCGCCACAGTCGTCCGCCGGATCCGGTCGCGGCGATGAGGGTCTCCCAGTCCTCGGGCGTCGACGAGGGGTCGACCCACGGATGGATGCGGAGTCGGAGCGGAAGCCGATCCTCGTCCTCCACCGCCTCGTACAGGCGCGTCGGGTCGCCCTCGAAGTCCATCACGTGGGCGCCCGTCAGGCCGGCCGCGGCCATCCGGTCGAACGCGTCGGCGAGGCGGGCGGCGACCGCTGACGGCGGCTCCTCGGGGATGAGTCGCTCGACGAGTTCGATCGCCTCGTGCTCGTGCAGCATGCCGGTGGGGATGCCCGCGGCATCCGCCTCGACGTGCGCACCCGACGCGAAGTCGCGCGGTCCGCACACGCCCGCCCTCGCGAGCGCGGCGGAGCTCGCGAGCGCCGAGTGCGCGTCGAACATGCGCAGGAGCATCGGTGCGTCGCCCACCGCGTCGGCGAACGCTGCGGCCGTCAGGGGCGCCCCCGCCCCCACCTCGTGCGAGAGGCCCCAGCCCAGCAGCCACCCGTCGGGTGTGCGGCGGCGCGCCGCGGCGAGGACGTCGCGCAGAGCGTCGAGCGTGCGCACGTCCCGCAGATCCATGCCGCGTGCCACGCGTGCCCCGAGCACGGGGTGGGCGTGGGCGTCGACCAATCCGGGGAGCACGACGCCCTCTCGCCGGACGAGCCGCGTCCGCGGCCCGATCCAGTCGCGCGCGTCCGAGCGATCGCCCGTCGCGACGATGCGTCCGTCCGAGATCGCCAGGGCCTCGCCCGGGATGCCGTGGAGGGCGTCGGCGATCACGACGAGCTCTGCCGTGCTCACTGCTCCGCGCCCCCGATCCCGGCGTAGGCCGCCGGCCGACGGCGGCGCAGCACTTCGGCGACGATGAGGCCGAAGACGAAGGCCGCCGGGATGACGCCGACGATCACGGCGTTCGTGGGAGCATCCGCGCCGGTGAGCACGTCGATGTTCACGACGATCAGCACGAGGAACACCAGCATCAGCACGCCGCCGACGACGCCGGCCGGGAGGGCGTACCACGGGCGGTCGGCGCGGGTCCGGCGGGCGAAGAAGACCACGACCGACGCCGCCGCGAGGATCTGCAGGACGACGACGCCGACGACCCCCGGAGTGTTCACCCAGATGAGCAGCTGGCGGTACGGGTCGGCGCCGGCGAGGGCGAAGCCGCCGACGACGAGCGCGGCGAGCGCGGTCTGCACGAGCCCCGCGACCCACGGGGTGCCGTTGTGCGCGCGGGTGCGGCCGAGCGCCGGAGGCAGGACGCCGTCGCGGGCGAGCGCGTACGTGTAGCGGTTGATCGAGTTGTGGAAGGCGAGCAGGGCCGCGAACACGCTCGTGACGATCAGCAGCAGGAAGACGGTCGTCGCCGCCTCGCCCAGCCTGTTGCCGGCGGTGGCGAACAGGAACGATTCGACACCGTTCTCGCCGATGAACGCCTGCACCGCGGTCTCGCCGTACGCCTGCACGAGCAGCCAGGTCAGGACGAAGTAGAAGAGCGTCATGGCGGCGACGGCCACGTAGGTGGCGCGCGGGATCGTGCGGGTGGGGGTGCGTGCCTCGGAACGGTAGAGGACGGTCGACTCGAAGCCGATGAACGCGGCGAAGGCGAGGCCGAGGACGACCGCGAACTGCGGCGTGACGATGTTGGCGGGAGCGAACGCCCCGGTGCCGAATCCCTCGGGGCCCCCGCCCGTGACGAGGATCGCGATGCCGAGCGCGGCGAGGGCGAGAGTCTCGGCCACGAGCAGGACGCCGAGGACCCTCGCGCCGATGTCGATGCCGGTGAAGCCCATCGCCCAGACGCCGACGACGGCGACGCCGGCGAGCACGGGCCAGGGGACGTCGATGCCGACGAGGGCGGAGATCATCGCGCGGGCGTTGACCGCGAACAGGCCGTAGATGCCGATCTGCATCGCGTTGTAGGACACGAGGGCGAGGATGCCGGCACCGAGGCCCATGTGCTTGCCGAGTGACGCCGCGATGTACGTGTAGAAGCCGCCCGTGCGGTCGACCCTGTTGGTCATCGCCATGAACCCGACCGCGAAGACCGCGAGCGCGATCCCGACCGCGAGGTAGGCGGTGGGGGCGGCGGGTCCGGCGATCAGGATCGCGAGCGGCACGGTGCCGGCGATGACGGTGAGCGGTGCCGCCGCCGACACCACGAGGAAGGTGATCCCCCGCGCGCCGAGGGAGTTCTGCTTGAGGGTGCCGATCGCACCGGACTGCTCCGCGGATGCGGAGGGGGTGGGCGTCGCCGTTGACATGTGTCCTCCAGGGTGGTGTGCGCCGGCGGATGCGCCGGGTTTATCTAACGGTGTTAGGCAGTATGTCGGGCGAAAGAGTCGCCGACAAGTACGCTGTGTAACTGTCTTGTTTCGGGAGGTGCACGTGGGGCGACCGGTGGTGGCGCGGCTCTCGATCGAGCGGATCGTCGACGAGGCGCTCGCCCTGATCGACAGCGGCGATGCGTTCTCGATGCGCGCGCTCGGCAAGAGGCTCGACGTCGCCGCCCCGTCGCTCTACTACCACGTCAGCGGTCTCGACCGTCTGATCGACCTCATCCGCGACCGCATGGTGGAGGAGTTCCCGCCGCCGCCCGCCGACGAGTCCCGCCCGTGGCGCGAGGAGATCGAGGCGATCCTGCGCGCGATGCGCGCCGGCTACGCCGCCCACCCGCGGCTGGTCACCCTCCTCGTCGGTACGCCGATCACCTCGGCGTCCGTCCTCGCGGTCTACGAGCGGATGGCGGGCGCCCTCCGCCGCGCCGGGTTCCCGCCCGCCACCGTGTCGGTCTACCTCGAGACCCTCGACAGCTTCGCGCTCGGGATCGCGCTCGAGCGGGGCGCCCCCGCGGAGGTCTGGCGCACGACCGACGGCGCGCTCGCCGAGGCGAGCCGAGCGTGGCCGGACGCCGAGGAGCGCCTGGACGCCGCGTTCGACGTGGGCATCCAGGCGCTCCTCGGCGCGATCGAGCGGGCTGCGCGGGGCTGAGGCCGTCCTCGGTCAGGCGCGCCGCGCGCCGTCGCCGAGGGCGCCGAGCTTCGCCCACGCGATGTCGGGGTGGATGCGTCCGCCCAGACCGCAGTCGGTCGACGCGATCACCCGATCGGCGCCGACGATGTCGGTGAAGCGGCGGATGCGCTGCGCGACGAGCTCCGGGTGCTCCACCACGTTGGTGGCGTGGCTGACCACGCCCGGCACGAGCACCAGGTCGTCGGGCACCGCGGCATCCGCCCACGCGCCGAACTCGTGCTCGTGGCGGACGTTGCCCGCCTCGAAGGAGATCGCGCCCACGTTCGCCTGCAGGATGACCGGCAGGATGTCCTTCAGCTCGATGTCGGTCGTGTGCGGGCCGTGCCAGGATCCCCAGCACAGGTGCAGGCGCACCTGCTCCTTCGGCAGCCCGGCGATCGCGTGGTTGATCGCGTCGACGCGGATCCGCGTGAACGCCTGATAGTCGGCGATGGAGGGCTCGGGGTTGATCTGATCGAAGTTCTCGGCGAGCGAGGGGTCGTCGAGCTGCACGATGAGGCCCGCCTCGACGATGGCGCGGTACTCCTCCCGCAGCGCGTCCGCCCAGGCGAAGATGTGCTCCTCGTCGCTCGCGTAGTACTCGTTGCGCACGCGCGCGGCCGACCCCGGCGCGATCGCCGTCAGGAAGCCCTGCTCGCCGTCCCGGAGCGCAGCGGTGAGATTGCGGATGTCGGAGGCCACGGCGTCCTGACCCCGGTAGGAGAGGGGAGCGGTCGTCGTCGGGAACGCGGTGGCGGTGCGTCCGGTCTCGACCGCCTCGGCGTACACGGCGGGGAACAGCTGCCGGTCGCGACGATCGAGGAAGCTGGTCAGCCGGACGTCGCCGGGCTCGGAGCGGACGGGCGGCTCGGTGAACGCGTTCACCTCGGTGAGCTCGAGCCCGTTCACGCGCTGGAACGAGTACGACCACCACGCGCCGTAGTCGACCGCGTTCGACATGGCCTTGCCGAACTCGCCGTCGCCGACGAGCGTGATGCCGGCGGCCCGCTGCCGCTCGACGACGTCCGCGACGGCCTGCGCGGTCAACGCGTCGAACTCGGGCGTGGACTGCAGCGTGAAGCCGTCCGCCGCGAGGGTGCGCGCCTTGTTGGCGTCGATGAGCGCGGCGGTGCGGGGCAGACTGCCCGAGGTGGTGGTGGGGACGGCGGACATGGCGGGCCTCCGGATCGGGATCGGTGTCCGGACGGGAGTGTCCGGGAATCGGGGCTCTCGCCGCGGCGACGACGCACGCGACTCAAGGCGGAGGCTTCCGGTTCACGAGCCTCCTTCAGCGTAGAGGCCGAGGGCGTGCCGCCGCGTCCGTATGACGTTCCGGGTCGGCGCCGACGGGGGCGGTCGCGACTGATCCGCGGCCGTGCTCGCATGAAAGTGTCGTGCATGGCATGCTCCTCGCGTGACCGAATCGTTCATCCACCGTTCTCCGCGGCGGACCGTCTGCGGCCTAGAGTGGGCCGACCGGCGCGGGACCGACCGCCGCGACCGGGGGGAGGAAGACCGGTGACAGCGCACTCCGCCGATCCGCCGCTGGGCGGGGCGATCGACCACATCCTGTCGTTGCTGCCCGCTCTGACTCCCGCCGCGCAGCGCGCGGCACGGATCTGCGTGGAGCGTCCGGCCGACGTCGTCGAGATGTCGGGGGCCGATCTCGCCGACGCGGCCGGGACCTCGGCGGCGGCCGTGAGTCGGATGAGCCAGGCGCTCGGGTTCCGCAGCTTCCAGCACCTCAGGCTGACCCTCGTCCGCGACCTCGGCGCCCTGGCTCCGGAGGACGGCGACGAGGGTGAGGATGCGATGTCGCGCCTGCGAGCGTACGCGGAGCGCTCCGCGCGCATGTTGCAGACCTCGCTCGCCTCGATCGACGTCGACGAGCTCGCCGCAGCGGCGGAGGCGATCGCCGGCGCGCCGCGTCTCCTGCTCGCGGCGACCGGTGCCTCGCAGCCGTCGGCGCAGGCGGCCGCGGTCGCCTTCACCGTCAACGGGCGCGCGTGCGAGGCGCCGAGCGACACCGTCCTGCAGCAGCTCACGGCGAGTGTGCTGCGTCCGGGAGACGTCTGCCTCGCCGTCAGCGCCAGCGGCGCGAACACCAACACCGTCGCCGTCGCACACGCGGCGGCCCAAGCGGGCGCGACCGTCGTCGCGATCACCGGGTTCGCGCGGTCGCCGTTGGCGGTCGCCGCCCATCGCCTGATCGTCGCCGGGGCCCGCTCCACCTCGTGGGAGCACACGGCGATGGCCTCCGGCATGGTGCAGCTCCTGGTCCTCTCCGCCCTGCAGCGTGCCGTCGCCGAGCGCATGTCGGACGCCGCCGCCCGCGCCCGCACGGCCGTTCAGCAGGAGGTGCTGGGCATCGTCGCCGACGACGTCGAGCCGTGAGGCGCTCCGCGAGAGTTCGCCCCCGGAGCGGACACCGTTGAGCGCTCGTTTCATTGCAATTCACTTTCACTGATCACACTCGCTTTGCAAGCAGATTGCGGAGAGGGTCTCCCACGGATCGCTTGCGAGAGGCGAGTCCATGGGAAGCATCCAGTTGAGCGGCATCGGCCGCTCCTTCATGAAGACCGTCGCCGTCGAGGGCATCGACCTCACGATCGCCGACGGTGAGTTCGTCGTCCTGCTGGGCCCGTCGGGGTGTGGGAAGACGACCCTGCTGCGGATGATCGCGGGACTGCTCGAACCGACGGAAGGTCGCATCCTGCTCGACGGCGAGGACATCACCGAGCGGCCCTCGAAGAAGCGCGATCTGGCCATGGTGTTCCAGAGCTATGCGCTGTACCCGCACCTGAGCGTGCGGAAGAACCTCGCGTTCCCGCTGAAGGTGCAGCGCCTCGCAAAGGACGAGCTCGCCCGCCGCGTGGACGAGGTCGCCGAGGCGCTCGAGATCGCCCACCTGCTGGATCGCAAGCCGCGAGAGCTCTCCGGCGGTCAGCGTCAGCGTGTCGCCGTCGGGCGGGCCCTCGTACGCCAGCCGCGTGCGTTCCTGATGGACGAGCCGCTGTCGAACCTCGACGCGAAGCTGCGCACGCACACCCGCCAGGAGCTCACGGAGCTGCACCGGCGACTGCGGGCGACCTTCGTCTACGTCACCCACGACCAGGTCGAGGCGATGACGATGGCGACGCGGATCGTCGTTCTGAACCAGGGTCGCATCGAGCAGTTCGGCACGCCCGAGGACGTGTACGACCGCCCGGAGACCGTCTTCGTCGCGGGTTTCCTCGGCAGTCCGGCGATGAACCTGCTGGACGCACGCGTCGTCGGTGCCGCCGGCGTGGTGGGCGTCACCGCCGACGGCGTTGCGGGCGACCTGTGGGACGGCGAGACCGGCGCCCTCGACGTCGTCCTGGGGGTGCGTCCCGAGCACCTCCAGATCTCCGCGGGGATCGACGGCCGACGCGGAGTCGTTCTCACCGGCGTCGTCCAGGTGGTCGAGAACCTCGGCGCCGAGCAGGTGGTCACCTGCGTCCTCCCGTCGGGCGTCCGCGTCCACGTGCGCGCCGACCGCGGTGTGCGCGCGACGGCGGGCGATGCCGTGCGGCTGCACGCCGCCCCGGAGCGCGTGCATCTCTTCGAGCGCTCCTCCGGCCGACGGCTGGAGTGGGTGCCGGACGACGCAGCGACCGGCTCCGCGGCGCCCGCCCCCGATGCGCTGCCCGCGCTGGCGTGACGCCGCCCCCACGCTCCCCCCGATCCCGATCCCGACTCTCTTCCCGATCCCACCCCGCACCCCTTCCGCACCCCTTTGGAGAACACGTGAACACCACTCTGCGAGGCGCATCCGTCGCCGCGCTCGCCGTCGCCGGGCTCGTCCTGGCCGGTTGCTCGACCGCCGCCGCGGGAGCCCCCGCCTCGACGGGGTCGCTGCAGCCGCTCGCCGACGATCAGAACGTCCAGATCGTCTTCGAGTCGTACAACCTGGCCAACGTCGGCACCTGGGCCGACACCATCAACGGGCTTCTCGACGAGTTCCGTGCCGCCCACCCGAACATCACCGTCGTCGCCCAGCCGAGCGATACCGCGGCGGGCACCGCGGCGAGCGTGCAGAAGCAGCTGCTCGCCGGCGCCGCACCCGACGTCGCGCAGCTGACCTTCAACGAGCTCGACTTCGCGGCGACCCAGCTGGGCGCCCAGAACCTCACCTCGCTCGTCGGGGAACAGGGGCTCTCCGACCAGTTCGGCGGCGAGTACCCGTACCACCCGCGTGCGGCGACGCTCGCCGACTGGAACGGCTCGACCTACGGCGTCCCGTACGTCTTCTCCACGCCGGTCATGTGGCTCGACGAGGCGGCGTTCACCGCCGCCGGACTCGACCCCGCCACCGTCGACCTGTCGACGTGGGATGCGGTCTCCGACGCGGCGGAGAAGATCACCGCGGCCACCGGGGCGCCCTCGTTGAGCGTCTCGTGCGTCGTCACCGGTGGAAGCTGGTGCATGCAGGGGCTCTTCCGCTCCCACGGGGCGCAGGTGCTCAGCGATGATCGCTCCACGATCGAGTTCGGCTCGGACGATGCGGTCGCGACGGTGCAGACCTTCCGCGACATGTACGACCGGGGCATCCTGAGCAACGACAACGCGACCTCGCAGTACGAGGCGTTCGCCCAGGGCAAGACGGCGATCCACATCAACACCTCCGCTCTGCAGGGCGCCTTCATGAAGGGTGCGCAGGCGGGCGGGTGGACGCTCTCGGCACGCACGCTCCCGGCGTTCGCCGGCCACGACGTGGTCCCGACGAACTCGGGTTCCTTCCTCGCGATGTTCTCCACCGATCCCGCCAAGCAGGCCGCCGCGTGGGAGCTCATGCAGTTCATGACGAGCCCGCACGCCTACGAGGTCATCTCCACGAAGATCGGCTACCTGCCGCTGCGTTCCAGCATGACCCAGGGCTCGGGCCCGCTCGCCGCGTGGGTGGCCCAGAACCCGCTCGTGACCCCCAACCTCGAGCAGCTCGACAGCCTGCAGCCGTGGGTGTCGTACCCGGGCAACAGCTACGCCCAGGTCGACCAGGTGCTCGCGACCGCGATCGAACAGTCGGTCTTCTACGGCGCCGATGCGAACACGGCGATGACCGAGGCCGCGACGCGCGCGCAGGGGCTCATCAAGTGAGCTCCTCGACCGTCACCACCGGGGCGGCGTCGTCCGCCCCGGTGCGCCGCCGGGAGCTGACCGGCGTCTACAACCTGCGCGACACCGGCGGGTACCCCGCCGACGGCGGCCTCACCCGGTGGGGCACGCTCTACCGCTCGGATGCCCTCCACCGACTGAACGATGCGGGGCGCGCCGCCCTGGTGGAGCTCGGCGTCAGCCGGATCGTCGACCTCCGCGGCGCGGGGGAGCGCGCCGAGGCACCGAGCGCGATCTCCGGGCTCGGGATCGAGGCGCACCACGTCCCGGTGTTCGACGACGCCGCCCCCGCCGTCGTCGCGCACGCGCCGACGAGCCTCGAGCAGGTCTACGGCCACATGGTGGATGACCGGGGCCCGCAACTGGCCGCCGCGATCCGTCTGATCGCGGACGCCGCGCCCGGGGACGCCGTGCTCGTGCACTGCACCGCGGGCAAGGACCGCACGGGCCTCGTCGTCGCCTTCGCCCTCCTCGCCGCGGGCGTCGACCGCGAGGCGGTCATCGACGACTACGCCGCCACGGCCGCCCACCTCGAGGGGGAGTGGGCCGAGGCCATGCTGGCCGGACTCGCCGATCGGGGGCTCACCCCCACGCCGGAGATCGTCTCGCTCGTCACGGCGAGCCCCGCCGGCCTCCTCGACCGCCTCCTGACGCGCATCGACACCGAGTACGGCACGATCTCGGAGTATCTGCGCGCCCAGGGTCTCACCGAGGACGAGCTCACCCGCCTGCGGGCGGCGCTCGTCGACGACTCCGCACGCGAAAGGAACGTCGCATGATCCCCGACGGCCAGCACGGCCCCGCCGAGCATTTCATCCTGCATCTCTCCGACACCCACTTCGTGGCGACCGGCGATCTGCTGCACGACACGGTCGACTCCGACCGGAATCTCGCCGAGCTGTTCGAGGGCTTCGAACGTTCCGGTGCCCGTCCGGAGGCGATCGTGTTCACCGGCGACCTCGCCGACACCGGCCGCCCGGACGCGTACGAGCGCCTGCGGGCGATCGTCGAGCCGGCCGCCGCCCGGCTCGGCGCCCAGGTGATCTGGGTCATGGGCAACCACGACGAGCGCGTCGCGTTCCGCCGCGGCCTCCTCGACGAGGATGCCGAGCAGTCCGAGCCGGTCGACCGCGTGTTCGACGTCAACGGGCTGCGCATCATCGCGCTCGACTCGACCGTGCCCGGGCACCACCACGGCGAGATCACGGACGCGCAGCTCGACTGGCTCGCGCGCGAGCTGGAGACCCCGGCGCCGCACGGCACGCTGGTCGCGCTGCACCACCCGCCGGTGCCGAGCCCGCTGGGCCTGCTCGCCCTCGTCGAGCTGCGCGACCAGGATCGTCTCGCGGCGGTGGTGGAGGGGACCGACGTCCGGGGCATCCTGGGCGGACACCTGCACTACTCGACGCACTCGACGTTCGCCGGCATCCCCGTCTCCGTCGCTTCGGCCACCTGCTACACGCAGGACCTCACCGTCGTGTACCCGGGAGCGCGCGGCCAGGACGGCGGGCAGTCGTACAACCTCGTGCACGTCTACGGCGACCGCGTGCTCCACTCGATCGTGCCGCTCGGGCAGTTCCCCACGGTGTACGAGATGACGCCCGAGTCGCTGGCGCGCTTCATGGCGATGAGCGCGGACGAGCAGCTCGCCGCCGTGAACGCCTCGGTCGCCGACGCGGTCGAGGCCTAGGGTCCGCCGTGTTCGTCGTCGCCCCCACTGCCGCGGCGGCACCGGCATCCCGGACGGAACCGGCGCCCGCGCGGCGCCGGTTCCGTCCGCAGGCGCTCGTGCCGTACGCCTACTTGGTGCCCGCCGTCGCCTTCCTGATGGTGTGGACCTACAGCCCCCTCGTGCAGACCCTCTCGCTGTCGATGTTCGACTGGAACCTGCTGCCGACGAGCCCCAAGACCTTCGTCGGGGTGGACAACTACGTCGAGGTGCTGCAGCTGCCCGAGCTGCACACGGCGATCGCCAACACGGTGCTCTACATCGCGGCCTTCCTCGTCTTCTCGCTCGTGCTGCCGATCCTCATCGCGATCCTGTCGCGCCAGGTGACGGGGCGGATGCGCACGGTCTACCAGGCGCTCATCTTCGTGCCCTTCCTCATCACCCCCGTCGCCACCAGCGCGGTGTGGCGGTGGCTCTTCGCCGAACAGGGCGTGGTCGCGACGGTGCTGGCCTCGGTGGGCGTGCAGATGCCCAATGTCTTCCGCGACGCCGACCTCGCGATCTGGGCGGTCATCGTCATCGTCGGCTGGCAGATGCTCGGCTTCGGGGTGCTCGTCGTCGCCGCGGGCTTCGCGGGGATCAGTCCCGAGTACGGGCAGGCGGCCTCCCTCGACGGCGCGGGCGCGGCGACCATCCTCCGCCGGATCACGCTGCCGCTGCTCTCGCCGACGATCGTGTTCCTCGCGCTCATGACGATCCTCCTCGCCGCGCAGTGGACCTACCCGATCATCGACCTGTTGACCCAGGGCGGCCCGGCGAACTCCACGACGAACATCTACTACCTGCTCTACCAGTTCGGCTTCCAGAACTTCGACGTCGGCATCTCCGCCGCCGCCGGCGTCGTCTTCTTCCTCGGCTTCGGGATCATCGCGCTGGTGTTCCTCGAACTGCAGGAGCGACTGAGCTTCCACGACAACTGAGGACCGCCATGCCCTTCGTCACCCTGGCCCCCGCATCCGCCGCCGCATCCGCATCCACCGCCGGACCCGCCGGGGGCCGGGCGCCCTCCTCGGCGCCCCGCGCCGGCGAGGATCGCCCCGTCGCCTCGCGCTCCCGCGCCGGCATCGTCGTCGGTCACGTGGTGCTGGTCGCGATCGCGCTGTTCAGCATCTTCCCCGTGTACTGGCTCTTCGCCACCGCGCTCCGCGCGCCCGACAACGCCCTCGATCAGACCCTGCTGCCCTGGCCCCTGAGCTTCGAGAACATCGCCTACGTCTGGCGGACGATCCCGATCGGCGGCATGCTCTGGAACACGTTCTGGATGTCGCTCGTCCTGGCCGGGCTGCAGCTGTTCTTCGCGGTGCTCGCCGCATACGCGTTCGCGATGTGGGAGTTCCGCGGCCGGAAGCTCCTCATGTTCCTGTTCATCGGGTCGTGGCTCGTCCCGTTCCAGGTGACCATGATCCCGAACTACCTGCTCGTCGGGCAGATGGGCCTGCTGGGAACGGTCGGCGGCGTCATCGTGCCGCAGATCGCCGGGGCCTTCGCGGTGCTGCTCATGGTGCAGCACATGTCGTCGTTCCCGCGCGAGCTGATCGAGGCGGCCCACCTCGACGGACGCGGCAGCTGGACGACGCTGTGGACGGTCGTCGTCCCGAACATGAAGCCCGCGCTCGCCGCACTCGGGATCATGGGCTTCATCTCGGCGTGGAACGAGTACCTCTGGCCGTCGCTCATCATGCGTCAGGGCGACGCGCTCATCCAGGTGGGCGTCCGCGGGTTCCTCTCCGCGGAGGGCAACAACTGGGGCGCGACGATGGCCGCGGCCGGCCTCGCCTGCATCCCCGTCCTGCTCATCTACGTCTTCCTGCAGCGCTACGTCGTGGACGCCTTCGTGCGCTCCGGGCTGAAGTGATCCGAGCGCGGGACCTGCGTTCCGGGCAGAGCGCGGCGCCCCACCCCGCGGCGTAGGGTGGCGGCATGTCCGACTCCGTCCTCCCGTCGCCGGCCGGCATCTCCGTCCGGCCGCTCACGACCGTCGAGCAGGCGTTCGAGGCCTCGGCGGTCCTCTCCGAGGTGTGGGGCGGGGACAGCGGGGGCATGCCGCCGAACCTGCTGCGCGCGCTCGCCCACGCCGGGAACTACGCGGTCGGCCTCTACGACGGCGACCGCATGATCGGTGCGTCGGTGGCCTTCTTCGCCGAGCCGGGCGCTCGATCGATGCACTCGCACATCACGGGCATCGTGGACGGCTATCGTGCGCATGGCCTCGGCCGGATGCTGAAGCAGCATCAGCGCGCCTGGGCTCTCGCCCGTGACGTCGGCCACGTCACCTGGACCTTCGATCCGCTCGTCGCGCGCAACGCGCATTTCAACCTGGCGGTGCTGGGCGCGCGGGTCACCGAGTACCTCGTCGACCACTACGGGGCGATGGACGACGGGGTCAACCGCGGCGACGAGACCGACCGGCTGATGACGTCCTGGGCGCTCGCCGCCCCGGCGTCCGCTCCCCGCGAGGCGGACGTGGTCACGAGCGTCGAGGTGCCGGCCGACATCGAGGAGCTGCGCCGCGAGAATCCGGAGGCCGCGCTGGACTGGCGCTACCGCGTCCGCGACGCCATGACCGGCCTGCTTCAAGACGGGTTCGTCGTCGCGGGCTTCGACGACCGCGGGTACCTGTTCGGGCGTGCCTGAGCCCGCCCCCGCCTGCTTCTCGCCCGGTCTGAGCCGGCCCGGCTCCTGACCCCGCCCTGGTCTGCCGTTCACAACTCCGGAAATCCTGCCGCCGCCCGCATGATTCCTGCCGATCCGGCCCCTGCGCGGTGCGGATGTCCGGAGTTGTGAACGCGGCCTCGGCGACGGGACCTACGCTGGCGTCATGCCCACCTCCTCCGCCAGCCGCATCGTCGACCTGAGCCACCCGATCCGGGCCGGGCTCGTGACCTATCCGGGCCTGCCCGCGCCCGAGATCACGCCCTTCCTGACCCGTGAGGACTCGCGGGGGCGATACGCCCCGGGCACGGAGTTCGCGATGGACGTCATCACGATGATCGGCAACACGGGCACGTATCTCGACTCGCCGTTCCATCGCTACGCCGAGGGGCCGGATCTCGCCGGTCTCGACCTCGCGACGCTCGTCGACCTGCCCACCGAGGTGTTCGCCCTCGCCGACGCGTGGTCGCCCGAGAACCGCGGCCTCGGCGCGGAGGCCTTCGCCGGCCGCGACGTGCGCGGCGCCGCGGTGCTGCTGCACACCGGCTGGGACCGCGGCTTCGGCACCGAGGGGTACGGCCACGGCGCGCCCTTCCTGACCCGCGACGGCGCCCAGGCCCTCATCGATGCCGGGGCCGCGCTCGTCGGCATCGACTCCGTCAACATCGACGACACCGAATCGGGCGGAGAGCGGCCGGCCCACAGCCTCCTCCTGGGCGCCGGCGTGCACGTCGTCGAGCACCTCACGCGGTTGGGCGAACTGCCCCCGTCGGGCGCGCGCTTCACCGCGGCGCCGCCCGCCGTCGAGGGCTTCGGCACGTTCCCGGTGCGCGCGTTCGCGATCGTGCCGTGAGCGCGTCCGCAGGGGTCCCGGCGGACTGGACGCCGCACCGCCGCGACGACGGCGAGCTCGTCGGCTGGATCCGGCCCGAGGGCGACGACTGGGTCGCGATCGACGTGCTGGGTCGAGAGGTCGTGGCATCCGCCGACTGGCTGGAGGCCGAGGCGGCGCTCGAGGAGCAGGGTCTCGCCTTCCTCGCCGATCCGTGGATGCTGGAGCGTGCGGGGGAGCCGCCCCTGCGCGTCCGGATGGTCGAGGTGACGCCGGAGCGCATCGTCGTCAAGGTGGAGGACTACGGCGACGTCTCCCACGCGAGCGAACGGATCGTGCTGCCCTGGCCGCTGCCGGATCGCCTGCGGATGCCGCGCGACGGCGATCCGGACGGCTTCGTGATGTTCCGCTGAGAGCCGGCGGACGCCGCGCCCCCGACCTCGTCGCCGACGCCGCCCACCGCGCAGGCGTCGGCGGCGGCATGGAAACATCAATTGTGCACAATTCAATTGTGTGCAATGCTTTACGCATGACATCCGGGCCCTCGATCGACGACTTCGTCTGCTTCGCGATGTACACCGCGTCGCACGCGACCACCCAGGCGTACCGCGAGGTGCTGAAGCCGTGGAAGCTCACCTACCCGCAGTACCTCGCGCTGATCGTGCTCGCCGCGGGGGAGCGGACCGTCGGCGAGCTCGGCGACGAGCTCGGGCTCGACTCGGGCACCCTGTCGCCGCTGCTGCGCCGCCTCGAGGACCGGGGGATCGTCGCCCGCCGCAGGGACACCGCCGACGAGCGGGTCGTCCGGGTACGCCTCACCGAGGCCGGCGCGGTGGTCCACGACGAGGTCGTCGCCGCCGCGGGCTGCCTGGTGCCGGCCTTCGTCGACAGCGGGCGAGGACTGCCCGACCTCCTGGCCCAGCTCGCCGCCATCACCGCCAACATGCGGGCGCTCGCCGCCGACCTGCGCACCGCCGCCTGACGCCGCGCGCCCGTCTCCCCTGAACCCTCCACGAAAGGCAGAACACCATGGACATCGTCTACACCGCCGAAGCGCTCGCCACCGGCGGAGGCCGCAACGGTCATGTCCGCACGAGCGACGGCATCCTCGACACCGACGTCCGCGTCCCCAAGGAGATGGGCGGCACGGGCGGCGCCCCGAATCCCGAGCTCCTCTTCGCCGCCGGCTACGCCGCCTGCTTCCACAGCGCCCTCCAGGCCGTCGCGCGCGCCCAGAAGGTCGCGATCGACGGGTCGAGCGTCGGATCCCGGGTCGGCATCGGCTCCAACGGCCAGGGCGGCTTCGGCCTCGCCGTCGAGCTCGAGGTGAACATCCCCGAGGTCGAGCACGACGTCGCCCAGCAGCTCGCCGACGCGGCGCACCAGGTGTGCCCGTACTCCAACGCGACGCGCGGCAACATCGAGGTCACCGTCACCGTCGTCGACGATTGATCACCGAAACCGCGTCATAGCGCGCGGCATCCGCCGTCTCATGGGTGAACCACACCGGAGAGGACGGATGCCGTGCGCTCATTCATCGCCACCCTCGCGGACGCGGTGCGCCCCCGCGCCCTGCGCCGCGCGACATACATCGACCCGCCCCGCTGGGCTGCGCCGCGGGCGGTCCGCTGACCCCGGGACGACCCGGGCGTAGCCTGACCCCATGCCGATCGACCGACCCGCCTCCGTCGTCCGCCTCGAGGCCGTCGAGCTGCGGGTGCTGCACCTGCCGCTCGTCTCCCCGTTCACGACCTCGTTCGGCACCGAGACGGTGCGCGAGGTGATCGTCGTGCGCGTCCGCACCTCCGACGGCGACGGCTGGGGCGAGATCGTGACCCAGCAGGCGCCGCTGTACTCGAGCGAGTACACGCACGGGGCGTGGGACGTCGCCCGCCGCTTCCTCGTGCCCGCGCTCCTCGACGCGCACGTCCTCGCACCCGAGGGCGTCGCGGGGATCCTCCGACCCGTCGTCGGCCATCGCATGGTCAAGGCGGGGCTCGAACTCGCCGTGCTCGATGCGGCGCTGCGTGCCGAGGAGCGGCCGCTCGGGGAGTATCTGGGCGCACGCGTCGACCGGGTGCCCAGCGGCGTCTCCGTCGGCATCCAGCGCGACCCCGCCGCGCTCGTCGACGCGGTGGGCGGGTACCTCGACCAGGGGTACGTCCGCATCAAGATCAAGATCAAACCCGGGCGGGACATCGGTGACACCGCCGCGGTGCGGGACGCGTTCGGCGCGATCCCGCTGCAGGTCGACGCGAACTCCGCCTACACACTCGACGACGCCGACACTCTCGCCGAGCTCGACCGGTTCGACCTGCTGCTCATCGAACAGCCGCTGCAGGAGGACGACATCGTCGACCACGCGACCCTCGCCGCGCGGCTGCGCACTCCGGTCTGCCTCGACGAGTCGATCGTCTCGGCGAAGGCGGCGGCCGACGCGCTGGCGCTGCGGGCGGCATCCGTCATCAACATCAAGGCCGGGCGCGTGGGCGGCTACCTGGAGGCGGTGCGCGTCCACGACCTGTGCCGGGCCGCGGGCATCCCGGTCTGGTGCGGCGGGATGCTCGAGACCGGCATCGGGCGCGCGGCCAATGCGGCCCTCGCCGCCCTGCCGGGGTTCACCCTGCCGGGCGACGTGTCCGCGTCGGACCGGTTCTACACCCGCGACATCGTCACCGAGCCCATCCAGCTCGAGGACGGCCACGTGCGCGTGCCGACGGCTCCCGGGATCGGGATCGAGATCGATCCGGTCGCCCTCGACGACGCCACCGTGGATCGAGCTGACCCGCTGACCCGCCCGGCGGGCCGCCCCGCCCGGCCGCTGACCCGCCCGGCGGGCCAGCACCCGGCCGGGCGGCGGTTCACAACTCCGGAAGAGCGGCCCCGAAGGGCGCCCCCGGGGCACCAGGGGCCCGGCGCGCGCACCGATTCCGGAGTTGTGAACGCGCGCCCGGCAGAACGCGCGCCGGGCCGCACCCCGGGGTCAGCTCTCGACTGCGGCGTCCTCGGAACGCACGACCGGGGTGTCCGCATCGGCGCGCATCCCCTGCGCGACGCCGCGCCCCGTGGCCTGGCCCTGGATGACCTGACGCAGGTCGATGCCGGTGGCGGCCTCGATCGCGTCGAAGCTCGCGCGCATGCTCGAGGCGGACTCGGCCGCCATGTGGCTCGACGCGCCCTCGCCGCCGAGCACCGTGATCGAGCCGACCTTGTCGAAGCCGCGGGCGAACTCGGTCATCATCGGCACGAGCGCCTCCAGCGCACGCTGCGCGAGCAGCGCCTCCTGGTTCTTGGAGAGGGCCTCGGCCTCCGCCTCGATCGCGGCGGCGCGGGCCTCACCGACGAGGCGCACCGCGTCGGCCTCGGCCTGGGCGCGCAGCCGGGTGGCCTCCGCCTCCTGCGCGGCGATCTGGGCACGCGCCTCGGCCGCCTTGACCTCGCCGTACGCCGTACCGTCGGCCGTGCGCTGACGCTGGTACAGGTCGGCGTCGGCGACCTTCTTGATGTCGGCGTCGAGCTGCGCCTGCTTGTTCTCCGCACCCTGCAGGAGCACCGCCTGCTCGCGCTCGGCGCGGGCCAGCGCCTCCGCCTGGTCGGCCTCGGCGCGCGCGCGTCCGACCTCTGCCGCGGCCGCGGCGGAGTTCTTGTCGAACGCGGTCTGCTCGACGAGGTTCTGCTCGTCGGTGGCGATCTGGCGGGCGCGCACCTCGCGGGCCGCGTTGATGCGGGCGACGTCCGCCTCGCGCCGCACGCGCTCGACCTCGGTCGCGCCCAGCGCGTCGATGTAGCCGTTCTTGTCGGTGATGCCCTGGATCTGGAACGAGTCGAGGATGAGTCCCTGAGCGAGCAGATCGCTCTTGATGCCCTCGGCGATCTGGTCCGACAGCTTCTGGCGGTCCTTCATGAGCTGCTCGACGGTCAGCGTGGCCACGACACCGCGCAGGGCGCCCTCGAGCTGTTCGGTCGTGAACTGCTCGATCGCACCGTCCTGGGAGAGGAACCGCTCCGCGGCGCGCCGCACGAACTCGGGGTCGGAGCCGATCTTCACGAGCGCGACGCCCGACACGTTCACGGTGACGCCGTTGGATGCCTGTGCCGTCGGCTCCATCTTGATCTGCCGGGCGCGCAGCGAGATCATCTCGGCGCGCTGCGTCAGAGGGTTCACGAGCGCGCCGCCGCCGGTGATCACCGAGATGCGCGACGATTCCCCGGATGCGCTCTTCTGGCTCTTGCCGACCACGACGAGCGCCTGGTCGGCCTTGGCGACCTTGTACCACGCGCGCACCATGATGAGGAGGAAGATCAGGAGGACGATGGCGGCGACGACGGTGATGCCGATGACCACCAAGGCTCCTCCGGCGGCGAGAATCTCCACGTGCTGTACCCACTTCCTTATCGATGTCCTTCGACCGTATCGGGTCCTCGCTTCCGGTCGCCTCCCTCGCACGGGGGACATCGCCCACGGATGTCGGGGTAGCCCCCGTGATCGATGCGGGTCCCCGCCCCTAGGCTGTACGGCATGACCACCCCTCCGCCGAACCCCGCCTCCCCGACTCCTCCTGCCTACTCCGCCCCGCAGCCCATGAGCCCGGCGGACGAGAAGATGTGGGCGACCCTCATCCACATCGGCGGCATCTTCTACTTCCTGCCGTCGCTGATCGGGTATCTCGTCCTGAAGGACCGTGGTCCGTTCGTCCGCGCGCACACCGCCGCCGCGCTGAACTTCCAGCTGACGATGCTCCTCGCCTCGCTCGTCGGCAGCGTCCTCCTCGTCATCGGCATCGGTCTGCTCATCCTCCTCGCGGTCTACGTCGTCAACATCGTGTTCTCGATCGTCGCCGCGGTGCGCGCGAACCGGGGCGAGTGGTACACCTATCCCCTCTCGATCCGCTTCGTCAGCTGACGATCCGGAGGCGCCGGCCCGATGATCGTCTCGCTCATGGACGCGCCCCTGTGGCTGGGGCTCACCGTCTTCTGCGTCGCCTTCGTCGGGCTGTCGTGCCTCATCCTGCTCGCGCTGCGACGGTGGGTCGCCCGCATGGCGCACGAGGGGTCGGAATGGGACCGGGTGCTCAGCTATGCCGTGGGCGCGTACGGCGTGTTCTACGGCGTCACGCTGGCGCTGATCGCGGCGGCCTCCTACGCGACCTACGCCGACGTCGACCAGGTCGCCCTCGACGAGTCGTCGTCGATCGCCGTGCTGTACCGCTCGGCGGAGAACGTCCCCGAACCCCAGCGGACGGAGCTGCGTGAGGCGCTCATCGCCTACACGACCAACGTCGTCGAGGATGACTGGCCGCAGCAGGCCCGGCTGATCGAGCCGGTGTCGGGCGATGCCGACGTCACCGCGATCCAGCAGGCCATCACGGGGTTCATCCCCGCCGATCCGCGCGAGATCAACGTCCAGGCTCAGACGCTGCAGTCCTTCGACACCTTCGTGGGGGAGCGTCGGCAGCGGATCGAGGTGACCGACCTCGCCCTGCCGAGCATCCTGTGGACCGTGCTCTGGGTCGGGGCGATCCTCAACGCGATCCTGCTCTCCCTCATCCAGGTGCGCGACATCCGCATCCACCTCATCATGGTCGGGCTCATCGCCGTCTTCGTCGCGCTGCTGCTCTATGCGATCGCGGGATTCGACCGTCCCTACTCGGGGCCGATCGCGGTCACGCCGGGGTACTACCAGTCGCTGCTGGACGGGCTCTTCCAGCGCGTTCCCTGAGCGGGCGCGACGCGCCGTCGACCGTCCGCAGGGTGCGCTCGGCCAGGGTGATGCTCACGCTCTGACCCCACGACAGGGAGAGCCGGTCGTCCTCCATGCCGTCGCCGAACGCGACGAGCCGGTCGGACTCGACGCGCAGCGTCAGCCAGGCGCCGGGCGTTCCCGCGTCGAGCCGCCCGGCGAGCAGGCCCGCGCCCGTGCTCGGCGAGGGCCACGGCTCCCGGACGAACCACGCGAGCGCCCGGTCGGTGGGAGCGGGCAGGGCCAGGCCGGGGGACTGGATGCGGGCGATCGACGCGCACCATCCGGTGGCTCCGGTCCCCGTCCCCACGATGACGCCCGAGGACGACTGCCGCTCGCGGCGCTCCGCGACGTCGAGGGTGTAGCGCGCGGACTGATGCCCGGGCTGGCCGATCATCACCTCGTTGAGCGCCGTGAGGGATTGGCCGTCGTCGGTGCGCACCTGGACCATGGTGCGCTCGCGGACGGATGCGTCGCCGGCGTGCGCCGCCTCGACGAGGGCGACCCCGGCGACCGGGGTGTGCGGCACGAGCACGCCGGCGTTGACGCCCGGCAACGGGTCGATCCCGATCACGGGCTGCGCGCCCAGGTACTTCGCCGCGTTCGCCACGAGACCGTCCTGCCCGACGACGAGGATCACGTCGTCGGGCTCGAAGACGAACCGGGCCAGCTCGCCGCGCTCGACCGAGGCGCGTCTCCAGTCGACGGGGAGGCCCGCGGCGACGTCGGCCAGCGCCGCGCGGGTGCGCTCGTGCCGGTCCTCGACGGCGGCCAGGCTCTGGCCGCGCTGGTCGAGGAAGAAGGCGACCTGGCCCCGGGTCCCGTGGCGCGCGAGCAGCTCGGTGAACTCGCTGTCGCGGTGGACGATCACCGCCCGCGGCGCGGCCATGTCAGCGACCTCCGGCACGGGCACCCAGGCGACCGACGAGATCGGTCAGCAGGTCGGGCGTCACGGTGAGGTGCTCGATGCTCGGCAGGTTCCCGGCCATCTCGCGCAGGGCCAGGGCGGTGAGCACCTCGACGGGGACTCCCTGCAGCGCCGCCATCCGGGCCCGCTCCGCGGCACCGGCGGCCTCGCCGAGCGCGCGCTCGGCGTCGGCCCGCGCCTCGGCGTTCGTCCGGGTGCGCTCGGCCTCGGCGTCCA
Source organism: Microbacterium sp. MMO-56 (assembly GCF_037146215.1). Classification (NCBI taxonomy): domain Bacteria; kingdom Bacillati; phylum Actinomycetota; class Actinomycetes; order Micrococcales; family Microbacteriaceae; genus Microbacterium; species Microbacterium sp. MMO-56. Next base: position 25,554 of record NZ_JBBCVW010000003.1, read on the forward strand.
CGGCGATCCGCGCCGCGACAGCGGCCTGCTCCGCCTCGATCCGGGCGTTGCGGCCTCGTGCGGTGACGAGCTCCTCCTGGCGGCGCGCGAGCTCGACCTGGTTGGACAGCTCGTTCTCCCCGATCGCGGCCTCGCGCTCGACGGCCAGCGCCCGCCGGGCGAAGGTCGCCTTGTCGGCATCCTGCTGGATCGACTCGCGGGCCGGAGTCTGCAGCGCCCGCTCCACATCGGGCTCGGCGCGCAGCAGCGAGAAACGCACCCCGACGATCGCGATGCCGAGCTCGGCCAGCCGCGTGTCGGCGGCGAGCATGGCGGTGGCGGCGGCGCCGAGCTCGGCCAGGTCGGCGCGCAGGGCGCTGTCGAGCGTCTTCGGCTGCAGCAGGTGCACGACGGCGGCCGTCGTCGCCCCGTGCAGGGGCGCGGCGATCGCGTCGAGGGGCTGCTCCGCCCAGACCCCGGTGGACAGGTCGATCGAGAAGTCCACGCGCCGGGCGGCCAGGTCGGGATCCACGATGCGGTAGGTCGCCGTGGCGGGGGCGGACAGCTGCTGGAGGTCGGCGGTGCGCAGGCTCACGACGACCGAGAGTTCGCGGTCATCGAGCGGGACCTCGCTGATCGCGGCATCGAGCGCCCGGAACCAGAACGCCTGACCGGCGCCGGCGTGACGCAGCGTGCCGCGTCGGAGGTGGGTGACGTGCATCGTCGGCGTCGCGCTCAGGTGGCGCACGAACGGTCGGGTGGTGATGGTGGCCATGGTGTCCTTCTTCCGCGTTAATGTCACTCTGACGATAACTCCGATCCAAGTTATCGTCAAGATGACGATTTGAGATAGCCTGTCGTCGTGGAGCCCTTCTCGTTCGCGGTCGCCGCGGATCTCGCGGTGCTGACGATCCGTGAGCGTGCGCTCCACGTGCTGCTCGTCGAGCGCGGGATCGAGCCGTCCGCGGGCGCCTGGGCGCTGCCGGGCGGCTTCGTGCTCGCGGACGAAGACGTCGAGGCCGCCGCCTATCGCGAACTCGCGGAGGAGACGGGGGTGTCCGCCGGCATCCACCTCGAACAGGTGCGCACCTACGGCGCGCCCGGGCGCGACCCGCGCGGCCGCGTCGTGACCGTCGCCTGGCTCGCACTCGCGCCCGACCTCGCCGAGCCGTCCGCCGGATCGGATGCCCGCGCGGCGCGGTGGCGGCCGGTCGCGGAGGTCGAGAGCGGCGCACTGCCTCTGGCGTTCGACCACGCGGAGATCCTCGCGGACGCCGTCGAGCGCGCTCGCGCGAAGCTCGAGTACTCCGCCCTCGCGATGGCGTTCTGCCCGCCCGAGTTCACGATCGCCCAGCTGCGCGCCGTGTACGAGGCGGTGTGGGGCGCGCCGGTCGATCCCCGCAACTTCCACCGCAAGATCACGGGCGCGCCGGGCTTCGTCGAGCCGACCGGCGGGGTCTCGCGCGACGGAGGCCGACCCGCGCAGCTGTTCCGCGCCGGGCCCGTCGGCCAGCTGCAGCCGCCGCTGACGCGACTCGGGCGGTGACGCCCGCGCGCGGGGCGCGCCGGTCTCGCCGAGCCCGGCGCCTCAGGCGTCGAGGGGGCGACGCGCGACCAGCAGCATGTGGGTGTCCGGCCACGGGAGCGGCTCGTCGGCGAGATCCGTGAGGGATGCCGCGGGAGCGAAGCGGTTCTCGACGAGCCAGTCGTTGCGCCACGGCCCCGACCGCTCGTCGATCTCGAGTCCGACCGAGGCGACGAGCGTGCGCCAGTCCGCCCAGGACAGGGCGCAGAACCGCTCGTGCATCTCGGAGAGCCAGTTGCGCGTGTACGACACGGTCTCGAGGAACTCCATCGCATCGCCCAGACGCAGCTCGATCGTCCGCTCGTCGCGCACGGCGTATCCCCACGGGGTGCCGCTGAGCGCCGAGAAGTCCTGCGCGAACTGCGCGACCCGGCTGCCGACCGGGAGGGCGTCGAGGGCGGCGGCGATCTCGTCGTTCGAGCCCGACAGCTCGCGTGCCGCCGTCGTGACGTCGCCGTCCCGGAAGTGCAGACGCACCGGCCGGTCGGGGTCGTCCGGGCCGCAGACGTCCGAGTTGATCCACACGCCCCCGGGCATCGTGTGGTCGGCGATCGCCCGCGCGAAGGCCTCGAGCGAGGGCATCCCGTCGCCGTACGAGTAGATCTCGTGCGTCAGGGCGAAGCTCAGCGTCGTGGCGATGGTGCGGTCGGGGAAGAGCCTGCCGGCGAGGATGTTGCGCCGGTAGAAGAACGTGTTGGGGTTGGCGAAGGCGCCCTCCGCCTTCTTGTGCTCGCACTGCGCGAACAGGTCGGGCGCGACCTCGATGCCGATCAGGTCGGACTCGGCGAGCGACGGCTCGCGCGCGGCGAGCTCCAGCATCGCGCCGGTCGCGCAGCCGAGGTCCGCGATGCGGCCCGGCACGACCCAGGGGCGCGCCTGCGCCCACTTGTGCTCCGCGGCGTCTTCGAACGCGCGGCTGTACGTGCGGTAGTCGCGCGTCTGGGTGAGGCCGCGCTCGTCGCCGATGACGGGATCGGCGGCGATCTCGCGCGCCTGCGCGGCGAGGCCGTACCGGTCGACGATGTCGAGGCTCGCCGGGTGCGCGTCGGCGCGCCAGGCGTCCGACCCGGCCATCAGGTCGTCGAGCAGCTGCCAGGGCGTCCGCGGCGCGTCGGGATGCCCGTGCTCCATCGGGGCGATGCGATACCCCAGCGCGCGGTACATGTCGGCCACCTGCGGCGTCGAGGTGGCCACGATCGTCGTCTCGGGATGCGGGGAGACGCGCTCCGCCGTCGCGTAGGCGATCTCCTTGAGCGTGATCTCGGCGAAGCGCGGCGTGGGCGCGACGTCGACGATCGGGACGACGATCGAGGGGATCCGCTCCACGTGCGCGAGGATCTCGATCGCCGCCTCCCGGCGGTGCGCGGGGAAGGGGTTGCGCCGCGTCGACGCGTGGTTCGCGCTCGTGAGCGCCCAGACGACGACCGCGTCGGGGGCGACGGCGATCGGATCACCGGTCTCGTCGTGCACGTCGCCGGCGAGGAGGCGCCGCAGATACTCCGCCTGGAATCCGGTCACCAGATGGTGGCGCCCGGGGACGATGACATGACGGATCTCGGGGAGGCGTGAGCTCACCCGCCCCACGTTAGTCACCGCTCGGGCGGCCGCCCTCCCTCCGAGGGGCCCGCGCGCCGGAAGACTAGACTGGAGGGGTGCCGGCGCGTCCGGCATCCCTCATCTCTGCGCGCTCCGCGCGCGTTCACGACCATTGGAGCCACCTGTGGCCGAGCAGTCCCGCCTCGACAAAGTCATCGCCCTCGCCCGTCACCGCGGATTCGTGTTCCAGGCCGGTGAGATCTACGGCGGCTCGCGGTCCGCGTGGGATTACGGCCCCCTCGGCACCGAGCTCAAGGAGAACATCCGCCGGCAGTGGTGGCAGACCTTCGTGCGGGGCCGCGGCGACATGGTGGGCCTGGACTCGTCGATCATCCTGCCCAAGCGCGTATGGGAGGCCTCCGGCCACGTCGAGACGTTCACCGACCCGCTCGTGGAGTGCCTGCACTGCCACAAGCGCTTCCGCGCCGACAACCTCATCGAGGACTTCGAGGCCCGCAAGGGCCGACCGGCGGAGAACGGCCTCGCCGACATTCCGTGCCCCAACTGCGGGACGAAGGGCCAGTACACGGAGCCGAAGGCGTTCTCCGGCCTCGTGAAGACCTACCTCGGCGTCGTGGACGACGAGTCGGGCCTGTACTTCCTGCGCCCCGAGACCGCGCAGGGCATCTTCGTGAACTTCGCGAACGTGCTGACCGCCTCGCGCAAGAAGCCGCCGTTCGGCATCGGCCAGGTGGGCAAGGCGTTCCGCAACGAGATCACGCCCGGCAACTTCATCTTCCGGACGCGTGAGTTCGAGCAGATGGAGATCGAGTTCTTCACGCCGCCGGCCGAGGCGCAGGAGTGGTTCGAGCACTGGGTCGCCGCGTGCTGGGACTGGTTCATCGACCTCGGCATCGACCCCGAGAACATGCGCCAGTTCGACGTGCCGACCGAGGATCGCGCCCACTACTCGGCGGGCACGATCGACGTCGAGTACCGCTTCGGCTTCCCCGGCAAGGAGTGGGGCGAGCTCATGGGCGTCGCCAACCGCACCGACTACGACCTGTCGAGCCACATCGAGGCGTCCGGGCAGAAGCTCGTCTACTTCGACCAGGCCTCCGGCTCGACCTACGTCCCCTACGTCATCGAGCCGTCGTTCGGGCTCACCCGTTCGATGATGGCCTTCCTCGTCGACGCGTACCGCGAGGAGGAGGTGCCCAACGCCAAGGGCGGCACCGACACCCGCACGGTGCTGAAGCTCGACCCCCGTCTCGCGCCCGTCAAGGCCGCCGTGCTGCCGCTGTCGCGGAACGAACGGCTCTCGCCGCTCGCCCGCGAGGTCGCCGACTCGCTGCGCGCGCGCGGATGGAACGTCGACTTCGACGACGCCGGCGCGATCGGTCGGCGCTACCGCCGGCAGGACGAGATCGGCACGCCGCTGTGCGTCACGATCGACTTCGACTCGCTCGAGGACGACGCCGTGACGGTGCGCGACCGCGACACGATGGCTCAGGAGCGCATCCCGCTGTCGGGTCTCGTCGACTACCTCGCGGAGCGGCTCGGCGGAGTCTGAGCGGGATCGGCCTTGTCCGGCTGCGACCCGACGCGTTAGTGTTTGTTGACATATCCGCCGGGAGGTGAAGCCATGAGCGAGGCCGACGAGGTCTTCCGGGGTCTCATGGACCCCAGCCGTCGGGCGATCCTCGCGCTGCTCTCCTCGGCCGGACGCATGTCCAGCGGAGAGATCGCCGACCAGTTCCCCGACATCGGTCGCACCGCCGTCTCGTCGCACCTGCGCATCCTCCGTGAGACGGGTCTGGTCTCGGAGGTCAAGGAGGGGCGCAACCGCTTCTACTCGCTGGGGCCGAACAAGGCGCGCAGCGCGGTGGACTTCCTGCAGCGCATCTACTCGACCTCCGTGGTGTCGGAGGACGAGAGCGCCGCCGAGACCGAACGTCGTCGCGGGCGACCCTCGCGCGCACAGGTCGAAGAGCGATCGAGGTCCCTGCCGAAGGTGGGGTGACGCGATGGGCGACCTGCTCCACATGACCGTCACCCATTTCGTCACGGACCCGGTCGAGACCTTCGGTCTGTTCGGCACCGAGCGCGGTGGCGGGTGGATCCTCGGCTCCCGGGTCTCCAGCGCCCGCGTCGGCGCACTCCTGGAGACGGGCCTGCCGGTCTCGGTGCTGCCCGACGACGTCTCGCGGGGGACGGCGCGCGTCACCGAGATCACGCCCTACACGCGCATCGTGCTCGAGCACGAGAGCCCGTGGAGCGGGACGACGGTGCTCTCGTTCAGCCCCCACGGCAGCGGAACGCGCGTGCGCACGACCTCGACCCTGACGGGCGAGGCCATCGGGTGGATCAACCAGCAGCTCGACATGCCGTCGGAGGACGAGGGCGCCGACGACGACGTGGTGGTGGGACTGATCACCGACCTGTCGGGGCAGACGAGCGTCTTCGGCCGCTCCATCGTCAACTGCGCGCGCCTCGCCGTGGCCGAGATCAACGAGGACGGGGGGATCGCCGGGCGCACCCTGCGTCTCGCCCACGTCGACGACTCGACCGACCCCGACAAGGCCCAGTCGGCGTTGGCCTACCTCACCCAGGAGCACAACGTCGCGGCCATCGTCGGCGCGCACACGTCCCGGACCCTCGAGGCCCTCGCGCCGAGGCTGCTCCGTGACCACCAGCTGTACCTCTTCGCGCCCGTCAACGAGGGCGGCGTCCGTCAGGGGAACATCTTCCGGCTGGGGGAGTCGTCGGCCGACCAGCTCCGCGCCACGCTGCCGCGCCTGGGCGACTCCCTCGGCGCGCGCTCGTGGTACCTCCTGGGCAACGACTACTCCTGGCCCCGCAAGATCAACAGCGTCGCCCGGGGCATCCTCTCGGCGCGGGGGTGGCGCGTCGCGGGCGAGCGGTACCTCGCGATGGGGCGCCTCCAGGGCGTCGACGATCTGCTGACGGACATCGAGCGCTCCGGGGCGGACGTCGTGCTGTCGAGCCTGGTGGGCTACGCGTCGATCGAGTTCGAACGAGCCTTCGCCGCCGCGGGCCTGCGCGATCGCATCGCGACGTTCTCGGCGCTGCTCGACGAGAACACCGTCGAGCACCTCGGATCGGCCGGAGACGGCATCTGGTCGGCGATGTCGTACTTCAACGAGCTCGACTCGACCGCCAACCGCTCCTTCGTGGAGCGGTACCGGCGCGGCTTCGGCGCCCTGAGTGCACCCCCGTCGGCCCTGTCCGTCAGCGTGTACGAGTCGCTGCACCTGTGGGCCCGGGCGGCGCGTCGCTCCGAAGACCTCCACGCCGACGCCGTCGCCGCGCAGCTGCACGGCCTCGCGTTCGACGGCCCACGGGGGACGATCCGGGTGCGCGCGGACGGCACCGCCGGCTTCGACTACTACCTCGCCCAGGCGGATGCGCAGTCGCTGCGCGTCGCCGAGAGCTTCGGTCGCTGATCCCGGCGCGGGCGGGCCGCCGATCAGCCCACGATCGGCGCGAGTACGTCGGCCACGTGCAGCAGCCGGCGATCTGCCGACCGTGCACCGTCCAGCGCGAGCCCGACCGGCAACGATCCGGTCGCGACCCGCAGGGGGAGGGTGACGCCCGGGACTCCCGCGAAGCTCCCCGGCCCGGTGTTGCGGATCATGGTCGTGAAGGTGTCGACGCGGCGCCCGTTGAGGAGGAACGAGACGTCCTCCTGGCCGAGGAGCTGGGCCGTGGCGGGGGTCGTGGGGAAGACGAGGGCGTCCACGTCGCGCAGGGCGGCGGCGTAGGCCGCTCGGGCGCGGGAGACGTCCGCGGCGGCGTCGCGCATGACGGCGGCCACCTCGTCCTCGTCGGTGATGAAGCGGGCGACGGTCTCGGCGACGTCCGGTCCGGCGACGGCGTCGAGCAGTCCCTCGATCGAGAGGTCGGGGACGTAGCGCCGGAGGTAGCTCTCCAGGCGGGGCCGCGCCTCGGCGAGCACGACGGACAGCCCCGACCTGTCCTCCGCGGTGATCGCGGCATCGATGTCGACGTCGCGCAGGACCACCCCCGCGTCGCGCAGGCGCGCCAGGCCCGCCTCCCAGGCGGCCGCGACGGCGGGGTCCAGGTCATCGGCCAGGCGCGAGGTCGGCACGCCGAGCGTGAGCGCCGCGACCCCACCGGGCGGGGCGGAGTCGACGTCGAGCGGCACGAGCACCCGGTCGACCGCGAGCACGTCGGCCACGGTGTCGGCCATGACGCCGACCGTGTCGCGGAGGGACGACAGGGGAGTGACCCCGCCGCTCGGGTAGCGGCCCGTGGTCGGGCGGAACCCCACGAGTCCGGTGAGTGCCGCGGGGACGCGGACGCTGCCGCCCGTGTCGGTGCCCAGCCCGATCCGCGCCGCACCGACGGCGACCGTCGTGGCCGTGCCGCCGCTGCTGCCGCCCGGCGAGCGTTCGGGGTCGACCGGATTGCGCACCCCGCCGTACGAGACGTTGTTCGAGGTCGCCCCGAAGGCGAGCTCGTGCATGTTCGCCTTGGCGATGACGACGGCTCCGGCCTCGCGCAGGATGCGCACGACCGGCGCGTCCTCGTCCGGGACGAAGTCGCGCAGGGCCGCCGTTCCCGCCGTGTTGGGAAGCCCCGCCACGTGGATGTTGTCCTTCACCGCCATCGTCCACGCGCTCAGCGGGAGCGTCGGGTCGACCCGTGCGGCGCGACGGCGCGCGGCCTCGGTGTCCGCCGTGATCACGCCGCCCAGCCGCTGCGCGCGGGCGAGCCGCCGCGAGCGCTCCTCGAATCGGTGTGCTTCGTCGTTCGGCGTGCTGCCCTCGGTCATGCTCTCTCTTCCACGGCTCTCATCAGTCAAAGAAAACTGACATATGGACACCATGGAGCATCTCTCGCATCACCGCAAGCCGCGATTCCTCCGTGGGTTTCGGGAATGTTACAAGTTCAGAAATGTGTCAATTTTCGCTGGCGAATGTGTGAGTATGAACCCCACGCGGATGCCGACGACGTCGTTCGCCATCGAAACGCACCACGTCAGTTCCCGACCTGCACTCCACAACCAGAAGGAAGACATCGTGTCCTCTCCCCTTTCCCTGCGGCGCATCGGAGCGGTGATCGCCGCCGGCGCCCTGCTCGTCTCGTTGGCGGCGTGCGCCCCGCCCGCGTCGACCACGGCCGATGACGGCGGGACGCTGCGCATCGCCGTCCCCGGAAGCACCGCCGACAGCATCGACCCCCACTTCACGCGGGGCACGTCGGCCGACGTCGTCCGCTACCGCCAGCTCTTCGACGGCCTCACCGAACTCGACGGCACGGGGCAGCTGCGCTACATGCTCGCCGAGTCGATCACCTCGAACGACGACGCGACCGTGTGGACGATCAAGCTCCGCGACGGCGTCAAGCTGCACAGCGGACGGCAGTTCGTGGCGGACGACGTCATCGCGACGATCGATCGCATCATCGCCCCCGACAGCACCGCCGTCGGCAAGTCGCAGATCTCGTTCATCCCGGAGGACGGGATCAAGAAGATCGACGACCTCACCGTCGAGGTGACGCTCGACAAGCCCTATGGGCCGTTCGCTCAGGTCTGGACCAACAAGTACCTGAAGATGGTGCCCGCCGACTTCGATCCGGCCAAGCCGGACGGCACCGGTCCGTTCGTCTACCAGACGTTCACGGCGGGCCAGTCCTCCACCTTCACCCGCAACGCCGACTACTGGGACGGCGCGCCGAAGGTCGCCGAGGTCGTCATCACCGACTTCGCCGACAACGAGGCCGCGATCAACGCCCTGAAGGGCGGTCAGGTCGACATCGCCTACTCGGTGCCGCTGAACGAGGCGCCCGCGCTGGAGACGACGTCCGGGGTGAAGATCCTGAACAGCCCGAGCGATCTCTACATCAACCTCGCGATGCGCACCGATGTCGCGCCCTTCGACGACCCGCGTGTCCGGGAGGCCTTCCGACTCATCGCGGATCGTCAGGAGATGGTCGACGTCGCCCTGAACGGATACGGCGTGGTCGCCAACGACTACGTCGGGCGCTACTCCAGCTGCGGCGACCCCGACGTGCCGCAGCGCGAGCAGGACATCGACAAGGCCAAGGCGCTGCTCGCCGAGGCCGGACAGAGCAACCTCAGCATCGAGCTGGCCACCGTCAACGGCACCGCCGGGATGGTCGAGGCCGCGCAGGTGTTCGCCGAGCAGGCGGCCAAGGCGGGCATCACCGTGACGGCCAAGACCTACGAGGAGGCCGCCTACCTGGAGAACCAGGGCAACTGGACGTTCGCGGTCGACTTCTTCTCCGGCCCGTACCTGCAGCTGGCGGCGCGCACGCTGCTGCCGGGCGGCTCGGCGAACGAGACGCATTGGGACGACGCGACCTACAACGCGCTCGCCGCGGAGGCGTTCGCGACGGCCGACGACGCGGCGCGCTGCCAGGTCGAGCTCAAGATGAAGGAGGTCGAGTACCAGTCCGGCGGCAACATCATCTGGGGCTTCGTCAACCGTCTGAGCGCCTACTCCGACGCCGTGAAGGGTCTTCAGGAGGACTCGACCGGCGAGGGCGCGGCCCGCATCAACGACGTCACGATCGAGCACTGACCAGCCCGATGATCATCAGTGACGAACTGACCCCTGCGACGTCGGCTCCCCGCCGGCGTCGCAGGGGGTCCGCCTCTGCGGGCTGGATCCTGCGACGCATCGCGATCGGGATCGGCGTGCTGCTGGCGGTGTCCATCCTGGTCTTCCTGGCGACGCAGGCGCTCCCCGGCGATGTGGCGCGCGTCATCCTCGGGCGCGACGCGACGGCCGAGCAGGTCGCCGTCCTGCGCGAGCGGCTGGGGCTCGACCAGCCCCTCGTCGTCCAGTACCTGAACTGGCTGGGCGGCGCGCTGCGCGGCGACTTCGGCGTCTCGCTCGCGACCGGCGAGCCGGTCTCGCAGGTGCTCGCGGGCCGACTGCTGAACTCCATGACCCTCGTCGTGTTCGGGATGCTCATCGCCGTCCCGCTCTCGCTCGTGCTCGGCGTCGTGACCGCAGAGCGGCGCGACCGCCCGATCGACAAGGCGTCGCTCCGGGTCTCGATGATCCTCAACGCGCTCCCCGACTTCGTCCTCGGCACGCTCCTCGTGGTGCTCCTGGGGACGACGGTGTTCAAGCTCTTCCCGCCGGTCGCGATCATCCCGGCCGGCCACCTGCCGTGGTGGTACCCGGACCGGCTCGTGCTCCCGGTGCTCACGATCGTGATCATGGCCACCACGTACCTGTACCGCCTCGTGCGCGCGAGCATGATCGACGTCCTGTCCAGCGAGTACGTGCAGACGGCGACGCTGAAGGGGCTCACGCGGCGGACCATCCTCTTCCGCCACGCCCTCCCGAACGCCGTGGGACCCATGATCCAGGCGACCTCGATCATCGTCGCGGCCACGCTCGGCGGCATCGTCGTCGTGGAGTTCGTCTACAACTACCCCGGCCTCGGGACGCTCCTGACGCAGTCGATCGGCACGCGGGACCTCCCGGTCGTGCAGGCCATCGTGCTCGTGATCGCCGCCACCTACTTCATCTGCAACCTCATCGCCGACATCATCGCCGGCGTGACCAACCGCAGCTCGCGCTGACGGAGGAGTCATGACAACCGCATCCGTGCATTCCGTGCCGCTCGCGCCGCCCGCGAGGACATCCTTCGGGCTCGTGCGCCGCATCCTGACCTCCCGCGCCGTGCGCGGCGGACTGATCATGATGATCGCCGTCGCGGCGGTCGCCCTGATCGGCCCGTTCGTCGCCCCGCACGGCGTCAGCGAGATCCTGGGGAGCCCGTACGCGGCGCCCTCCGGCGAAGCCTGGCTGGGCACGGACAACCTGGGGCGCGACGTGCTCTCCCGCGTCCTGTTCGGTGGGCGCAGCCTCATCGTGATGTCCCTCCTCGCCGCCGTCATCGGCACCGCGGTCGGGGCGATCCTCGGCGTCACCGCGGCCTACGCGGGCGGCGTCGTGGACACCGTCCTGATGCGGATCGCCGACGTCCTGCTGGCCTTCCCCGCGGTGGTCCTCGCCCTGCTCGTGGTCTCGATGCTCGGCTCGAGCGAAGCGCTCCTGGTCGCCCTGGTCGCCACGGCGCACGTCGCGAGCGTCGCCCGCGTCATGCGCGGAGCCGCGCTGCCGGTGGTCAACCGCGACTTCGTGCGGTGGAGTCAGTCCATCGGGCTGCCCGCCCGTCGCATCATCTTCGGCGACGTGTTCCCCAACGTCGCCTCGCCCCTCATGGTCGAGTTCGGGCTCCGGCTCATGTGGTCGGTCGGCGCGCTCGCCTCGCTGAGCTTCCTCGGCTACGGCGTGCAGCCTCCGGCGGCGGACTGGGGGCTGATGGTCAACGAGAACCGCAACGGCCTGAGCGTCCAGCCGCTGACGGTCATCGTGCCGATCGTCGGCATCGCCCTCTTCACGGTCGGCGGCAACCTCTTCGCCGAGGGCGTCGCCCGCGTGATGGGCCGTACCGATGCGGAGGCGACCCGATGAGCGCGGTCAGCGTCCGGGGCCTCACGGTCCAGGTGACGGCCACCGGCCGTCCGATCGTCGACGACGTGTCGATCGATCTCGAGCCGGGGAGCGTCCTCGGCGTCGTCGGCGAGTCCGGCTCGGGCAAGAGCACCCTCGCCCTCGCGCTCCTGGCCTATGCCCGCGCCGGCGCCCGCGTCACCGCGGGCCACGTCGCCATCCACGGCGTCGACATGCTCGCCCTGCGCGACGCGAAGCTGCGCGAGGCGCGGCGCACCCTCGTCTCGTACGTGCCGCAGGACCCCGGCACGGCCCTCAACCCGGCGCTGACACTGCGCCGCCAGCTGGAGGAGTCCGTCGCTCCGGGTCAGCCCACGAGCCGGATCGCGGAGGTGCTCGACGAGGTCGGCCTGCCGAGCGACGACGCGTTCCTCGCGCGCAAGCCCGCCGCGCTCTCGGGAGGCCAGCAGCAGCGTGTCGCGATCGCGATGGCGATCGTCTCGGAACCGCGGCTGCTCGTGCTCGACGAGCCGACGACCGGTCTCGACGTGACCACGCAGCTGAAGGTGCTCGACCTCGTCCGGCGGCTCACGACGTCGCACCGGATGGCGGCGATCTACATCTCGCACGACCTCGGCGTGATCGGTCACGTCGCCCAGTCCGTCGCCGTCATGCGCGACGGGAAGATGGTCGAGCAGGGCCCGATCGATCAGGTGCTGCGCCGCCCCGCGCACGCCTACACCCGCAGTCTCGTCGCGGCCGTCCCCTCGCTCGAGGACCGGCCGGCGGCGCGCGAGGAGGCGGGCGAGGACCGTCCCGTGCTGGACGTGCGGGGGCTGTCGTGCTCGTACGGCGACCACCGGGTCATCCAGGACGTGTCGTTCTCGATCGATCGCGGGGAGTGCCTCGCCGTCGTCGGCGAGTCGGGAAGCGGCAAGAGCACCCTGTCCCGGACGATCATCGGGCTCCAGCGCGCCGACCGCGGCGAGATCGTCTTCGATGGGAAGGCCCTCGCCCCGCTCGCACGACGCCGCGACCGCGAGCAGCGCCGCCGTGTGCAGTACATCTTCCAGAACCCGTTCGCGTCGCTGCACCCGAGGCGCACGATCGGCGAGTCCGTCGCGCTGCCGCTGCAGTTCTTCGGCTCGGGAGATCGGTCGCGCGGCGCCGTCGAGGAGGCGGTCGTCACGTCGCTGGAGCGCGTCCGGCTCGCTCCCGAGCTGAAGGATCGGTACCCGTCCGAGCTGTCCGGCGGACAGCGACAGCGCGTCGCGATCGCGCGGGCGCTCGCCGCCCGGCCCGACCTGCTCATCTGCGACGAGGTGACCTCCGCGCTCGACGTGTCGGTGCAGGCCTCCGTGCTCGAGCTGCTCGAGGAGCTGCGGGAGGACGGGCTGAGCATGCTCTTCGTCACGCACAACCTCGCCGTCGTCGCGCAGATCGCCGACCGCGTCGCGGTGCTCGAGCGCGGGCGCATCGTCGAGGACCGACGCACGGCGGCGGTCCTGGACGACCCGCAGAGCGCCTACACCGCGCAGCTGCTGGCCGACACGCTCGACATCTCGGCGTTCCGGGCCGGAGCGGGGGCATCGTGAGCGGCGGGCGGACGGATCGCGACCGCCGCATCGCCGGGATCCTGGCGCAACTGACGCTCGCCGACAAGGTGGGGCTGATGTTCCAGGTCGCCGTCGAGGTCGGCCCCGGCGGAGCCCTCGTCGAGGAGCCCTCGGCGTTCCTCGACGTCGGCACGAGCGCCCTCATCCGCGATCGCCGCATCACGCACGTCAACGTGGCGAGCGCCGCCTCCCCGGCCGACATCGCCGCCTGGGTCAACGCCCTGCAGCGCGTCGCGCTCGCGGAGGGGCGGGTGCCCGTGACGGTCTCGACGGATCCGCGCCACTCGTTCCGGCGGACGCCCGGCGTCGCCTTCGCGGCGGACGGGTTCTCGGAGTGGCCCGAGTCGCTCGGTTTCGCCGCGATCGGCGACGTCGCGACCGTCCGGGACTTCGCCGCGACCGTGCGCGAGGAGTACCGCGCCGTCGGCATCCGCGCGGCCCTGCATCCGCAGATCGACCTGCCGACCGAGCCGCGCTGGGGCCGTCAGGTGCAGACCTGGGGCGTCGACCGCGACCGCGTGGACTCGTTCCTCGCCGCGTCGCTGGAGGAGCTGCAGCGACGCGACGGCGACGCCGTCGGTGTCGCGTGCACCGTCAAGCACTTCCCCGGGGGCGGTCCGCAGCGCGGGGGAGAGGATCCGCACTTCCCGTACGGTCGGGAGCAGGACTATCCCGCCGAGGCGTTCGAGGAGCATCTGGAGCCCTTCCGCCGGGCGATCGCCTGCGGTGCGGCCGCCATGATGCCCTACTACGGCATGCCCGTGGGTCTCGTCCGCGGGGGCGAGCCGATCGAGCAGGTGGGCTTCGGCTTCAACCGGCAGATGATCCGGGGTGTGCTGCGCGACGAGCTCGGCTTCGACGGCGTCGTGGTGACGGACTGGGGTCTGCTCACCGACGACGTCGTGGGCGATCGGGTGCTCCCCGCCCGCGCGTGGGGTGTGGAGGCGCTGAGCGTCGAGGAGCGGATGCGCAAGGCCCTCGACGCAGGCGTCGACCAGTTCGGCGGCGAGCACGAGACGGCGACGCTGCTCGCCCTCGTCGACCGGGGACTCGTCTCCGAGGAACGGATCGACGAGTCGGCCGCGCGGCTGATCGGCGTCAAGCTCGATCTCGGGCTCTTCGACGACCCCTGGGTCGACGAGTCCCGGGTGGCCGAGCGCGTCGGCACCCCCGAGGCACGCGCCGCCGGGCGCCGGGCGCAGTCCGACTCCGTGGTGGTCGCCGCCGTCGGCGATGCCGCGCGGGGCTTCGTGCCGCTCCCCGAGGGGTGCGCGGTGTTCCTCGTCGGGGTCGACGCGGAGGTCGCGGGCGGCTACGCCCGCGTCGTCGGCGACCCCGCCGACGCCGACGCGGTGCTCTGGCGCACGGATGCGCCCTGGGAGCCGCGGGACCACTACTTCTTCGAGCGCGGGTTCCACGCCGGATCCCTCGCGTTCCCGGACGAGACGATCGACCGGCTGCGCGCGTACGCCGCGCATGCCCCCGTCGTCGCCGACGTCTTCCTCGACCGCCCCGCCCTGCTCGGGCAGCTCGCCCCGTTCGTCGACACCCTCACGGTGACGTTCGGGTGCTCGGATGCGGCCTACCTCGACGTCCTGTTCGGACGGGTCCCCGCGCGCGGGACGCTGCCCGTCGACATCCCCGCATCCATGGACCAGGTGCTCCGGCATCCCACCGACAGCCTCCTCCCGCTGCCGGGGGCGTTCCTCCCGCGCGGGGCCGGATTCACGACCGACACGACCGACACGACCGACACGAAGGACGCCTGATGCCCGAGACCCAGAACGCCACCCCGATCTCCGTGATCGGACTGCCCTACCTGATGGGCACGCGCGCGCCCGGCGTCTACTACCAGATGGCCGCGGGCCCGGAGCGGCTCCTCGATCCGGCCGCACTGCCCGCGGCGCTCGGCGCCCACTTCGCCGACGTCGAGACCGAGCTCATCGAAGACGCGGACGACGCCACCGACGAGGACAACGGCGGCGACTTCCGGGTGCTCCCGCGCGGCGACCAGATGTCGCGCGTGCTCGTGCAGAACATGCACCTCGCGCGCCGCGTCGCCGATGCCCGGGCCCGGGGTCGGTTCCCGCTCATCGCGGGCGGCACCTGCTCGTCGGCGCTCGGCTCGGTCGGCGGGATCGGCGGCAGCGGCAAGCGCGTCGGCATGATCTGGCTCGACGCGCACGGCGACGCCCAGACGCCCGACACCTCGGCGAGCGGCTTCATCGAGGGGATGCCCGTGACGACGATCGCGGGACTGTGCTGGCCGCTGTGGCGGGCGCAGATCCCCGGCTTCGAGGTCATCCCGGAAGAGCGGATCATCACGGTCGGCAACCACGAGATGCACTCCCCGGGCGGACGCCTGCCCGCCGACGGCTCGCCGGGGGCGCTCGGGCGCCTCGTCGACCCGCCCGCGATCGCCGCACAGGGGTACCACGTCGCCCTGACCGAGGCGCTCGACGACCTCGCCACGCGGGCCGACGCCGTGTACGTGCACCTCGACCCCGACGTGATCGACCCCTCCGAGTTCCGCTCCAGCACGCACGTGGCCGACGGCGGCCTGACCATCGCGCAGGTGGCCGAGGCCTTCCGCGAGATCGCCGCGCGCTTCGAGGTGCTCGCGATCAACCTGTCCGCGTGGGATCCGTCCGTCGACCCGCGCGGTCTCGACGTCCTCGTGCCGCTGCTCGTGGACGCGACGGTCGAGGCCACGACGAGGAGCTGACGGAGCCCTCGCCCGCCCCTCGTCGGGTGCCTCGCGGAGCGGCTCGGCGCAGTCCGGGCCGGGCGCGGCTAGCGTGAGGTCATGGCATCCGGCGCATCCGACTCCGACCTCAGCATCCGCGATCTCGACACCCTCGACGAGATCTTCGCCGCCCACCGCGTGATCGTGGACATCTGGGGCGGGCGTGACCCCATGCCCGCCCCGTTGATGCGCGCCCTGCAGTACTCGGGCAATTACGTCGTGGGCCTGTACGACGGGGACCGCATCGTCGGGGCGTCCGTGGCGTTCTTCTCCCCACCGGAGCAGCACGCGATGCACTCCCACATCACCGGCGTCCTCCCCGAGTATCAGCGGCGCGGGTTCGGCCGCCTGCTCAAGCAGCAGCAGCGGCGCTGGGCGATCGCGCGCGACATCGGCACGGTGACGTGGACGTTCGACCCCCTCGTGCGGCGCAACGCGCACTTCAACGCCAAGACGATCGGCGTGCGCTTCGTCGAGTACCTCGTCGACCAGTACGGCTCGAGCTACGACGGCGCCGAACTCGACCAGAGCGGGCAGGGCGTCGACAGCGACCGGCTGCTGGTCGCGTGGGCGCTGGCATCCGCTCCGGTCCGGGAGCCGGCGGACGCCGACGTGGTCGACGCCGTGCAGATCCCGGACGACATCGAGCAGATGCGGCGGAGCGACCCCGCGCAGGCGGCGTCCTGGCGTCTCCGCGTGCGCGACGAGATGCTCCGCAACTACGGGCGCGGACTCGTCATCGGCGGCTTCGACGACGAGCGCGGCTACCTCTTCGTGGAGGCCTGAGCCCGGCGGGACCCGGCCTCGGGCCGGCACGGCCTCAGGCGGGCGCGGCCTCAGGCCACCCGTCCTCAGGCCGTGGTCGAGGCCTTCGCGGCGGCCTTGGCGGCCTTCTTGTGCTCGCGGACCTTCGCGAGCGACTCCGGCGAGACGATGTCGGCGACGGAACGGTACGACCCGTCCTCGCCGTAGGGGGACGACGCCTCGCGCCATCCCGCGCCGGTGAACCCGCACTGCTTGCCGAGGAGGGCGAGGAAGATCCTCGCCTTCTGATCGCCGAATCCGGGCAGAGCCTTCAGTCGCTTCAGCACCGTCGGACCGTCGGGGTCGCCCTCGGTCCACAGCGCTGCGGCGTCGCCGCCCCAGTCCTTCTCGAGCGCCTGGCACAGGGCCTGCACCCGACCGGCCATCGAACCGGGGTAGCGGTGCACCGCGGGCGACCGCTGGAAGACCGCGACGAGCGCGTCCGGCCCGTACGCGGCGAGCGTGGCGGCATCCACCGAGCCGATGCGCTCCTGGATCTTGAGCGGGCCCGTGAACGCCGTCTCCATCGCGATTTGCTGATCGAGCAGCATCCCGATCAGCAGCGCGAGCGGGTTCTCCGAGAGCAGGGCGTCGGCGTCGGCGTCGTCCGTGATGTGCAGCGTCATGGGTCCATCGTCCCACCCGGCCGCCCGCGGCGCGTGGGGGACGGGTGGGAACGGGTGGCCGGGTGTCGACGGCAGGCCCGGGGACCCGTGTCGAAAGCAGGCCGGACCGGTGGCGGCGGGGCCGGGGAGGGGTGAGGCGGTCGGTCTGGCCTGCTTCCGGCACGGCCGCCCCGCCGGGGCCCGGCCGGGGCCCCGGTCCGGGCTCCGGCCCCCTCCTTCCGCCCCCGGCGGTGTCGAAAGCAGGCCGAACCGGTGGCGGCGGGGCCGGGGAGGGGAGAGGTGGGCGGTCTGGCCTGCTTTCGGCACGGCCGCCCCGCCTGTCGGCACGGCCGCCCCCGTCACCACCGGCCTCGGGACGGCCCGGGGCCCCGGGGGCGGGCACCCGGACGGTGCGGCCGGGGGCGGTGACGGCGGCGTGACAGCGGCGTGACAGGGCGGGGGCGGTGGTGACGGAGCCGTGACAGCGCCGCCGCGCAGAGTGGAAGCCATGACCACTTCCTCCTCCTCAACGCCCACCCTCGCGGTGCGAGCCGAGGGCCTCGTGAAGGTCTTCGGCGACAACCGGGCCGTGGACGGCGTCGACCTGCGGGTCGAGGCCGGCACGGTCTACGGTGTGCTCGGCCCCAACGGGGCGGGCAAGACCACCACCATCAACATGCTCGCCACCCTGATGCGCCCCGACGGCGGACGGGCCGAGATCTTCGGCCACGACGTCACCCGCGAACAGAACGTCGTGCGCCAGCTCATCGGCGTGACCGGCCAGTTCGCGTCCGTCGACGAGACGCTCTCGGCCACCGAGAACCTCATGATCTTCGGACGCCTGCTCGGGCTCTCCCGGGCAGAGGCGAAGGCGAAGTCCGCGGATCTGCTCGAGCGCTTCGCGCTGACGGATGCCGCGCGTCGCCCTCTCAAGAAGTTCTCCGGAGGCATGCGCCGCCGCCTCGACCTCGCGGCCTCCCTGCTCGCCCAGCCGCCGCTCATCTTCCTCGACGAGCCGACGACGGGCCTCGACCCGCGCACGCGCGGCCAGATGTGGGACACCATCCGCGAGCTCGTCGCGACCGGCTCGACCGTGCTGCTGACCACCCAGTACCTCGACGAGGCCGACCAGCTGGCCGACCGCATCGCCGTCATCGACCACGGCCGGGTGGTCGCCGAGGGAACCGCCGACGAGCTCAAGGCCTCGGTGGGCACCTCGTCGCTCATCCTGCGCCTGGCCGACGGCGCCGACACGCAGGACGCCCTCCGCGCCATCGAGCAGGTGCTCGGCGTGCGCGGCGCGCTCTCGCCCGAGGCCTCGCGCATCACGGCGCCGATGACCGACCCCGACCGCGTCGCCGATCTCCTCATCACCCTGCGCGCGGCCGGCATCCACCTCACCGAGATGAGCGTGCAGAAGCCGAGCCTCGACGAGGTGTTCCTGACCATCACCGGGCGTCCGACGGACGCCGGCACCGATTCCGCGTCCGTCGACGCCCCCACCGAGGAGGTGCGCGCATGAGCGCCATCGCTCTGACAGCCATCACGCCGGCCTCCGAGCGCCGGCTCACCAACCACACGAGCCTGCGCCAGACGGTCGAGAACACGCTCACGATGGCGTACCGCGGGCTCGTCAAGATCCGTCGCACGCCCGAGCAGCTCGTCGACGTGACGGTGCAGCCGATCATCTTCACGCTGATGTTCGCGTACATCTTCGGCGGCGCGATCGCCGGCGATGTGCAGAACTACCTGCCGGCGCTCATCCCGGGCATCCTCGTGCAGACGGTCATCACGACCTCCGTCGTCACCGGCACCCAGCTGCGCGAGGACATGGACAAGGGCGTGTTCGACCGCTTCCGGTCGCTGCCCATCGCCCGGATCGCGCCGCTGTCCGGAGCGCTGCTCGCCGACACCCTGCGCTACGCGATCGCGACGACGATCACCTTCGTGGTCGGCTTCCTCATGGGCTACCACCCGGCCGGAGGGATCGGGAACGTCGCGCTGGCAGGGCTCCTGGTCATCGCCTGCTCGTGGGCGATCAGCTGGATCTTCGCGTTCTTCGGCGTCATCGCCCGCACCGCGTCGAGCGTGCAGGGTATCTCGATGCTGATCCTGTTCCCCCTGACGTTCCTCTCGAACGCCTACGTCCCGGTCGACTCGCTGCCCGCGCCGCTCGCGTGGTTCGCGAACATCAACCCGATCTCGCATCTCGTGACCGCCGTGCGCGATCTCGCGAACGAGGGAGCGATCGCCGGCGACTTCTGGCTGTCGCTGCTCGGCGCGGCGGTGATCGTGCTGGTCTTCGCACCTCTGACGGTGCGCGCGTACATGCGCAAGGCGTGACGACGGATCAGTCCAGGAAGGCGGCGAGGATCTCCGGATCCTCGTCGTCGTCGTGCGTGAGGGGCGCGTCCGGGAGGCGGCGATCCCCGCGCAGGGGCAGGGCGGGGTCGGGCGCCCCGAGCGTGCCGCGCAGCCGGACGAACAGCGGGTCGGTCTCGTCGGCGCCGCCGCGCAGGCGCACGGATGCCGCGAACGCGCGGGCCGCCGTGTCGGTGCGGCCCGCATCGATGAGCCAGAGCGCGATCACCGCGACGAGGTCGGCGATGATCGGATGGTCGCCCGACGCGTAGGCGAGCGGCAGCGCTGCCCGCAGGCTGTCCCGGGCCTCGACCGGCCGGCCGAGCGCCAGCAGAGCCTGCGCACGGCGCGAGGCGGCCCACGCGTGGAGCTGCGCCTGGGGGCCGCCGAGGTCCATCAGCGGCACGCTGTCCAGGTGGTCCAGCGCCGCCTGCGCGTCTCCCGCGGCGATCGCGAGGGTCGCGGCGGTCGAATGGAACTGGAAGATCGCCCGCGACGACCCCTCCGTCTCGGCCAGGCGGCGCACCTCCTCGAGCCGCGCGAGCGCCTCGTCGATGCGACCGAGCCGCACGAGGATCCCGAGCGCGAGGGCGCGCTGCTGGATAACGTCCCACGCGGAGGTCATCCCCGCCAGGGCCGCGGTCGCGCCGTCGGAGATCGCCAGCGCCTCTTCGACCCGCCCCTGCAGGATCAGCCATTCCGACCGCATCTGGCTCGCGAGTGCGAGGCCCCACGGGTCGCCCAGGTCCTCGAACAGAGTGAGCGCGCGTGCGCTCTCGTCGCCGAGGGTCGTCACGTCGCCGTTGTTCTGCGCAGCCGCGGCCCGGAGCACGGCGAGGAAGGCGATCGTCCACGGTGGCGCGCCGACGAGCTCCTCGTCGCGGACGACGATGTTCCACGACCGAAGCCGGCGCCCGCGGCCGTCCTGCAGCGCGCGCGCCGCCGACAGGACGAGCGCACCGAGCGTGAGGGAGAGATCGGACGGATGCCGACGCGCTCCCTCCGCGATCTCGGCCGCGCGCCGGACGAAGGCCTCGACCTCCTCGGGCGAGATGTCGTCGTCGAGCGGCGCCGTGAACGCCGGGAGGGCGAGCAGGAGCGCATCGACGACGACCGCCGCTTCGCTTCCGGGGACGCCGTCGGTGCGGGCCAGGGATTCGACGGACGTGCGCAGATCGGCGAAGCGCTCGCGCATGAACGCCGGCCAGACGGTCGCGCGGGCGAGGCGGACGCCGACGTCGTGCAGCTCCGGGTCGGACCATGTCAGCCGGAGGGCGGCCGTGAGGGATTCGTCGTTCGCGTCGAACCAGGCGAGAGCGGCGCGCACCTCCGGGCCGCGCAGTCGCGCATCCTGCCGCGTGGCGAGCTCGACGAGGACCTCGGTTGCCGCGACGCGGGCGCCGTGCTCGCCGCCGTCCCGGCGCAGGCGGTCGATCCCGTACTCGCGGACCGTCTCGAGCATGCGGAATCGGCCGTCGACGCGTGAGAGCAGCGATCGGTCCACGAGCCGGTCGAACGCGTCGGCCTCCGTGCCGAAGGCGTCGCCGACGGCGTGCGCATCGTCCGCCCCGACGCCGTCCGGGAAGACGGATGCCGCCAGCAGCGCGATCCGCTCGTCGGTGGGCAGGGGTTCCCAGCTCCAGTCGATGAGCGCGCGCAGGGTCTGATGGCGCGGATCGGCGGCGCGCGGGCCCGCGCCGAGCAGGGCGAAGCGATCGTCGAGGCCGGCGTCGATCTCGGCGAGGGTGAGGGTGCGTGCCTTCGCCGCGGCGAGCTCGAGAGCGAGGGGGAGGCCGTCGAGGCGGCGGACGATCCGCTCGACGGTCGGCCCGTCGTCGAGGGAGGGGGCGGAGCCCCGGGCGGAGCGGACGCGTCGGGAGAAGAGTTCGACGGCATCCGCCGTGGGCAGCGGGCCGAGGTCGACGAAGGCCTCGCCGGGCACGCCCAGCGGTTCGCGGCTCGTCGCGAGGATGCGCACTCCCGGCAGCGCCGTCAGCATCTCGATCGCGACCGCGGCGGCCTCTGCGCTGACGTGCTCGCAGTTGTCGAGGACCAGGAGCACGGACCGGCCGCGGAGCGCCTCCAGGACGCGGTCGCGGTCGGTCTCCTGCGGGCGGGGCGCGGTGTCGCCGAGGCGGATGCCGCGTCCGGCCGCGCCGGCGACGACCGCCCAGATCTCGGTGGCCGCCGCGGGGGCCAGCTCGACGAACAGGGCGTCCTGTGCCCGACGCGCGATCTCGAGCGCCAGCGTGGTCTTCCCCGCGCCACCCGGCCCGAGGAGCGTCACGAGCCGGTCCGCGCCGAGCTGCGCGGCGACCGCGGCGAGTTCGTCGGCGCGGCCGACGAGGGCCGTGAGGGGTGCGGGGATCGTGCCCGCTGTCGGGGCCGCCTCGGGCGCGGCGACACCGGAGGCCGACGGTCCGAGGTCGGTGAGAGCGGCCGTCCGGCCGGCTCCGGCGACGAGACGGCGTGCGTGGGCGCGGTCTTCGAGCAGGTCGCGCAGCGCCCAATCGAATCCCTCCGGGATCCAGGGGTCGCCCGTCCACAGGCGCAGCGCCTCCCGGGCGGGCTCCGCCGATTCCCGGCGGCGAGCCTCAGCGACGAGATCGGCGAACCGCGTGAGGTCGACGTCCTCGCGAGAGAGGGCGAGGCGGTAGCCTCCCGAGACCGCCTCGAGCATGTCGGGCCCGAGCGCGCGTCGCACGCGCGAGACCAGGGACTGGAGCGCGGCCCGCGGGTCGGCCGGCGCGTCGATCGGCCAGATGTCCTCACTGAGCGCGCGGGCGGAGACGACCGTCCCCGCGTCCAGTGCGAGGCGGAACAGAAGGGTCTCCTGCCCGCGCCCGCGCACCGGCAGGGGCCCGGCATCCCACGCCGGGCCGCCGAAGTAGGTCAGTCGCACGCCACAACTCTAGGTCTCGGGCGTTGCGGGCGCCGGGACGACGGCCGCACGCCCGACGGTGGGAGGATTGTCACGTGTCCGACGCCCCCTCGCTCGATCTGATCTCCCGCGCGCAGCGGACCCGAGTCGCCGTCGTCGGGGGAGGGGTCGCCGGCCTCGTCGCCGCGTGGGAGTGCGCACGCGTCGGGATGCCCGTGACGCTGTTCGAGGCCGCCGGGCGCCTCGGCGGGACGCTCGAGACGGACACGCTCGACGGCATCGCGCTCGACCCCGTCGCTGATGCCTTCCCGCTGGGCTCCGCGACGCTGCGGGCCCTCATCGACGAGGTCGGCCTGTCCGACCGGATCGAGCCGGCGGCGGCCGAGACGGTCGCGGTCGCCACGGCGGGCGGGAGCCGGCTGACGACGCTGCCGCCGAATCTCGCCGGCATCCCCGCGAACACGTGGGACGTCCCGGTGCGCAGGCTCGTCGGCTGGCGAGGGGTGTGGCGCGCCTACCTCGACCGCCTCCGTCCTCCGCTGACGATCGGGCGGCAGCACAGTCTCGGTGCGCTCGTCCGGACGCGGATGGGGGAGCGCGTGCGTGACCGCCTCGTCGCCCCGCTGTCCACGGGCCTGTACGGTGTCGATCCCGACGTCGTCGACGCCGATCTCGCCGTCCCCGGATTGAACGCCGCGCTCACCCGGGCCGGGTCCCTGTCGGGAGCGGTCGCTCAGCTGCTTCCCGAGGCGGACGGGGCGCGGCGCGGCACCCTGCGCGGAGGACTCGGGACGCTCGTGCCGGCGCTCGCGGATCTCCTGCGCGACCGAGGGGTCGAGCTCCGCACGGGGGTGTCCGTCACCGCCCTGCACCCGTCCGGCGCGGGGTGGGACCTGTCCGTCGCCTCCGATCCCGTCGACGAGGACCGAGACGAGGACATCCGCACCTTCTCGGCCGACGTCGTCGTGCTCGCATGCGGTGCGGACGCGACACGCGCCCTGACCGGCGAGGCGGGCGTGCGCATCGCACCGTCCGCGCCCACGATGCGCGACGTCGTCACGCTGGTGACCGATGCGGCGCCCGGGTCCGCCACCGGGTCGCAGCCGGCGATCGTGGCGCCCCTCCCCGGATCCTCCCCGGCGGCCCTGCTCACCGATGCGGCGGCGATGTGGCCCTCCGTCGCCGAGGCGGCCGGCGCTGCCCGACGGGTGCTGCGCGTCGCCCTGGTGGTCGACGGCGCCGACGCGCCGCCGGACGACGTGACCGCGGCGATCGCCCACGACGCCGCGGTCGCCCTTCTGGGTGCGTCGGCGTTGGGGTCGGTGCGCGCGGCGGTGCGGCGCCGGGTGCGGCTGGACGCTCCGGCCTCCGTGCTCGGGCACGCCGCCCGTCGCGACGAGGCCCGGGCCGAGATCGCCCGTCGCGCGGGGCTCGTCGCCGTGGGCGCGTGGCTCTCCGGTGGGGGGATCGCGGCCGTCGCCGCCGACACCGCCGCGGAGGTCGACAGGATGCGCCGCGGCGTGCTGTTCGGGTCGGCCTAGCACAGCGGCTGCTCGACCGACAGCCCGTCGACGGTCGGATGCCCTGATCGGAATATGGGTCTACCCTGGTGGGGACGCAGCATCGCCGGATCGCACACACGGGTCGAACACGAGGAGACGCCATGAGGGGCAAGATCGGGATCGTCGTAGGGCTCGCCGCCGGATACGTCCTCGGCTCTCGGGCGGGGCGCGAGCGGTACGAGCAGATCAAGACGGGCTTCCTGAAGGTGTGGAACACCGATCCCGTGCAGAAGCAGGTCGACAAGGCGAAGGAGCTCGGCAAGACCGCCGCGTTCGCCCTTCCCAGCGCTCTGTGGGACGGCGCGGTCAAGATCACGAAGGCCGCCACGAAGTCCGGCACGCCCGGGCAGAAGCTCGACTCGGCCGTTCGGGCGGGGCGTGCGAGCGCTGCCGACATCGAGCGCAGCGCGCAGACCACCGCGGACGAGGTGCGGAAGGCGGCCGATGACGCGGTCGCCGATGCGCGGCACCGCGCCGAGGCGGACGACTGAGATGACGACGCCCCGCGGATTCCGTGACCGCGCCGACGACAGTCTGTTCACCCTGCTCGGCGAGGTTCCCGAGCTCGTGCGCAACCTCATCGTGGCGGAGATCGATTCGGCCAAGAGCTGGGTCAAGAGCGCGGGCAAGCAGGCGGGCCTGGGCGGCGTGTGGTTCCTCGTCGCGCTCTTCTTCCTGTTCTGGCTGATCCCCGCCATCGGCGCGTTCGCCATCATCGGTCTGTCCTCGTGGATCCCCGCGTGGGTGGCGTCCCTCATCGTCCTCGGCGTCTTCCTCGTGGTCATCCTGGTCGCGGCGTTCCTGGGACTGCAGCGCTTCAAGAAGCTGACCAAGAGCGAGAACCCGGCGAAAGCGATCACCGTGGACGCCCGCATCGTGAAGGACGTGGCCGATGAGTATTGAGACCCCCGTTCCCCGCACCGCCGTGGCCCTCGGCATCACCGATCCGGTGGAGCGCGCCCGCGCCGAGCTGAAGGCGGCGCTGTCGGCGATCGAGGAGAAGACCAACGTCCCCAAGCGGCTGACGCGAGCCACGGACGACGCCCTCGGCTCGGCCCGTGCCTTCGCTCGCCGCAATCCCTCCGGCGCGACGGCGGCGGTCGTCGGCGCGGCCGTCGCCGTGGGCACCGTCGTGTGGGGCATCGTCCGTCTCTATACACGCTGACCGTGCGCGGGCGCACCCTCCGTCCCCGCGGACGTGGGCCGGGGGTATGCTCGACTGCAGGCAGCGGCGATGGGGCGAATGCTGCCGACCTGCACACCCGATCCGCACAGCACATCGCGGGTCCGTGAGGGTTCGGAGGCGCGATTCCGTGCGTCCGTCGAAGCACCACGAGAGTCGAGCATGAACCCAGACGACCGGCCCGCCGCGAGCGCGAAGCCCCTCAAGGGGTGGCGCGTGCTCGTGCCGCGCGGAGGTCCCTGGGGAGACTCGGTCGCCGCGACGCTGCGCTCGCAGGGCGCCGTCCCGGTGATCGCACCCCTCATCAACTTCGCCCCGTCGACCGATCAGGAGACGCTGGAGGCGGCGCTCGCCGACCTCGCGGCCGGTGTCTTCGACTGGGTGACCCTGACGAGTGCGACGACCGTGGACGTGCTCTACGCCTACCGGGCGCAGATCCCCGCGCAGACGCGCGTCGCCGCCGTCGGCGAGACGACCGCCGCGGCGCTCACCGCCGTCGGCTACCGCGTCGACCTCGTCCCCGACGAGGACAACTCCGCCGCCGGCATGGCCGCGCAGATGATCGAGCTCGAGAGCGATCGCGTGCCGCGGCGCATCCTCACCCTGCGCAGCGAGATCGCCAAGCCCGTGCTGACCCGCCGCCTGACCGAGGCCGGTCACGACGTCCGCAGCGTGGTCGCCTACCGCACCGTCGGGGTTCCGGTGACCGAGCGGATCGCCCACGACGTCCGCAGCGGCCGGATCAACGCGATCCTCGTCACGAGCGGATCGGTCGCCGAGCAGGTACGGCAGCAGTTCCCCGAGATCCCGGGGTCGACCATCATCGCCGCCATCGGGCCGCGGACGGCCAAGGACGCCCGCCGGGCGGGGCTGGGCGTCAACGCCGTCGCCCGGGAGCAGACCGTCGAGGGACTGATCGCCGCGGTGCAGAAGTTCCCGCTGCCGCACGCGACCGACGAGTTCGCCGTCTGATCGGACGATCGGGTCGCGTCGGCGCACGCGAGCCCGATCGTTGTCGGTCTGTGAGCATTCGCTCATACGGACGCTGGCAGACTTGTCCCATGGTGACTCTGCTGCTCGACTCGACGCAGTTGGAGGTCGTGCTCTCCCCCTTCGAGCGGACTCTGTCGCGCCGGTCCGACCCGGTCCGGGTGCGGCGTGAGCACATCCTCAAGGTGCAGCTGACCGACGACGCCTGGACGTGGCTGCGCGGGGTGGCCAGCCCCGGCACGCTCATCCGCGGGACGATCGCGATGGGCGCGTGGCGATCCGCCGGAGCCGACGACTTCGTCATCGTGCGCCGCCGCCGGCCGGCGGTCGTGATCGATCTCGCCGACGACGAGGAGTTCGCGCGCCTCGTCCTCACCACCCGGCACGGCCTCGCCCTCGTCCAGGCTCTCCGCTTGGAGGGCGAGGACGCTCCGGTCGAGGTGGGCGAGCCCGTCCCCGCACCCGCGCGCCCGCGCGGCACGCGCGCACCCGCCCCCGCCTGACCCCGCCTCCGGCTCACCCCGCGAGCTCGCGGAGCCCGGGGAGGCCCGGGCGAGGGGAAGGGAGGGCGTCAGCTCACGTCGCGGCGCCAGCTGACGAGCCAGCCGACGACCAGGAACACGACGGCGTAACCGAGCAGCAGCAGCCCGCCGGCCCACCAGGGGAGGGCGTCGCCGCTCTGGGCGCCCATGCCGGTGTAGATGCTCGCGCCGACGAGGGCGTCGGAGGCGGAGCCGGGCAGGAGGCGGGTGATGCCCGAGACGCCGTCGACGAACGCGCCGACCGTGCGGAGGATCGGTTCGAGGAACTGCGTGAAGGCGATCACCCCCACCACGGCGGCGATCTGGTTCCGCACGAGCGTGCCGACGCCGATCCCGACGAGCACCCACAGCACGAACGCGATCGCCATCCGGCCGATCATCGCCCAGGTGTCGCCGCGGCCCAGCTGGGTGTCGACGCCGAACACGGCGAGCAGCGCGGCGCCCAGGCCGACGGCGGCGACGATCGCGAGCGCCCCGTAGAGGACGCCCATGACGGCACCGGCGACGACCTTGCCGGTGAGGGCGACGCCCCGCCGCGGCGTCGCGAGGAAGGTGGGGGTCAGCGTCTTGTGGCGGAACTCGCCCGTGACGAGGATCGTGCCGATGAGCAGGGGGAAGACGTAGCCCACCGCTGTGGCGATGCTGTAGATGATCGGCGGGAGGGTCTCCGCGGGCAGGGCGGGGGTGTTGGACATCCCGGACGGGAGCGCGCCGCTCGCCAGCGCACCGAAGGTGCCGGCGAGACCGCCCGCCGTGAGGCCGACGTAGACG
Organism: Microbacterium sp. MMO-56; assembly: GCF_037146215.1. Lineage (NCBI taxonomy): Bacteria > Bacillati > Actinomycetota > Actinomycetes > Micrococcales > Microbacteriaceae > Microbacterium > Microbacterium sp. MMO-56. The sequence continues at coordinate 53,198 of NZ_JBBCVW010000003.1, forward strand.
AACAGGACGATCCCGAGGATCCACCACATCGACGTGGTGAACTGCTTGGTCAGCTCCGACCGCGTGGCGTTCGCGAGGCTCATCGCTGCGCTCCTTCCGTGCGGGACTGCTCGTGTCGCTCCGCCGCGGCGCCCGTCGCCGACGCGTCGACGCGCGTGCCGTTGATGAGGTCGAGGAAGACCTCCTCCAGAGCAGGGCCGCGCCGCTGCAGGACGGACAGGGCCACGCCCGCCTCGGCCGCAATCGCCCCCAGGCGTGCCGGGTCGTCGATGCGCACCGTGAATCCGCTGCGCATGAGCTCGTAGGACAGGCCGGCGGCGTCGAGCGCCCGCGTCAGGGCATCCCGGTCCGGCGCGTCGATGACCGTCGCGTAGTCCTCGGCGCGGGTCAGCCCCGCCAGATCGCCCTGGTAGACCAGTCGCCCGGACGAGATGACGAGCAGGGACGAGACCGTCTGCTGCACCTCGGCGAGCATGTGCGAGGAGACGAGGACGGTTCGGCCCTCGTCCGCGAGGCGGCGCAGGAACCCGCGCAGCCACTTGATGCCCTCCGGGTCGAGGCCGTTCGCCGGCTCGTCCAGCACCAGCACCCCCGGGTCGCCCAGCAGGGTGTAAGCGAGGCCGAGGCGCTGCCGCATGCCGAGCGAGAACCCGCCGACCTTGCGGCCGGCGACGTCGGCGAGGCCCACGAGTCCCAGGACCTCGTCGACGCGGGCGAGCGGGAGGCCCGCCGCCCGCGCGTAGACCCGGAGGTGGTTCGCCGCCGTGCGCCCGGGGTGGAAGCTCGACGCCTCGAGGGCGGCCCCGACCGTCTGCAGCGGATGGGTCAGCTCGGCGTACCTCCGCCCGCCGATGGTCGCGGTCCCGGAGGATGCCCGGATGAGCCCCAGCAGGATCCGCAGGCTCGTGGTCTTGCCGGCGCCGTTCGGACCGAGGAACCCGGTCACCGTTCCCGGCTCCACCCGGGCGGTGAGTCCGTCGACGGCGGCGACCGGCCCGAACCTCTTCGTCACATCGGCGAACTCCAGAACGTGGCCTTCGGGCATGGCGCGTCTCCTCAACGGTGGCGTGGTCCCATCCTGGCCGACGCGTCCGCCTCCGCGCGAATGCCGCGCGGAGGTGCGGCGAACCGCGCGGTAACGTTGCCCGCGTGAGCACTGCCGACGCCGCCCCCACCGTCCTCGCTCGCGCCGAGCGCGGCGTCGGGCACCTGACCCTGAACCGGCCGCGGGCGATCAACGCGCTCGATCTCGGCATGATCGAGCTGCTGCACGCGGCGCTGGACCGCTGGGAGCGGGATCCCGACATCGAGCTCGTCCTGCTCGACGGCGCGGGCGAGCGCGGGTTCTGTGCGGGGGGCGATGTCCGCGGACTCCGCGAGCAGATCGTGGCCGGCGCCGCCGACGACGTCTCCGTCTTCTTCCGCGCCGAGTACGCGCTGAACGCGCGCATCGCCGAGTATCCCAAGCCCATCGTCGCGGTGGCGGACGGTGTCACGATGGGGGGCGGCATCGGGCTCGCCGGTCACGCCTCCGTCCGGGTGGTCACCGAGCGCTCGCGGCTCGCGATGCCCGAGACGCGGATCGGTCTCACCCCCGATGTCGGCGGCTCATGGCTGCTCGCCCGCGCCCCGGGCCGGCTCGGCGAGTACCTCGCGCTCACCGGTGCGTCGATGGATGCCGCCGACGCCCTCCACGCCGGCTTCGCCGACGCGCTCGTGCCGAGCGAGCGGATCGACGACCTCCGCGACGCGCTGCTGTCGCGGGCCGACCCGGCGACCCCCGCCGAGATCGTCCTGCTGTTCGACGAGACCCCGGGCGCCTCGCCCCTCGCGGCCGCGCGCGGCTGGATCGACGACGCCTTCGCCGCCGAGACCGTTCCCGAGATCGTCGCCCGCCTGCGCGCGCGGCCCGAGCCGGAGGCGGCGGCCGCCGCGGACACCCTCAAGAGCGTGTCGCCCACGGCGCTGACGGTCACCCTCGCGGCGGTGCGCGCCGCCCGTGCCCTGCCCGACCTGCGGGCGGCGCTCGCGCAGGAGTACGGGCTCGTCCTGTGGTTCGCCGCGACCCAGCCCGATCTGGTCGAAGGCATCCGCGCCCAGCTCGTCGACAAGGATCGCGATCCGCGCTGGCAGCCGGCGCGTCTGGACGAGGTCGCGCCGGACCTGGGGGAGCGGGCGCTCGCCTGGACGCCGGCGACGCCGCTGTGGTCCCCGGGAGCGGACGGGTGAGCGCCGCGCCCTCCCCTCCCCGTCGCCGCTGGTCCATCGGCACCGCGATCGACCAGTTCTTCTTCGTGTTCGCCGGGCTCGCGGCGATCTGGCTGGCCTACCTGAGCTTCACGGAGACGTTCCTCATCGGATGGTGGGGCATCGCGGCGGGCGTCGTGTTCTGGCTGCTGCTGGCCTACCTCGTCCTGCCGCGCCTGCACCGCATCCTCACCGCGATCTACGTGCCCGACTACTTCATCGGGCGCGCCCGGACGAGCGACGGACTGCTCGGCGATCCGATCAACCTCGCGTTCATGGGCGACGCCGATCAGCTGCACGCCACTCTCGAGGCGGCGCACTGGGTGCGCGCGGATCCCGTCACCCTCCGCTCGTCGTGGCGGATCGTGACCTCGACCCTCGGCCGCCGCAGCTACGACGAGGCTCCGGTCAGCCCGCTGTTCCTCTTCGGGCACCAGCAGGACTTCGCCTATCAGCAGGAGGTCGACGGCAGCCCCGAGAAACGTCATCACGTTCGGTTCTGGCGATGCCCGGACGGGTGGCTCCTCCCCGGCGGACGCCGCGTCGACTGGCTCGCCGCGGGCACCTTCGACACCGCCGTCGGGCTCTCGCTGTTCACCCTGCAGGTCACCCACCGGATCGACGCCGACACCGACATCGAGCGGGACCACATCGTCGGATCCGTGAGGGGGAGCCTGCCGGGGGTCGAGGTGGAGGTCATCCGCGACTTCTCCACCGGGTACCACGCCCGCAACGGGGGCGGCGACAGCATCCGCACCGACGGCGACCTGCCGATCGTCGACGTCCGGAAGGTGGTGCCGGCATGAGCGGCGGTGCGGGCGCGACCCCGGGTGCCGGGCGCCACCCCGACCAGCGACCCGCCTACGAGCCCGTGGGGCGCATCCTCGGACCCACGCCGTACGACCCGGGGATGCCGCGCCCGGCGGCGACCGTCGCGGGTGCCCTCCTGGTCTTCCTCGGAGCGGTCGTGGGCATCCTGTCGATCATCGATCTGTCGGTGCACTGGACGACCTACGCCGGGTCGCTCGACCTCGACATCGACGACGTCGTCGCCACGCCGGATGTGATCAACGCCTCCCTCACGGCCGTCCTCGTGCTGCTGGGGGTCGTGGTCCTCGTCGAGCTCGTGTGCGGGATCCTCATCCTGCGCGGCAGCAACCTCGCGCGCGTGGTCGTGATGTCGGTGACGGTGATCTCGATCTCCACGGCGTTCGCGAGCTGGTGGGCGCAGGATCAGGAGATCACGCTCACCACGACGCTGCCCTCGCTCGCCGTGGACATCCTCGTCCTCCTCGCCCTCTCCAGCCGCAGCGCCGCAGGCTACGCCCGGCGCAACGAGAAGCGCTGAGGGCGAGCGTGTTCGACAGCCCCCTGTCGGCCTCGGCGTACGAGGTCCTGCAGATCGCGCCGGATGCCACCGACGACGACCTCCGTCGGGCGTACCGGCTGCGGCTGCGCGAGACCCACCCGGACACCGGCGGCGATGCCGCCCGGTTCGTCCGCGTCCAGCGCGCGTGGGAGCTCGTGGGCACCCCGGAGGCGCGTGCCGCGTACGACCGCGGGCACGGCTTCGCCGCCGGCTCGTCCTCCGGAGCCTCGGACGCGTCGGACGGCTTCGAGGCGGACGGATGGCGCCCGCGGTCGCGGCCCGCCGACACGCGGCCCCGGGCGCGATCCTTCGGTCAGCCCGGCGGATGGCGCCGCGAGCGCTACCTCACGCTGATGCGGGAGTGGGTGGGACGCGGCGCGGAGCTGCCCGACCCGTACGACCCCGCGCTCGTGCGCACCGCGCCCCGCGAGCTGCGCCGCCTCCTCGCCGACGCGCTCGCCGAGGAGGCGACCGCCCGCATCGTGGGGGACCTGGGCATGGGATACACGGTGTGGCACGACGTCGCCGCCGATCCGCGCGACGCCTCGCTGAAGCTGGATCACATCGTCCTCGGGCCGAGCGGGCTGTACGCCGTGCTCAGCGAGGACGTGGGCGGTCCGGTGCGACTGCGGCGGGGCGAGCTCATCGGCGAGGGCGTGGTCGGGTCGCCGATCGCGGACCTCGTCGCGGGGGCGCGCGCTGTCGCCCGCGCCGCGCGGGTCCGGTTCAGCGGGGCGATCGTCGTGCTGCCGGACGACGACGTCGTGCCCGCGATCGACGAGATCGGCAAGGTGCGGGGCCTCCCGGTGGCCGTCGTCGCGCGTTCGGCGCTGTCGACGGTGCTGCGCCGCGGGCTCACGGGGGCGCGGGACATCGGCGGCAACGAGCTGTTCGACGTCCGCACGCGGCTGCAGCAGGTCGTCCGCTTCCTCTGAGCGGGTCCGGCGCCCGGGCGGCGGCGGTCGGCGGTCAGGCCGGGGCGGCGAGGAGGTCGTCGAGCATCCTCAGCGCCGCCTCGTGGTCGACGGTCGCGTCCAGCAGCCACTGGGTCTGCAGGCCGTCCGAGGCGGCGATGACGAGCGCGGCGACGAGGCCCGCGTCCACGTCCGCCCGGAGCGCGCCCGCGGACTGCAGTGCGCGGACCTGGTCGGTCAGCTCGGCGCGCAGGCGCGCGAACCGCGCCGTGATGAACCCGTGCGCCGCGGGCCGGGTGCCGTCGAGCGCCGCCGCGACGAGCGAGGAGTACAGCTGCACGAGTCCCGGGATCTCGCGGTTGCGGGCGGCGGAGGCGCGCATCGTCTCGGCCGGGCTGATGTCGGCGGCGTCCGGCCGACCGGGCTCGCTCTCCGCGTCCGCGCGCCGCTGGGACTCGTCGTACACGGCGACCAGCAGCTCGTCGAGGGAGCCGAAGTAGTGCGTGAGCGCCGCGTGGGTGACCCCCACCTCCTGCGCGATCGCCCGCAGGCTCGTGCGGCTGCCGCCGCGCTGGGCGAACACCTCGATCGCCCGGTCGAGGATCTCCTGGCGGCGGGCGATCCCCTTGGCATAGCTGCCGCGCGGCCGCGCGGCGGCGCCCGCGGCGGGGACGTCCTCTGCGGCCGGGCTCATGCCCAGAGCCTAGCCGCACGAAACCCTCCGAGTGGAGGAATTCGCGACGCCCACAGCGGTCTAGGCTCGGACCATGGCGATCGGCGTGGTGATGCACACCTTCGACGTGCAGCTCGCGGACGTCGACCGCGGCGTCTACGAGGACCTGACGCTGCGGCTGGGGCGGCATCCGTCCGAGACCGCCGAGTTCCTCGTGACCCGACTGCTGGCGTACTGCCTCGAGTACACCGAGGGCATCGGGTTCAGCGAGGGCATCTCCGCCACGAACGAGCCCGCCGTCTCGGTGCGCGACGCGACGGGCCGGATGACCGCGTGGATCGAGGTCGGATCGCCCGACGCCGAACGGCTGCACCACGGCAGCAGGCTCGCCGGGCGCGTCGCGATCTACACGCATCGCGACCCCGCGCGCGTGCTGCCGCAGTACGCCGGCAAGAAGATCCACGAGGTCGAGCGGATCGCGCTGCGCTCCTTCGACCCCGGCTTCGTCGAGTCGGCGGCCGCTCTGCTCGATCGCCGCAACACCGTCACCGTCTCGGTCACCGAGGGTCAGCTCTACCTCGACGTGAACGGCACGAGCCTCTCCTCTCCCGTCCACGTCCATCCCCTCGGCTGACCGCATGCGGTGCGGGGCCGGGCGAGCGCCTAGCGTGGAGCCGTGAGCGCGACACAGGCATCCGGACACCCCGACGAACCGCACTCCGCGGGGATCTCCCAGCGGCTGAACTGGCTGCGCGCCGGGGTGCTGGGAGCCAACGACGGCATCGTCTCCACGGCCGCCGTCGTGGTCGGCGTCGCGGGGGCGACCTCGGCCGTCCTGCCGGTCCTCCTCGCGGGTTCCGCCGCCCTCGTCGGCGGCGCGATCTCGATGGCCCTCGGCGAGTACGTGTCGGTGTCGAGCCAGCGTGACACCGAGCGCGCGCTCATCGAGAAGGAGCGGGGCGAGCTCGCCGCCGATCCCGAGGCCGAGTTCGCCGAGCTGGTCGGGCTGTACCGCGAGCAGGGGCTCACCGAGCAGACGGCCGCCCAGGTCGCGCGCGAGCTCACCGACCGCGACGCGCTGCGCGCGCACCTGGCGGCCGAGCTGCACATCGACCAGGACGACGTCGTGAGCCCCTGGAGCGCGGCGCTCGCGTCGGCGGTCGCGTTCACGACGGGCGCGCTGCTGCCGATGGCCACGATCCTGCTGCTGCCCCACCCGATGCGCCTCGTGTGGACCTTCGCCGCCGTGCTGGTGGCCCTCGCCGTGACCGGATACGTCGCCGCCTGGATCGGCGGCGCCCGCCGCGGGCGGGCCATCCTCCGCACCGTCGTCGGCGGTGCGCTCGCCCTGGGGGCGACGTTCCTCGTCGGCTCGCTGTTCGGCGGCGTCGCCGGGGGGTGAGCTCGTCGCGGGCTGTACGCGGCGGCGACCGGCGCGCCCGAGAATCGCCCGTGCGGCGACCGCGCCCGCGCATGCGCCGGGTCTAGTCTTCCCTCACCGCGTCACCGGTGACGCACCGGCACGCATGAGCGGAGCAGAGCGATGAGCGACTTCGGAAAGACGACACCGATCCACCTCGATCGCGGGGAGGGGAAGGGGCTCGCCGCGGGAACGCTCGGGCTGTGGGGATCGACCGTGATCGGTCTCGCCTCCACCGCGCCGGTCTACTCGCTCGTGGCGACCCTCGGCTTCGTGGTGCTCGCCGTCGGCGGCCAGGCGCCCATCGCGTTCGTCATCGCGTTCGTGCCGATGCTGTTCATCGCCTTCGCCTACCGCGAGCTGAACAACGAGATCCCCGACTGCGGCACGACGTTCACGTGGGGGACGAAGGCGTTCGGACCCTGGGTCGGCTGGATGGGCGGGTGGGGGGTCGCGGTCGCCGGGATGGTCGTGCTCGCGAACCTCGCCCAGATCGCCTCGGTCTACTTCTGGGACCTGTTCGGTCTCTCCCTGGAGAACAACGACTGGCGGATCGTGCTGGTCGCGGTGCTGTTCATCGCCGCGATGACGTGGGTGAGCTGGCGCGGCGTCGAGATCGGCGAACGCATCCAGAACGTCCTGCTCGCCGTCCAGTACCTCGCGCTGGCGATCTTCGTGGTCGCCGCCCTCTGGCAGTTCTTCGCGGGCACCGCCCCGAACCCGACACCGTTCGACTGGAACTGGCTGAACCCCTTCGCCTTCACCGACTTCCACGGATTCACCGAAGCCGTGCTCCTGGCGCTGTTCATCTACTGGGGATGGGACACCTGCCTCGCCCTCAACGAGGAGACGAAGGACCCGAAGCGCATCCCCGGACGCGCGGCGCTGCTGACCACGGTCATCCTGCTGTTCACCTACGTCGCCGTGACGATCTCGGCCATGATGTACGCCGGGCTCGGCGAGGACGGCGTGGGCCTGGGCAACGCGGCCAACGCCGACGACTTCTTCCTGGCCATCAAGGACGGGCTGCTCGGGCCCTGGGGCTGGCTGCTCGTGGTCGCCGTCCTCATCTCGGCCGTGTCGTCCACGCAGACGACCATCCTGCCCACGGCCCGCGGCACCCTGGCGATGGGCGTGTACCGCGCCCTGCCCGCGCGGTTCAAGATCGTCCACCCGGTCTACAAGACGCCCTCGTTCTCCACGATCGTCGGCGGCACCGTGGCGATCTGCTACTACGTCGGCATGACGCTGATCAGCGACAACATCCTGCAGGACTCGATCCTCTCGCTGGGGCTCGCGATCGCGTTCTACTACGCCATCACCGGGTACGCCTGCGTCTGGTACTACCGACGCGACCTGGGGCGGTCGGCGCGGGACCTCTGGTTCAAGGGCATCCTGCCGCTGCTGGGCGCGCTCATGCTGACCTTCGCCTTCGTCCAGTCGGCGATCGACATGTACGACGTGGACTACGGCAACACCGTGCTCCTCGGGATCGGCGGCACCTTCGTCGTCGGGATCGGCGCGCTACTGGTGGGTGTCGTGCTGATGTTCGTCTGGTACGTCTTCCCGCGCTCGAAGCCCTTCTTCCAGGGGCGCTCGCTCAACCGCGAGACGCCGGTCATGGTGCCCGACGAGCCCGGCGAGGTGTTCCGCTCGGTCGACGGCGGGATCTGACCCGTCCCGGTGCGGGGTCGGTCAGGCCGGCGGGGCGGTGGTGCCGCGCACGATGAGCTGTGAGGCGAGGGCGATCGTCTCGGTCGTGCGCTGCCCGCGGATCGCATCGGTGAGAAGCTCGACGGCGAGTCTGCCGGTGCGCTCGAAGGGCGTGCGGACCGTGGTGAGACCCGGGTGGACGACGCCGGCCATCTCGATGTCGTCGATGCCGACGACGCTCAGGTCGTCCGGGCAGCGCCGACCCAGGTCGCTGAGCCCCGCCTGGAGGCCGAGGGCGACGAGGTCGTTGTAGGCGATCACCGCCGTGGCGCCGCTGGCCACGATCGTCGCGGCCGCGGCGCGTCCGCCCTGGATGTTCGCGGAATGGGGGCTCTGCACCGACAGGTCGAGACCGTGCGCGGCGCACGCCGCCTCGAGCTGGGCGATGCGGGTGCGATTGGCCCAGGACTGTGCGGGGCCGCTGGCGAAGGCGATGCGGGAGTGGCCGAGGGCGGCGAGGTGCTCGACCGCCTGGGCGATGCCGGCCGAGGTGTCCATCAGGATGCAGGGCAGCTCCTCGATGCTGCGGTTGACGATCACGGCGGGGGCGGTGCCGACGCGGGCGACGATCTCCTCGTCCGGCAGGCGCGGAGAGAACAGGATCATCCCGTCGATGTCGCGGGCGCTCTCGATCTGCTCCGCCTCCTGGCGCGGGTCCTCTCCGGTGTCGTAGATCACCGGCCGGTTCCGACCGTGCCACGAGCGCCCCTGCGCCGCCTTGACGAGGGTGGCGTACACGGGGTTGGCGATGTCGGGCACGATGATCCCGAACGTGAGGCCGCCGGACGCCGGCGCTGCGGCGCCGCGGTAGCCGAGCTCGCCCGCGGCGTCGCGCACGCGCGCGAGCGTGCCGGGGGCGAGCCGATCGGGCTCGCCGAACGCACGGGAGGCGGTGGCGAGCGAGACCCCCGCGCGCTTGGCCACATCCGTCAGTGTCACCTGCACCGGGTCCCCTCTCCGTCGTCGCCCTCTCATTGTCCGCGACGGCGCGGGGTGGGACAACCTGGATGCAAGTCTTGACAAGACTTGTACAACTATTGCAGACTTCAGATCATGCAGAGTCGCACGACACCGCGGGACACCGACCGACGGCCCGCGCGGACCGAGATCGTCCACCTCGGCCTGGGCAGCTTCCACCGTGCGCACCAGGCGGTCTACACCGCACGCGCCCGGGAGCTCGTCGGCGGCGACTGGGGCATCGCCGGTGTGGCGTCCGGCTCGTCGCGCGTCGTCGACGCGATGCGCGCGCAGGACCTCCTCTACACGGTCGCGCAGCTCTCGCCCGAGGGCATGGAGCTCAGCGTGCCGGCCGTCCACACCGACGCGTTCGTCGCCGGTGCGGACCCCGCGCGCCTCGTGGCCGCGGTGGCGGACCCGGCCGTGCGCGTGGTCACGCTCACCGTGACCGAGGCGGGCTACACCTTCGACCCCGCCACCGGTGCTCTCGACACCTCCGGCGACATCGCCCTGGACCTCGCCGGGGGCCTGCCGCGCACGGTCATCGGCCGGCTCGCGCGCGGACTCCAGTGCCGCGCCCGCACGGGCGACCCGGTCACGATCCTCAGCTGCGACAACCTCGCCTCGAACGGGGCGCTCACCGAGCGGCTCGTCCGCGAGTTCCTCGCCGCCCTGCCCGGGGGCGAAGGCGGCGAGACCCTCGCCTTCCTCGACGCGGCGGTGACGTTCCCGAACTCGATGGTGGATCGCATCGTCCCCGCCACGACGCCCGCCCTGCGCCGCCGGGTCAGCGCGGCGCTGGGCCGGCGCGACGACGTCCCGGTGCCCGCGGAGCCGTTCTCGATGTGGGTGATGGAGGACCGCTTCGCCGCGGGGCGGCCCGCGTGGGACGCCGCGGGAGCGATCATGAGCGATCAGGTCGACCGCTACGAGACGGTCAAGCTGCGCCTGCTGAACGGCTCGCACTCCCTCATCGCGTATCTCGGCGGTCTCGACGGGCGTCAGAGCATCCCCTCGGCCTGGCAGCGCCCCTTCATCCGCGACGCGGTGCTCTCCCTCATCCGCGACGACTACCTGCCCACGCTGCATCTGCCGGACGACTTCGACGGTGACGAGTACGTCGCCGACCTCACCCGCCGCTGGGCCAACTCGGCGCTCGGCGACAAGGTCGCGCGGGTCGGGTCGAGCGGGTCGACCAAGCTCGTCCAGCGCGTGCCGGAGCCCGCGCTCCAGCTCCTCGCGGCCGGGCGGATGCCCCACCAGCTGGCACTCCTGCTCGCCGCCTGGATCTGCGCCACGTCGGCGGTCCCCGGTGTCGACGCCGGCCCGGTCTGTGCCGAGATGGACGAGCCGGCGCGCGACCGGATGGCCGAGGCAGCGCGCGGTGCGCGCTCGCCCGAGGAGCACGCACGCGCCGTCCTCCGGGCGGGCCTGTTCCCGGCCGAGCTCGCCGAGCACGACGCCTTCGCCGGGAGGGTGGGGGAGCTCGTCGGCATCGCTGCCCGCTCGGGCGTGCGCGCCGCCGCCGCCGACGCGCTCGCGGCGTCACGGGGTGCCTCTCCCCTCGCGGGAACCATCGACAGGAGCGACGCATGAAGACCCTCGCCATCCACGGTCCCGAAGACATCCGCTGGGAGGATCGCGATCTGCCCGAGCCCGCCGAGGGCGAGGTGCGGCTGCGCGTCGGCTACGTCGGCATCTGCGGCTCCGACCTGCACTACTACTTCCACGGCGCGAACGGGGAGTACACGGTGCGCGAGCCCCTCACCCCCGGCCACGAGCTGTCGGCCACGGTCGACCTCGACCCGTCCGGCATCCTCGCCCCCGGCACGGCCGTCACCGTGCACCCGGCACGCTACGGGCCCTCCGTCCGCGGGCTCGAGGACCGCCCGCACCTCCGGCCCGGCGGCGACTACCTCGGCAGCGCCGCGTCCCTCCCGCACCGGCAGGGTGCCGCCGCCGAGTACCTGATCGTCGACGCATCGATGATCCGCGTGCTTCCCGCCGGCCTGCCGCTGCGCCGGGCGGCGCTCGCCGAGCCCCTCGCCGTCGCCCTCCACGCCGTCGGCCTCGCCGAGCGCGTGGCCGGCGGGCGGGTGCTGGTCATCGGCGCCGGTCCGATCGGGCTGCTCGTCGTGGCCGCGGCGGTGCGCGCCGGCGCGGCGAGTGTCTCGGTGAGCGATCTGCGTGCCGAGCCGATCGAGCGCGCCCGCGGGCTCGGCGCCGTCGACGCCTTCATCGCCGGCCGCGACGAGATCCCCGCCGACGCGTTCGACGTCGTCTTCGAGTGCTCCGGGGTCACCGTCTCCTTCGCGCAGACGGTGCGCTCGGTCGCCCGCGGCGGCGAGGTCGTGCAGGTCGGAATGCTGGCGAACCGCGAGTCGCCCGTGAACCTGGCGCCGCTGCCCACGAAGGAGATCACCATCCGCGGCGCGTTCCGCTTCTCGGACGAGATCGACGACGCGATCGCGATGCTCGCCGCTTCGGACGACCTGGACGCCGTCATCTCCCACGAGGTTGCCGCGTCGGACGCGGCCGCGGCGTTCGCCCTCGCACGCGACTCGTCGGCGTCCGCGAAGGTCCTGCTCGCACTCTGACGCGCTCCGGCGCCCACCACCGAACAACCCCACATCCGTACGAAGGAGTAACGAATGACTGATTCGCTCGCATCCGGCACCGGGGCGCCCCCGGTCGCCGAGCGCAGTGTGAAGGACCTGGTCCGCGCCGCCGTCTCGGGCTGGCTCGGCACCGCGCTGGAGTTCATGGACTTCCAGCTGTACTCGCTGGCCGCCGCCCTGGTGTTCAGCCAAGTCTTCTTCGCCGGCGGCGACGCGGGCATGGCCGTCGTGCTCGCCATGGCGACCTACGGCGTCGGCTACGTCGCCCGGCCCCTCGGAGCGGTGTACTTCGGCCGCATGGGCGACCGGATCGGCCGCCGCAAGGTGCTCTTCTACACGATCCTCCTGATGGGACTCGCCACGACGCTCATCGGGTTCCTGCCGACGTACGGTCAGGTCGGGATGATCGCGCCGATCCTCCTGGTCGCGCTGCGGCTGGCCCAGGGCTTCGGCGCGGGCGCCGAGATCTCCGGAGCGGGCGTCATGCTCGCCGAGTACGCTCCCACGAACCGACGCGGCATCATCGCCTCCCTCGTGGCCCTCGGCACGAACTGCGGCACGCTGTTCGCCTCGGCGATCTGGGCGATCCTGCTCGCGGTCATGCTCGAGGAGGATGTCATCGAGTGGGGCTGGCGCATCCCGTTCATCGCCAGCGCCGTCGTGATGGTCTTTGCCGTGTGGGTGCGCCTGCGCCTCAAGGAGAGCCCCGTGTTCGAGGAGCGCACCGACGTCGTCGACGGCCGCGCCATGACCCGCAGCGAGGTCGAGCAGCTCGCCACCGAGACCGGGGACATCCGCACGCTCGAGGCGCTGCAGCGCAGGCCCGTCAAGGCGATCCTCGTCGCCTTCCTGCTGCGCTTCGGCCAGGCCGGCAACTCCGGACTCATCCAGACCTACCTCATCTCGTTCATCACCGTCACCCTCGCCGTGCAGAAGGGCGTGGGGCCCGAGGTGGTCATCGTCTCGTCGCTCGTCGGCTTCCTGACGATCCCGCTCGTCGGCTGGCTGGGCGACCGCTTCGGACGCCGGCGGATGTACATCGTCATGTCGGCGCTCGCGCTCGTGCTCGTCGTGCCCATGATGCTGCTGATCAACTCCAAGGACATCGCGTCGATCTTCGTCGGCTACGTGGTCATCCACAACGTCGGCGTCCTCTCCCTCGCCTCGATGGAGAACATCTCGATCCCCGAGATCTTCGGCGCGCGCAACCGGTACACCCTCACCGCCGTCGTCCGCGAGATCGCCGCGATCATCGCGACGGGCATCGGCCCGGTCGTCGCCGCGGCGTGGGTCGCCGCCGCGACCGGCAGCGTCATCCCGGTGATCGTGCTGCTCGCCCTGTTCACCGCGAGCGCGCTCGTGGCCGCCGTGATCGCGCCGGAGTGGACCGGTCGCGACCTCACCGACCCGCGATCGGCGATGTGACATGACCATCGAGATCGTCGACGTCCACGTCACCAGCCCCGGACGCAACTTCGTCACCCTGCGCATCGTCACCTCCGACGGCATCGTCGGGTGGGGGGACGCGACCCTCAACGGGCGCGAGCTCTCCGTCGCGTCCTACCTCACCGACCACGTCGCGAGCATGCTCGTGGGGCGCGACGAGGACCGCATCGAGGACACCTGGCAATACCTCTACCGCGGACCGTACTGGCGTCGCGGCCCGGTCACCATGGCCGCGATCGCCGCCGTGGACATGGCGCTGTGGGACATTAAGGCCAAGAAGGCCGGGATGCCGCTGTACCAGCTTCTCGGCGGCGCGAGCCGCGACGCCGTGCGGGTGTACGGCCACGCCTCCGGCAGTGACTACGCCGCGCTCCGGGACGCCGTCGCGGGCTACGTCGAGGCGGGCTACACCGCCGTCCGGGTGCAGACCGGCGTGCCCGGGCTCGGCCAGATCTACGGGGTCTCCAGCAGCGCGCCCGGGGTGCGGTACGACTACGAGCCCGCCCGCCGCGCGGCGGACGGCTCCGCGGCGACGCGTCCGACCGAGGAGATCTGGGACACGCGTGCCTACCTCTCGCACATGCCCGGGGTGTTCTCGCGCCTGCGCGAGGACTTCGGCACCGGCGTGCGCATCCTGCACGACGGTCACCACAGGATGACCCCGATCGAGGCGGCCAGATTCGCCAAGGACGTCGAGCCGTACGACCTGTTCTGGCTCGAGGACTGCACGCCCGGGGAGGATCAGACGGCGCTGCGCCTCGTGCGGCAGCACTCGACGACCCCGCTCGCGATCGGCGAGGTGTTCAACAGCGTGTACGACTACCAGACCCTCATCACGGAGCGTCTCATCGACTACGTGCGCTCGGCGGTGACGCACACCGGGGGCATCACGGCGATGAAGAAGCTGCTGGACTTCGCCGCGATCTACGGGGTGAAGTCCGGCATCCACGGCCCCACCGACGTCTCGCCCGTGGGTATGGCCGCGGCGCTGCACCTCGACCTCGCGATCCACAACTTCGGCATCCAGGAGTACATGCCGCACAACGACACGACCCTGGAGGTGTTCCGCACGTCGTTCACGTTCGACCGCGGGTTCCTGCATCCGGGCGACGCTCCGGGCCTCGGCGTCGAGCTGGATCTCGTCGCCGCCGACGCCTTCGCCTACACGAAGGCCTACCTGCCGGTGAACCGGCTGCAGGACGGGACCGTCCATGACTGGTGAGTCGCAGACCCGACCCGAGCGCCTCGCGCTGCCCGAGCGCACGGAGGCGTCGCGGCTGGTCGTCGTCGCACGTGCCCCGCACGCCGACGCGTACGCACCGGTGCTCGACGCCCTCGTCGCGGCGGGCATCCGCAGCATCGAGCTGACCCTCACGACGCCGGCGACGATCGAGCTCCTGCCCGAGCTCGTCGCGCGCTACGACGGCCTGGCCGACCTCGGCGTGGGCACGGTCACGGACGTCGACGAGGTCGATGCGGCCGCCGCCGCGGGCGCGCGCTACCTCGTGACCCCCGTCAGCGATCCCGCGGTGGTCGCCCGGGCGCTCTCCGTCGGGGTGCCGATCGTGCCCGGCGGGCTCACCCCCACCGAGTTGCACGGGTCGTGGCGCGCGGGCGCGTCCGCGGTCAAGGTGTTCCCCGCGGGGCAGGTCACCCCCGGCTATGTCGCCGACCTGCGCGGGCCGTTCCCGGGCATCCGGGTCGTGCCCTCCGGCGGCGTCGACCTCGAGGGGGCACGCGCGTGGCTGCGTGCCGGCGCCGTCGCGGTGAGCGTCGGCGGTCCGCTCCTGGGCGACGCCTTCCGCGGCGGCGACCTCGATGCGCTGCGCGAGCGGGCCGCGGCCTTCGTCGCCGTGTGCGCGCCTCAGGCGCCCGCGTCGCCGGGGGTCGAGCGATGAGCGGACGCGTCGTCACCCTCGGCGAGACGATGGCGCTGCTGCGCACCCGCGAGATCGGCACGCTGCAGCACCTCCCCGACGTGGCCGTCGGCATCGGCGGCGCGGAGAGCAACGTCGCGATCGGCCTGCGCCGTCTCGGCGTCGACGCGTCGTGGGCCGGGGTCGTCGGCGACGACATGCTGGGCCGGCGCATCCTGCGGGAGCTGCGGGGTGAGGGTCTCGACGTGCGCGCGCGGACCGCGGATGCGTCGACGGGGCTCATGATCAAGGAGCGCCCGACCGCGTCGTCCACGGCTGTCACGTACTACCGCGCCGGGTCGGCGGGCTCCACCCTCGCGCCCGGCGACGTCCCCGCGGGATGGGTGGAGGAGGCGGATCTCGTCCACGTCACCGGGGTCACGGCGCTCGTGTCCGCGTCGGCGCTGGCGTCTGTGGACACGGTCTGCGCCCGGGCGCGCGCCGCGGGCACGGTCATCTCGTTCGACATCAACTACCGCTCCGCTCTCGCTCCCGCCGATGTCGCCCGGCCGGTCCTGCGGCGCCTCGCGGACGGCGCCGACATCGTCTTCGGCGGCGAGGACGAGTTCGCCCTCATCGCGCCGGGTGAGGCCGCGGAGGCGGCCCTGGCGGGGCGCGAGGTGGTCGTCAAGCGCGGGGAGGCCGGTGCGTATGCCGTCGTCTCGGGGGTCCGCACGGACGCCCCGGGCTTCTCGGTCCACACGGTCGACACCGTGGGTGCCGGCGACGCGTTCGTGGCCGGCTACCTCGCCGCCCGCCTCGCCGGTGCCGACGTCTCCGCCCGCCTCGCGCAGGCCAACGCGTGCGGGGCCCTCCTGTGCATGTCGCCCGGCGATTGGGAAGGCGCCCCCACCGCTCGTGAGCTGGCCGCCTTCCTCTCGCCCGGGGATCCCGTCTCGCGGTGAGGGGTGCGGGCCGGCCGGTCGTCGGACCGGTGGGGAGGGTGTGACCCGGTGAGACCTGGGACGTGACACCTGCCCCACCGATCCGACGACCGGCACCGTGCCCCCGCCCGATGAGGGCGCAGGGTGGGAGGATGGATGCATGACCACCCACCTCATCACGGGCGCCGGTTCGGGCATCGGCCGCCTGATCGCCGAGCGGCTCCACGCGCGCGGCGACCGGCTGGTCCTGCTCGCGCGGAGCGCGGCACGCGCCGACGAGCTCGCGAGCGCCTTCCCGGGGAGCGTGCTCGTCGTGAGCGACCTCTCCCGGCCCGCCACGATCGCCCCCGCCCTCCAGGCCCGGATGCCCGACACGATCGACACGGTCGTGCACGCCGCCGGGGTCGTCCGGCTCGGCCCGGTCGCCGACCTGCCCGTCGACGCGTGGGAGTCCCAGCTCGCCGTCAACCTGATCTCGCCCGCCGAGCTCACGCGCGTCGCCCTGCCCTCCGTGCGCGCCGCGCGGGGCCAGATCGTGTTCGTCAACTCCGGGGCGGGTCTCACCGCGCACCCCGACTGGGCGGCGTATGCCGCCTCGAAGCACGGGCTGAAGGCCCTCGCCGATGCGCTGCGCCGCGAGGAGGAGCCCCACGGCGTCCGCGTGACCTCGGTGTACCCCGGCCGGACGGCCACTCCGATGCAGGCGGAGGTGCACGCCCAGGAGGGCGCGTCGTACGACCCCTCCCGCTGGATCGATCCGGCGTCGGTGGTCGCGGCGGTGCTCGCGGCGATCGATCTGCCGCGCGATGCCGTGATCTCCGACGTCACGGTGCGGCCGGGGCCGCGATGACCGACGCGTCCGCGCTGTTCGAGGCGGCGCGACGCCGTCTCGCCGGGACGCCCGCCGAACGGCTGGGCGACTGGGCCGCGGCGCGGAAGCTCCTCGGGTTCGGGCGCGCGCCGCGCATCGTGCCGATGGGCGAGGCCTGGCACGTGGGTGTGCTGCTCATCGCGGAGAGGGCCGTGTACGCCACGGGCGAGGTGCTGCGGGCGCGCACCGAAGCGCCTCGGGGGTACACCGCCGAGGCCCAGCGAGCCCGGTCCGAGCGTGCCGCCGCGGCGGCACGCGGCGGATTCGCCGACGGCGAGGTGGTGCATCTGGGCGCCGTGGAGCTCGATCTCGCCGCCCTCACCGCGGGACGCGACACGGGGCCGCTCTCCCTCGTCGGCGGCGTGCCCCACGTCCGCTGGAGCGCGACGGGGTCGCCGCGCCCGCTCGCCGACTACCTCGACGAGCAGCTCGCCCTGCGCTGAGGGGCCGGATCCGCACCAGAGCGATGTCCGGACTCCTCTGTGCAAAGAAATTGTGCATAGAACTTGTGCAGAAATTCTCTGCATGCCATCATCGACGCATGTCCGATGACACTCCCGACGACATCCCCGACGTGCTCCACCTGGACGAGCGTGCGGTGCGGGTGCTCGCGCACCCGCTCCGTTCGCGCCTGCTGACGCGGCTGCGCACCGACGGCCCGTCGACGGCGACCGAGCTCGCCGGCCTCCTGTCCACGAACTCCGGGGCGACGAGCTATCACCTCCGCGCTCTCGCCTCGGTCGGGCTCGTCGCCGACGCGCACACCGGTCAGGGGCGGGAACGCAGGTGGCGCGCCACGAGTCGCTCGCACGCGTGGACCCCCTCGACGTTCGCCGACGACGAGGATGCCCGGACGGCCCTCGGCTGGCTCGAACGCGACTACGTGCGTCAGTCCGCCGTGCGCGCGGAGGAATGGCTGGATGCCGCCGACGCGTGGCCCGCGGAATGGGTCGACGCTCTCGGGCTCTCGGATGCGATTCTGGAGGTCACGCCGGCGGGCGCACGGGCGCTCCAGGCCGACCTCGCCGCACTCGTCGAGCGATACCGCGAGCAGGGGGAGGGCGACCCGGCCGCGCGCCGCATCCATCTGAGCTCGTTCACCCGGCCGGTCGACCTCGCGCCCCCGGCGGACGCCGATTTCGATTCGTGAGCTCACCGCTGACGAGCCGGGAGGCGGGGCGCCGGTTCGTGCTCCTCTCCGCGACCCGCTGGTTCCCCGTCGGACTCGTGTTCGGACTGACCGTGCTGCTCCCGCTCGAGCGCGGGCTGACGCTCCCCGAGGTGGGAGTCCTTCTCTCCCTGCAGGGATTCGTCGTCCTCGCTCTGGAACTCCCGACCGGGGGGCTCGCGGACACCCGCGGGCGTCGTCCGCTTCTCATCGTCTCGGGGGTGCTGGCCGTCGTCGCGGCGTCGACGCTGGTCGTGGCGACGACCTTCGTCGCGTTCGCCGCCGCGGCCGTGGTCCAGGGCGTCTTCCGCGTGCTCGACTCCGGTCCGCTGGAGGCCTGGTACGTCGATTCCGCGCTGGCCGCGGACCCCGGACACCCCATCGAGCGGGGTCTCAGCCGCGCCGCGACGGTGCTCGGGGCGTCGATCGCCGCGGGTGCGCTCGTCTGCGGAGGCCTGGTGCTGTGGCGGCCGCTCGGCGACGAGTGGGCCCTGACGCTGCCGTTCGCCGTGGCGGCGCTCGTGTACGTCGTGCACACGCTGCTCGTCGTCGTGCTCGTGCGCGAGCCGCGCGAGGACACGGCTCGCGCAGATCCGTCGGGGCAGCGTCGCGGCGCACGGACCCTCGCCGCTTGGGGCCGTGGGGCCCGCAGCGTCGTCCGTGACGTTCCGCGGGTGGTGGCACAGGGGCTGCGTCTTCTGCGCACGGCGCCCGTGCTGCGTGCGCTCGTGCTGGTGGAGGTGTTCTGGAGCATCGCCATGATCGCGTTCGAGACGCTGACCCCGGTGGGTCTCGCCGACGATCTGGGCGGGGAGGACGCCGCCGCGGCGGTGCTCGCGCCGGCGTCGGCGGCGGCATGGGGGCTCTTCGCGCTCGGCTCGCTCCTGGCCGGACGGGTGAGCCGGCGCATCGGTGTAGCGCGCACGGCGATCCTCGCCCGCGTGCTGAACGGGCTGTCCGTGGTCGGCATGGGCGTGGTCGCCGGTCCCGTGGGACTCCTCACCGGCTACGGCCTCGCCTACGTCACGCACGGCGCGGCGGGGCCCATGCACAGCGCTCTGCTGCACCGCGAGGCGGAGCCGCAGAACCGGGCCACCGTCCTGTCCATCAACTCGATGGTCGCCGGGGGTGCCTACAGTGTCGGGCTGCTCGTTCTGACGCCGCTGGCGGCGTCGACGTCGACGTCGACGGCTTTCGTCGCGGCGGGTGCGGTCAGCATCCTCGGCGCGCTGCTGTACGTCCCGGCATGGCGGCGCGAGCGCGGCCGATGAGGTCGCCGGGTCGGGCTCAGTCGGTGTGCAGCGGCCGGATGACGCGGCAGGGGTTGCCCGCGGCGACGACGCCGGAGGGGATGTCGCGCGTCACGACCGATCCCGCCCCGATCACGCTGTCGGAGCCGATCGAGACCCCGGGGAGGATCGTCACCGACCCGCCGAGCCAGACGTTGTCGCCGATCGTGACGGCGCGGGCGCGCTCCCAGCCCTCGCGGCGGCGGACGGGCTCCTCGGCGTGGTTCGGGGTGTAGATGCTGCACCGCGGGCCGATGAGGCAGTCGGCACCGATCGTGACGTATCCGCCGCCGACGACGAGGAAGTCCTTGTTGATGAACGTCCGGTCCCCGATCGTCAGCCCGATGCCGTAGTCGAGATTGATCGGCGGACGGAAGTCGATCCCCTCGCCGGCGCCCGGGATCAGGTCGCGGAAGAGACGCTGCGCCTCGTCGGGCTCGTCGAAGAAGATGCGGTTGATCCGCGCGCACGTCGACTGGGCGTGCCAGGTCAGCTCGGGGAGGCTCTCGGAGGCCCGGTACCGGATCCAGTCCCCGGCGAACAGGGCGCGGACATCGTCGTCGCTCGCAAGCAGAGCGTCCAGCTCGGACTTATTTGTTGTCATGAGGAACATATTAGGGGAAGATGGACGCGCGGCGAAGCCGCCGCAGAACGGAGACCTCATGACCCCCGCCCGCGCCGCCGTCGACCTGGACGTCACCGGCCCGCAGATCAGCCGTCACCTCTACGGACATTTCGCCGAGCACCTCGGACGGTGCATCTACGGCGGCTTCTGGGTGGGGGAGGACTCGCCGATCCCGAACGAGCGCGGCATCCGGCTCGACGTCGTCGAGGCGCTGCGGGCCATCCGCATCCCGAACCTGCGCTGGCCGGGCGGATGCTTCGCCGACGAGTACCACTGGCGCGACGGCGTCGGCCCGCGGGACGAGCGCCCCACGATGGTCAACACGAACTGGGGCGATGTCGTCGAGGACAACGCCTTCGGCACGCACGAGTTCATGGACCTGTGCGAGATGCTCGGCGCCGACCCGTACGTCAACGGCAACGTCGGCAGCGGCACCGTCCAGGAGATGAGCGAATGGGTCGAGTACCTCACCCGCTCGGGCGACAGCCCGATGGCGCGCCTGCGCCGGGCGAACGGGCGTGACGAGCCTTGGCGGGTGCCCTTCTGGGGGATCGGCAACGAGGCATGGGGCTGCGGCGGCAACATGACGCCGGAGTACTACACCTCGCTCGCGCGCCGCTACGCGACCTTCTGCAAGGAGCACGACGGCAACCGGCTGGTGCGGATCGCGGCGGGCGCCTCCGACGCCGACCTGCGCTGGACCCACACCCTCATGGCCTCCGCGACGTCGTCGAACACGCCCGACCCGCAGCCCTCGCCCTTCCAGGCGATCTCGTTCCACTACTACACGCACGCCGGGACCGGCATCCAGAAGGAGTCGGCGACCGAGTTCTCCCGCGACGAGTACCTGCGGACGGCCGCGCACGCGCAGCGCATCGAGCAGGTCGTCAGCGCGCACGAGGCGGTGATGGACTCGTACGACCCCGAGCGCGTCATCGGGCTCGTCTGTGACGAATGGGGCACGTGGTGGAACGTCGAGCCGGGCACGAACCCGGGCTTCCTGTTCCAGCAGAACACGATGCGCGACGCCGTCGTGGCGGGTCTCCACTTCGACGTGTTCCACCGGCACGCGGCACGCATGCGCATGGCGAACATCGCGCAGACGCTCAACGTCCTGCAGGCGATGATCCTGACGGACGACGACGGCGGTCTCGTGCTGACGCCGACCTACCACGTGTACGAGATGAACGCCGGCCACCACGACGCCCTGTCGGCGCCCGCGCACGTGCTCGACGCGCCTCGTCTCGCGGTCGACGACGACGAGCTGTCCGTCCTGTCCCTGTCGGCCTCGACGACGGACGGCGCGGCGCTGATCTCCCTCACCCATGCCGGCCCCGACGCGCCCCTCCCCGTCGAGATCGACCTGCGCGGCCGGTCCGCGACGGTGGCGCGGGCACGCGTGCTGACCGGACCGGATGCGAGCGCGCACAACACGCCCGCGGCGCCGGACGCCGTCGCGCCGGTCGCCCTCGAGGCGACGGTCGAGGACGGGATCCTCCGGCTGACGCTTCCCCCGGTGTCCTTCGCGACGGTAGAGCTCGCGCTGGAGGGCTGAGCGGAACGGCGGCCTGCCCGCCCGGGCCGGTCGCCGGACGCAACGCCTGACGTCCCGGCCCGGGCACACGAAGAGCGCACCCGGTCCCTCCGGAGAGGGTGCCGAGTGCGCTCTTCCGACGCCCGGAGGGTTCAGCTCGAGACCGACACCCCCACCAGGCGACGGTCCTGCGCCGTGATCCGGTGCACGTCGCCCGTGATCTCGACGCGCGCCTCGGTCTCCCGGTCGGCGACGGACGCGCCCACCCACAGGTCGATGCGCCCGGGCTCGACGATCCGCTCGCCCGAACGACCCGTGAAGGCGAGGCGCGAGGTCGGCACGTCGAAACGCACGAGCGCCGACGCCCCCGGGTCGAGGTCGACGCGCGCATAGCCGACGAGCTGCGCGACGGGTCGGACGACGCTGCCGACGACGTCGTGCGCGTAGAGCTGCACGATCTCGGTGCCCGCCCGCTCCCCGGTGTTGGTGACGGTCACGGATGCCTCGAACGCCCCGCCCGCGGCGACCGCGGCGTCCGCCGTGAGACCCGTGCGGGAGAACGTGGTGTAGCCGAGACCGAACCCGAAGGGGCGCACGGGCGTGACATCGGTGCTCGTCACGTCGCTGTTGCCCCCGAGGATCGGGTGCAGATACGAGTACGGCTGCGCGCCCGCGGAGCGGGGGAGCGAGACCGGCAGGCGCCCCGAGGGGGACACCGCCCCCGACAGCACGCGGGCGATCGCGGTGCCGCCCTCTTCGCCGGGGAAGAACGCCTGCACGACCGCGGCCGGCGCCTGCTCGCCGTCGAGCGCCCACGCGAGCGCGTACGGGCGGCCGGTGACGACCACCAGCACGACCGGGGTGCCCGTCGCGACGATGCGCTCGACGAGGTCGCGCTGCACTCCCGGCAGCTCCAGGCTCTCCGCGTCGTTGCCTTCGCCGACCGTTCCGCGCCCGAACAGGCCGGCGCGGTCGCCGACGACGACGACGGCGACGTCCGCCGCCGCGGCGGCGTCTTCGGCCGCGGCGAAGCCCGAACGGTCCTCGCCGTCGACCTCGCAGCCGGCGACCGACGTGATCTCGGCGTCCGGCAGCTCCGTGCGCAGCGCCTCGGTCACCGTCGGGATGGCGAATCCGAGGGGCACGTCGGGCAGGTGCGCGAGGACGTGGTTCGCGAACGAGTAGCAGCCCATCAGTGCGGACGCCTCGTCGGCGTTCGGGCCGATCACCGCGACGCGCCGCGGCGCCGCGAGGGGGAGCACGCCGTCGTTGCGCAGCAGCACGAGCGACCGTTCGGCGATCGTGCGCGCCGCCTCGCGGTGCGCCGGGGTGTCGAGGTCGATCTCGGTCGGGGGAGCGGACTCGTCCGGGTCGAGGAGACCCAGCGACTCCTTCTGAGCCAGCACGCGGGCGAGCGCCCGGTCGACGAGCTCCTCGTCGATGCGGCCCTCGCGGAGGCCGTCCAGCAGAGGGCGCGCGTAGGCGTCCCCGCTGGGCAGCTCGACGTCGATGCCCGCCGCGAGCGCGAGGCGGGCGGCCTCCGTGCGATCGGCGGCGACGGCGTGCATCGTCTCGAGGAACGCGACGGCGAAGTAGTCCGAGACCACGACGCCGTCGAAGCCCCACTCGCCGCGCAGCAGATCGGTGAGCAGCGTCGGGTCCGAGGCGACGGGGATACCGTCGATGTCGGTGTAGGAGTTCATGACCGACCGGACGCCGCCGTCGCGCACCGCCATCTCGAACGGCGGGAGGAAGACGTCCGCCAGCTCTCGCGGCCCCGCGTGGACGGGAGCGTGGTTGCGTCCCGCCTGCGACGCCGAGTAGCCGACGAAGTGCTTGAGGGTCGCGTGCACGCCCGCGGCCTGGACGCCCTGGACGTAGGCCGTCGCGATCGTGCCGACGACGTACGGATCCTCCGCGATGCACTCGTCGACCCGGCCCCAGCGGGGATCGCGGATGACGTCGAGCACGGGCGCGAGCGTCTGGTGCACGCCGAGACGCTGCATCGACTCCCCGATCAGGCGGCCCATGCGCTCGACCGACTCGGGGTCGAACGCCGCGCCCCAGGCCAGCGGCGTGGGGAACGTCGCCGCCTTCCACGCCGCGAGGCCGGTGAGCGACTCCTCGTGCACGATGGCGCCGATGCCGTGGCCGGACGCCTCCCTGAGGCGCTGCTGCTCGGCCCACAGCCATTCGGCGCGCTCGACGGGTTCGACCGGACGCGTGCCGTAGACCCGGGTGAGGTGGCCGAGGCCGTGCTCGGTGGCCTCCTCGTACTTGGTCGAGGTCGCCATCTCTCCCGCCAGAGGGGCGACCACGTCGTCTCCCTGGTCCACCCAGAAGCCGACGAGCTGAGCGATCTTCTGCTCGATCGTCATCTCGGCGATGAGCCCGCAGACACGGGCGGAGGCCGGCTCCGTCGGCTCGGCGCGGACGGAGTTGTCGGAGATAGTCACGCGGATCAGCCCTTCACGGCGCCGGTCAGGCCACCCACGATGCGACGCTCGAACAGGCTGAAGAACACCAGAGCGGGAAGCATGGACAGCGAGGTGAACGCGAGCACCTTGGCGGTGTCGACGGAGTACTGCGACGAGAACGCCTGCACACCCAGCGGCAGGGTGAAGGTCGCCTCGTTGTTGAGGATGAACAGCGGCAGCAGGTAGCTGTTCCAGCTGCCGATGAACGCGAGGATGCCGACGGTGATGACGCCGGGGATGGACAGCGGCAGCACCATCCGCCAGAAGAAGCCCAGGCGGCTCGCGCCGTCGATGAAGGCCGCCTCCTGGATCTCGTCGGGGATGGCGCGCAGGAACGGCACCAGGATGATGATCGTCGTCGGCAGGGCGAACGCGATCTGCGGCAGGATGATCCCGCCCAGCGAGTTCATGAGGCCGAGGTCGCGGATGACGATGTACAGCGGGGTGATCGCGACCGTGATGGGGAACATCAGGCCCGCCGCGAACAGTGCGTAGAGGGCGCCCTTGCCGCGCAGCGGGTAGCGGGCGATCACGTAGCTGGCCATGAGGCCGAGCACCACGACGCCGGCCGTCGTCGCCCCCGCCGCGATGAGCGAGTTCAGCACCTGCTGCCAGAACTGCGGTCCGGTGAGCACCGCGAGGTAGTTCTCGAACTTCCACGGGTCGGGCCATCCGGCCGGGTCGACGGTGATCTGCGAGTTGCTGCGGAAGCCGCCGATGATGATGTACAGCACCGGTGCGAGCATGAGCGCGATCACCACCAGCGCCACGAAGTAGACGATCGGGCTGCCCCAGGGCAGCGGCTCCTTGGCGGCCTTGCGGTCGCGGCGGCTGCGACGGCGCTCGGCCCGGGCGGTCGCAGCGACCGAGGCGGGTGCGGTGAAGGCGCTCATCGGCTCTTCTTCCCTTCCGTGATCGCCCCGGCCGTGTCGCGGCGCAGGACGAATCGCTGGTAGATCAAGGCGACGACCAGCGAGATGACGAAGATGACGACGGCGACGGCGTTGCCGAAGCCGAAGTTGCCGGCGTTGCGGCCGTTGACGACCATGTAGGTCGCCATCGTCGAGGTGCCGGCGGTGGAAGCCACGTACTGGCCCCAGATGATGTAGACGAGGTCGAACAACTGGAGGGCCCCGATGATCGACAGGAAGGCCCAGATCCGCAGCGTCGGAGCCAGCAGCGGAAGGGTGATGCGCAGGTGCGCCTTCCAGTAGCCGGCGCCGTCGAGGGCGGCGGCCTCGTAGAGCTCCTCGGGGATGCCCTGGAGCCCGGCGAGGAAGAGGATGACGGCGAAGCCGACGTACTTCCAGGTCAGGATGACCATCAGCGTCCAGATCGCGATGGCGGGGTCGGCGATCCAGTCGTGCGTGAGCCCACCGAGGCCGATGCTGTCGAGGAAGGAGTTCAGTGCGCCCTGCGTCTGCAGCATGAGCCCGAACCCGGTGCCGACGACGACCTCGGCGATCACGTACGGCACGAAGATGAGGACGCGGATGATCGACTGGCCGCGCATCCGGCGGTTGAGCATGAGGGCCAGGAGGACCGCGACCGGGCCCTGCAGCACGATCGAGGCGATGACGACGAACGCGTTGTGGCTCAGGGCGTCGTGGAACGTGGGGTCGGTGAGGATCGTGATGTAGTTCTGCAGGCCGACGAAGTCCGTGGGAGCGCCGTAGCCCTGCCAGCGGAAGAAGCCGTAATACGCCGCCATGACGACCGGGAAGATGACGAAGCCGAGGAACATGAGCAGCGCAGGGCCGACCAGGATCGCGACTTCGAGTCGTCCGGCCCACCCCAAACCTCGGTGACGGCGGCGCGGCGTGGACGGGGGCGGCGTGACGCCGCCCCCGTCGTGCTGCGCGAGATCCGTCTCCGCGTCGCTATTCGTCGCGGCGGTCTCGCGAAGGGTCATGATCCGATCAGCCCTTCTTCGCAGCGTCGGTGACCGACTGGATCATCTGCTTCGGGTCGCTCTTGCCCGCGAGCAGGTCGACGACCGCGACGTTCAGCGCGTTGCCGACGTTCTGGCCGAGGACGGTGTCGAGCCACTGCGAGACGAACGGCGCCTTGTTGTAGGCCGCGAGCACTTCCTGCAGGTAGGGCTCCGTCACCGACTTCTGCGCGGTCGTGTTGACCGGCGGCGCGTTGTACGCCTTGTAGTACGCGACCTGCTGGTCGGCCGACGCGATGAAGTTCAGGAAGTCGGCGCACTCCTTCGGGGCCTTGGCCGAGCAGGAGTACCCGTCGACGCCGCCCATCATCGATCCGGGCTCGCCCTGACCGCCGGAGATCTCCGGGAAGGGGAACCAGGCGAGGTCGGGGAGGGGCTTCTCGTCGGGCGTCAGGGAGGCGATCACGCCCGGGTCCCACGCGCCCATGAGCTCCATCGCAGCCTGGTGGTTGGCCACGAGGCCGGCCGAGCTGCCCGCGCCCTGCTGGGCCGAGGTGGTGAGGAAGCCCTCGTTGAAGGGCTTCGTCGCGGCGAAGTCGGCGAGGTCCTGAGCCGCCTTCGTCCAGCACGCGTCGCTGAAGTCCTTCGAGTCGCCGGTCTCCTCGATCGTCTTGGCGCTGCACTCGCGCAGGGCGAAGTTGTAGTACCAGTGCGCGGCCGGCCAGGCGTCCTTGGCGCCGAGCGCGATCGGAGCGATGCCGGCGTCCTTCAGCTTGCCGACGACGCCCTCGAGGTCCGTGATCGTCCCGGGGGTGGCGGTCACGCCGGCCTGGGTGAACAGGTCGGAGCTGTACCAGAAGCCGCTGGGGAGCACCGCGAGCGGCATGGCCCAGACCTTGTCCTGGTACGTCTCGGCCTTGAACGACCCGCCGGAGATCTCCGACTTCACGGTGTCGCTGATCTTGTCCGTGAGGTCCATGACCTGGCCCGCCTGCACCATCGCGGCCATCTTGCCGCCGCCGCGCTGCAGGAAGATGTCGGGAGCGTCCCCGGCATTCAGCGCCGTCTGCAGCTTGCCGTCGAGGTCCTCGTTCTGGATCGACTGCATCGTGATCGTGACGTTCGGGTTGTCCTTCTCGAAGGCCGCGATCGCGTCCTTCCAGAACTGCTGACCAGCGCCGGTGGTCGAGTTCTGCCACAGGGTCATCTCGACCTTGCCGTCACTCGAGCCGCCGGATCCACCGCCGGTGCAGGCGCTGAGCGCCAGGGCGCCCGTGACCAGGAGCGCTGCCCCGGCCAGGATCTTCTTCGCCTTCATGTGATTCCTGTCCTCCTCGTTGAGCGTCACCCCGGCCTTCCGGGGTTCGGAGCATTCCGGCTTATCGGGAACCGGAATGCGGCCAGTGTGCCGATTTGTTGCGAACGGCGTCAAACGTTTTCAAAAACCTTTTCCATAACGTTTGCGACAGCGTACGATCGAGCCCCATGAGCCGTCGCGCCACCATCCACGACGTCGCCGCCGCAGCCGGGGTGTCGGTGGCGACGGTGTCCAAGGCCGTCAACGGCCGCTACGGGGTCGCGAGCGCCACCGTCACGCGCGTCCTGGAGGCCGTCGCCGACCTCGGCTACGAGTCGAGCCTCGTGGCGAGCAGCATGCGCTCGCGACGGACGGGCGTCATCGGCGTCCTCGTGGCCGACTTCGAGCCCTTCAGCGCAGAAGTGCTGAAGGGTGTCGGGGCGGCGCTGAGCGGCCACCGCTACGACCTGCTCGCCTACAGCGGCGCCCGCGAGGACGACCCGCGCGGGTGGGAGCGACGCTCGCTCAGCCGGCTCAGCGGCACCCTCATCGACGCCGCGATCATGGTGACGCCCACCGTGGACGGCGTGAGCGCCGAGGTGCCGATCGTCGCCGTCGACCCGCATCTCGGTCGCGCCGACATCCCCTCCGTCCAGTCCGACAGCCTCGGCGGCGGCTTCGAGGCGACGATGCACCTCATCGAGCTCGGCCACCGCCGTATCGGGTTCCTCGCGGGCCGCCCGGAGCTGCGCTCGTCCGGGATGCGCGAGGCGGGCTACAAGCGCGCGCTGGCCCAGGCGGGCATCCCGTTCGACCCGAGCCTGATCGCGGTCGGCATGTACGACCCGGACACCGTGCGCCTGGTCGCCCGCCCGCTCCTCCAGCGCGAGGATCGCCCGACCGCGGTCTTCGCGGCCAACGACCGCTCCGCGCTCGGGCTCATCGAGGTCGCCACCGACCTCGGCCTCGACGTGCCGGGCGATCTCTCGGTCGTCGGGTTCGACGACATCCCGGAGGCGTTCCAGAGTGCGCGGCCGCTGAGCACCGTGCGTCAGCCCATGCAGCGCCTGGGCGCCGAGGCGGCGCGGATGCTCATCACGCTCCTCACCGGGGGAACCCTCGAAGCGCCGCATCGGGTGCTGCCGACGCGCCTCATCCCCCGCACGACGACCGCGCGTCCGCACTGACACCGGCGTCGCCGACGCGGAGCCGACTCCGCGGTAACGATGCAATGAAAACGTTGACATCGATGATGAGCGCGGTTAGCTTCAACGTGTAGCGACGGGGATGTCGAGGCTTTCGCACCCTCCGTCGGGCGTGAGGAACTGTCCATCGCAAAGGAGCGACGTGTCCGCGAACCCAGCTCTGGCCGCCGATCCGGCCACCCCCGCGGGGCGGCTCGGCCGCGCGCCGCGGGCGCGTCCGCACCGCGTGACCTGGCGCCAGGCACTGCGTCGCGACTGGCGTCTGTACACGCTGCTCGTCCTGCCGCTCGTCTTCCTCGCCGTCTTCCGATACGTGCCGATGGCCGGCAACATCATCGCCTTCCGTCGCTTCCGGCCCGGCGGCAGCATGTTCGGCGACGAGTGGGTGGGCCTGCGCTACATCGAGCTGTTCATCAACGATCCGATGTTCTGGCGGGCCTTCTGGAACACCCTGATCATCGGCGTGATCACGCTCCTGATCACCTTCCCCCTGCCGATCATCCTCGCGCTGATGTTCAACGAGCTGCGCTCTCGTCACATCAAGCGGCTCGCGCAGTCGATCTCCTACCTCCCGCACTTCATGTCGATCGTGATCGTCGCGGGCATGGTGCTGCAGCTGACGGCCGTGAGGGGGTCGATCAACCAGTTCATCGAGGCGCTCGGCGGCACCGCCATCCCGTTCATGCAGTTGCCGGAATGGTTCCGGACGATCTACGTGTCGTCGGAGGTCTGGCAGACGGTCGGCTGGGGCACGATCCTCTACCTCGCGGCCCTCACCACGATCGACCCGCAGCTGTACGAGGCCGCGCGCATCGACGGCGCCAACCGGTGGCGTCAGATCTGGCATGTCACCCTGCCGGGCATCCGGCCCACCATGATCGTGCTGCTGATCCTGAACATCGGCACGTTCATGGCCGTCGGGTTCGAGAAGATCCTGCTGCTGTACAACCCGCTGCTCTATCCGACCGCTGATGTGATCTCGACGTACCTGTACCGCGTCGGCATCATCTCGAGCAACTTCTCCTATGCCACGGCGATCGGGCTCTTCGAGGCGCTCATCGGCCTGACGCTGATCCTTTCCGCCAATGCGATCTCGCGCCGAACAGTGGGGACGAGCCTGTGGTGAACTCCATCCCGATGCCGGCTCCGACAGGGCAGTCCGACGCGGCCGGCGCGGCGGTCACGACGTCGGCGCGGACCGGGTCGCGCCGGCTGGCCGACCGCATCTTCCGTCCGGAGAAGGGCAGCGGCATCCGCGATTCGAACGGGTATCGCGTCTTCCGCGTCGTCAACGGCGTGCTGCTGATCGCGATCTGCTTCCTCACGCTCTATCCGTTTCTGAACGTCATCGCGCAGGCGTTCAGCTCCGAGGCCTACATCAACTCGGGTCAGGTGAACCTGATCCCCCAAGGCTTCAACGTCACGACCTTCGGGTACGTCCTGGGCGACCCGATGTTCTGGCGCAACTACGGGAACACCGTCGTGTACACCGTCGTCGCGACGGCGATCGCGATGGTGCTCACCACGACGTTCGCCTACGCCCTGTCGAAGAAGCACCTGAAGGGGCGCGTCTTCTTCATCGGTGTCGCCGTGTTCACCATGTTCTTCAACGGCGGACTCATCCCCAACTACATCCTCATCAACACCCTCGGGATGAAGAACACGCTGTGGGCCATCGTGCTCCCGAACGCGATCAGCGTCTTCAACCTGCTGGTGATGAAGGCGTTCTTCGAGAACTTCCCGGAGGACCTCGAGGAGGCGGCGGGCATCGACGGCCTCACGACCTACGGCATCCTGCTGCGGATCGTGCTCCCGTTGAGCAAGGCCGTGATCGCGACGATGGTTCTCTTCTACGCCGTGTCGTTCTGGAACTCGTGGTTCGCCGCCTTCCTCTACATGGACAAGGCGGAGCTGTATCCCGTCACGGTGTACCTCCGCAATCTCATCGCGGCGGCCACCGGTACCGAGTCGATCGGCGCGGGACAGTCCTCGGGGGACTCCGTCCAGGTCGCCGCGAACGTCAAGGCGGTCACGATGCTGCTGACCGTGCTGCCGATCATCGCCCTCTATCCGTTCATCCAGAAGTACTTCGTCTCGGGCGTCATGCTCGGCTCGGTGAAGCAATGACCGCGTTCGGCGACCCACCCCACGAAAGGAAGATCCCATGACACAGCATCGGATGGCACGCGCGGTGAGGCGACCGCGTCGCGCACTGCTCGTGGCGGCCTCGGTCGTCGCGGCGGGCTCGCTCACCCTCACCGCGTGCACGGGCGGCGGAACCCCTGCCGCGGAGGGGGCGGAGTTCGACTTCACCGGCAAAGAGGTCGGCGCCATGAGCGACTACGGCGTCGACACGACCTTCGTGGCGTCCGAGCCCGTCGAGTTCGGCCTGTTCTACCGCGACCACCCGAACTATCCGATCACGGACGACTGGCTGATCCTCGACGAGCTGAAGACGAACCAGAAGGTCTCCTTCGACGTCGTCAGCGCTCCGCTCAGCGAGTGGGACCAGCGCAAGTCGCTCGTGATCGGTGCGGGCGACGCGCCCGACATCGTCTCGGTGACCTACCCCGGTCAGGAGGTCGCCTTCGTCGCGGGCGGGGCGATCCTGCCGGCCAGCGACTTCGTCCAGTACATGCCGAACTACCTGGACAAGGTCGAGAAGTGGGGTCTGGAGCCCGACCTCGACCAACTGCGTCAGGAGGACGGCAAGTACTACCTCTTCCCCGGTTTCCGCGAGGAGCCGCGGCCCGAGTACTCCTTCGCGGTCCGCTCGGACATCTGGCAGCAGCTGGGCCTCAGCCTCGAACCGGCGACGTTCGATGAGCTGAGGGACCAGCTCGAGACGGTCAAGAAGGCCTACCCGGACCTCTATCCGATGACGGACCGCTGGTCGGCCAACGGGCCCATCGAAGGGACGCTGGGCTTCGTCGCCCCGAACTTCGGCACCGCCGCCGGGTGGGGGTTCGGTCAGGGACTGACGTGGGACGGCGACGCGTTCGTCTACACGGGCGCGACCGACGAGTACAAGGACCTCGTCGCGTTCTACGCGTCGCTGGTCGAGGACGGCCTGCTCGATCCCGAGGCGATCACGCAGGACGACGACCAGGCCAAGCAGAAGGTCGCGTCGGGCCGTGCGCTGTCGGTCGGCACCAACAACCAGGAGATCATCACGTACCGCCAGACCCTGAAGGACCTCGGGACGGCGGGGGACCTCGCCCTCATCCGGGTTCCGGCGGGCCCCGCGGGCGACTACGTCGCGGCAGGCCAGCGTCTGGTCAGCGGCTTCATGCTCTCCGCGAAGGCCAAGGACAAGCCGTACTTCAAGGCGCTGCTGCAGTTCGTCGACTGGCTGTACTACTCCGACGAGGGGCTCGAGTTCGCCAAGTGGGGAGTCGAGGGCCAGACGTTCACGACGGATGCGGACGGCACGCGGGTCCTCGACCCATCGATCACCGCCATGGGCATCAATCCGGGGGCGCCGAAGAATCTCCAGGCCGATTTCGGGTTCTCCAACGGCGTGTGGATGCTCGTGCACGGCTCCACCGTCGACCTGGACCGCTCGATGCTCCCCGAGGAGGCACTGACCTTCGTCGAGGCGATGTCGACGAAAGAGGTCATGGAACTGCCGCCGCCCGCACCTCTCAGCGAGATCGAGCGCGAACAGGTGACCCTGTACCAGTCCGCTCTGAAGGATCACGTGTCGCAGAACACGGCCGCCTTCATCCTGGGCCAGCGGCCGATGAGCGAGTGGGACGCCTACGTCCAGGAGCTCCAGGGTCTGAACGTCACCGAGTACCTCTCCGTGATGAACGAGGCGCAGAAGCGCTTCGCCGCCCGCTGATCGCGGGCCGGCGCGGTCCGGGTGCACGCCGTTCGTGCGTCGTGCACCCGGACCCCCGGCGTTCCACCCGGAAGGACTCCCCATGCCGCCCCCGCCCGACGAGCGCGCGCCGCGACTGCCCCGCGCGACCGCGGTCGTCTACTGGTACCTCGTGACGGAGGTGTGCTTCCTGCTGGCGGCCGTGCCGACGTTCGCCGGGTTCCTGCTGCTCGACCGTTCGGCGGGCAACATCCCGTTCTTCGCGCTCGCGCTCGTACCGCTCGCGCCGGCCGTCACCGCGGCCGTGTCGACCCTCCACGCCCGCACTCCCGCTCGGTCGACCGCGGGGGAGCTGTCGGTGTGGCCGCGCTTCTGGCGTTTCTGGGCGCGCGACGTCGTCGATGTGCTCCGGTGGTGGGTGCCGGTGCTCGCCGTCGGCGCGGTGCTCGCCTACAACGCGGTCTTCGCCACCCGGATCGGGATGGCGCCCGTGTTCTCGATCGTGGCGGTCGTTCTGCTGGTGTTCCTGGCGCTCTTCTCGATGAACGCGGTCGCCCTGACCGCGGTGTTCTCCTTCCGCACCCGCGACCTCGCACGACTCTCGCTGTACTACCTCGGAGCGAGGCCCGCGGCGACCGTCGGATCGGTCGCGCTGCTCATCGTCGCGGCGGGCGTCGTCTACGCCGCGAGCGACGCGGCGCTGGCCGCCCTGGCCGTGGTATTCGCCGCCTTCCTCCTCGTCACCCACCGCGCCGTCCTCGAGGACGCCCGCGCGCGCTTCGTCGCGGCCTGAGGGAAGAGCGCGCCGCCCGGAGCGTCAGTGGATCGTGCGGCCGTACGCGTCGGGGATGCCGGACTTGCGGAGGAGGTAGGTGTTGATCTGATCGCGCCATTCGACGGCGCTGCGCCGTTGCTCCGCGAACAGCTCCCGGCCGCGGGTGAAGACGTCGTCGGGCACGAGGCCCTCGAGCGACGACCAGTCCCGGGCCGACCGCTCGACCCGTTCGACCCCGGCGAAATGCGTGTCGTAGATGTGCTGGATCACCGTCGACCCGCTGTGGAGCACGTGGCCGTACGGAACGTGGTGGAAGAAGAGCAGGAGCTCGTCGGGGACGGTGTCGGTCGACTCGTAGATCGATGACCACGGCTCGGGATACTGCCCCGCGAACCCCGTGCCGGTGGCCACCGTGCGGTCCACGCCCAGGCCGTCGCGGTCGGCGAAATGATATGTACCCCACGCGGAATACTCGTAGCCGTCGACGTCGGGACCGTAGTGACCGTGGAGCGGGCTGACCATGAACCCCACGCCGAGGGGCGCCGTGTAGGACTCGTACGTCAGCCACGACTCGTCAAGGATCGCGTGGAGCGTGCGGCGCACGCGCGGATCGTCGCCGAAGGTGAGCTCGATCCACTCGTCGAGGACGGCGATGGGGTCCAGCGTCGGATCCCAGGCCAGCCGGCCGTACGCGTACAGGTTGGCCTGCGCGAGGGGGTGCCCGGTCCACAGCGGGTCGGCGCCGACGTTGGAGACGGCGGCGAACCCGCCCCGCACCGTGTCGGCGAGGATGGGACCGCCCTGACCGAACGGGCGGAAGCGGAGGATGTCGGCCCACAGCGGTCCGAGATAGACGGCGTGCTTCTGCTGCCCCGTGTACTCCTGGGTGATCTGCAGTTCGAGTGCGACGCGGGTGCGCGGCATCGAGAACAGCGTCGGCGACAGCGCCTCGCGGACCTGGAAGTCCAGCGGGCCGTACTTGACCTGCAGGACGACGTTGTCGTCGAAACGACCGTCCAGGGGGACGAAGGCGTCGAAGGCCGCCCGCGCGCGGTCGGTCGTGCGGTCGCGCCAGTCCTGCCGATGGTTGTAGACGAAGGCGCGCCAGTGCACGATCCCGCCGTGCGGGGCGAGCGCCCGAGCGAGAACGTTGGCGCCGTCGGCGTGGTCGCGACCGTAGGCGTACGGACCCGGCTGCCCCTCCGAGTCGGCCTTGACCAGGAACCCGCCGAAATCGGGGATGCGCGCGTACACGCGTGCGGCCGCGGCATCCCACCACTCCTGCACCCCCGCGTCCAGGGGATCGGTCGTCGTGAGATCCCCGAGGAGGACCGGCGATGCCCAGCTCACCGACAGATGCGTACGGATGCCCCACGCGCGCAGCACGTCCGCGATGCGCGCCACGTCGGGCAGGTCGTCGGTCAGCAGCAGCGCTTCGCGGGCGTGGACGTTGACGTTGTTGATCGTGACGCGGTTGATGCCGATCGAGGCGAGGGCGCGCGCGTAGTCGGCGACGCGCGCCAGGTCCGCGCGGACGACGCCGTCGTCGAAGAGGATCGATCCGCCCGCGTAGCCGCGCTCCACCTGGCCCATCACGGGGTGGATCGCCACGTTGTCCCAGTGGTCGAGCATCCGCAGGTCGTGCGCGGGCCCCTCGACCCGGTCCTCGGCGTCGGCGAACGCCGCCGACCCCAGGCGTACGAGCGCGAACCACCCGTAGAGCGCTCCGGCGGCATCCGCGGCGCGCACCCGCGCGCGTCCGCCTGTGCGGCGCAGGACGAACCCCTCGCGGGGCGTGTCGGCGGCCTCGTCGATCACGATCGACACGTCGGGCCGGTCGTCGCCCTGCGCGGCGGTCATGCCTGCGCGCACCGCCTCGGCGCGGATCGTCTCGGCGAGCAGCTCGTCCCCCTCGACGCGCACGGTCCGCCCGCGCAGCGCTCCGGTCGCCCTCTCGGGCAGCCAGAGCGGATGGATGCCGGTCATCGGAGCACTCCTCATCTCCTCATCGGGATCGGTCCGAGAGCGCCGGATAGGCGCTCTCGGCGAGGCGGTAGGCCAGGTCGGCGGCTGCGTCGTGCGCCTCGTCCAGGTCGAGGCGGTGCTCCGCGACGAGGCGGGCGAGGAAGGCGGCATCGACGCGTCGAGACACGTCGTGCCGGGCGGGGATGGAGCAGAAGGCGCGGGTGTCGTCGACGAAGCCGCTCGTGTTCCGCAGGCCCGCCGTCTCGATGGTCGCCTCGCGGGCGCGGTGCATCGCGGCGGGGGCGTCGAGGAACCACCACGGCGCGCCGAGCCGCAGTGCCGGGTAGACCCCCGCGAGAGGAGCCAGCTCCCGGGAGTACGTCGACTCGTCGACGGTGAACACGACGAGACGGAAGCCCGGCTCGTGCCCGAACGCCTCGAGCACGGGACGCAGGGAACGGGTGAACTCCGCGCGGACGGGGATGTCGTAGCCGATGTCGTGACCGAGGCGGGCGGCGGCGCCCCGGTCGTGGTCGCGCATCACCCCCGGGTGCAGCTGCATGACCAGGCCGTCCTCGGCCGACATCTCGGCCATCTGGAACAGCATGTGGGCGGTGAAGGCGGCCTCGTCGGCCTCGTCGAGCCGCCCGCGCAGGGCGCGATCGAAGAGCTCCCGCGCCGCCCGGTCGGACAGACGTCGCATCAGCGCGCGACAGTGCCCGTGGTCCGTGGCGCGGGCGCCCGCCGCGATGAAGGCGCGCCGTCGCTCGCGCAGCGCGTCGAGGAAGCGCGGATAGCTGTCCGCGGCGACGCCGGCGACCGCGCTCAGACGGTCGAGGTGGTCGCGCCAGTGCGCGCTCCCCGCTTCCAGCAGTGCATCGGGGCGGAAGGTCGGGATGACGCGCGCGCCCCAGCCGTCCGCGGCGAGGCGGGCATGTCCGTGCAGGGGCGACGTGGCGGCATCCGTGGTCGCCAGCAGCCGGATGTCGAAGCGCTCCAGAAGGGCCCGGGGGCGATACTCCGGGCGCGACAGACGGTCGGCGATGTGGTCGTAGAGGACGTCGGCGGTCGCGGGCGAGGGCGGTGCGGGAACGTCGAAGACCTCCGCCAGAACGTGTTCGAGCCAGAGACGCGAGGGGGTTCCGCGCAGCGCGGACCACCCCGCGCAGAAGCGGCGCCAGATCGTCCTCGGGTCGCACCCCCGCGTCGCGCACCGGGCCGGGTGCGGTGGCCTGGGAGACCAGCATGCGTACGACGTAGTGGTCGGGGGTCACGAGCAACGCGGCCGGGTCGGGGAAGGGGAGGTCGTCGGCGAGCATCGCCGCATCGACGTGACCGTGCATCGAGACGATCGGCAGCCCTTCGGTCCTGTCGAGGATCTCCCGGGCGATCGCGCGCACGCCGGGGTCGGCGGGCAGCAGTCGATCGCGGTGCAGTCGCCAGCCGGTGCCCGGGGGGACGGTCATCGTCTCTCCTCTCGTCGTCGAGATGGGGGGGTCGCGCCGAGGACTTCAGCGGGGAGCCGTGGTTGTAAACGTTATCAGTCTGTCATCCTCTACGATACGTGTAAACGTCCATCGGTACCCCACGACGTGGAGGGTGGCCGCGCGCAGACAGGGGGAGTCGACGTGGTCACGGTGCACGATGTGGCGGCGCGCGCCGGGGTGTCCATCGCGACCGTCTCGCGTTCTCTGCGCGAACCCGACCGGGTCATCGACGAGACGCGCGACCGCGTGCTGGCCGCCGTCGCCGAGCTCGGCTATCGCCCGAACCGCGCCGCGCGCAGTCTGCGTCACGGGCGCACGGGTGCCATCGCACTCGTCGTCCCCGACATCGAGAACCCCTACTTCGCGTCTCTGACGAAGGGCGCGCAGGCCACGTCGCGCGCTCACGGCTACAGCCTGGTCGTGGTCGACACGACCGAGTCCGCCGAGGTCGAGGACGAGGAGATCGGTGCGCTGCGTTCCCAGGTCGACGGTCTCATCCTCGCGTCCTCGCGACTGACGGAGCACGAGCTCGCCCGAGTCGCGGCGGAGACGACGAGCGTGCTCATCAACCGGCGTCTGCCCGGGGCGCAGGCCCCGACCGTGACCCTGGACGAGGCGCCGGGCGTCCGCGCCGCGCTCGAGCACCTGCGCGCCCTCGGGCACCGTCGGGTGCTCTACGTCGGCGGCCCGGACGCGTCGTGGACCGAAGAGCGTCGGTGGACGGCACTGCGTGACGCGGCCGCGGCGGACGGCGGCATGACCGCACTGCGGGTGGGGCCCGTGTCGCCGGACGCGGCCGGCGGTCGGGCGGTGGCGGAGGAGGCTCTGGCGCTGGATGCCACGGCGGTCATCGCCTACAACGACCTCGTCGCCCTGGGTCTGCTCGCGCGCTGGTCCGAGCTCGGCGTCCGGGTTCCCGAGGACGTCAGTCTCATCGGATTCGACAACACCTTCGTCGCCCAGCTGGCGTCGCCCCCGTTGACGAGCGTCGGCGCGGATCTCCGCGGCTTCGGCGAGGCCGCGGTGCTCTCGCTCCTCGCGCGCATCGATCGGCGGGACATCCCCGCGGTGTCGACCGCGACAGCTCTCACGGTGCGCGGTTCGACGGCACCGCCTCGGCCGCGCTGAGCGGATCGGCCCGGCCGCTCGCGTCCGGCTGGTCGACGCCGAGAGGATCGGTCAGGAGGGTCTCGAACGCGATCTCGGCCGCCCCGACGAGCAGACGGTCGGGTCCGAGAGCCGCCGGTCGCAGCTGCAGCTGTTCGGCGTTCGTGCGCATCGCCTGCTCGCCGACCGCGGCGAGCAGGCCCTCCGGGTCCTGCTCCAGCAGCGTGGCGAGGAAGCCGCCGAGCACGACGACCGAGGGGTTGAGCACGTTGACCGCGTTGGCGAGTGCCGTCGCGAGGATGCGGCGCTGACGATCGACCTCGGCGACCGCCTCCACCGAGCTCGACGCGCGGATGGCCGCCTCGAGCGTCGGTTCGTCCGCGCTCATGAGTCCCAGCACGGCGAGCAGGCGGGCGCGGCTGACCTCGTCCTCCACCGTCCCCCGCTCGGGCGAGCGCCGATCGGCGGGATTCGCGATGCCGGGGCGGTTCTGGCCGAGCTCGCCCGCGTAGCCGCCCGCCCCGCGCACGAGGTGCCCGTCGATGACGAGGCCGCCGCCGATGCCGCTCGCCCCGCCGTTGACGTAGACGAGGTCGCGGACCCCGCGGCCCGCTCCGTACAGGCTCTCGGCCAGCGCTCCCAGCGTCGCGTCGTTGTCGATCGCGGTGGGCAGCCCGGTCGCCTCGGCGACCTGGTCGCGCAGCGGAGCGTCGGTCCAGTCCAGGTGGGGGGCACGTCGGACGAGACCGTCCTCCGCGCGGACGAGCCCCGGGACGGCGATGCCCGCCGCCACAATCCGGCACCCGGCCAGCACGTCGCGCCGCCACCGCTCGATGCACTCCGCCGCCATCGACGCGACCCGGTGGGTCGTGGTGAGCTCCGGGACCTCGATGCGTTCGCGCACGAGGACCGTGCGGTCCAGGGCGACGGCCGCGACGGTGACGGCGTCCACCTCCGGGTTGATCGCGACGGCCACGATGCCCGCCGCTGCGCTCACGTTCGGCGAGGGCCGGCCCACGCGTCGCTGCAGGTCGGGCGCGCCCTCCTGGACGAGCCCGGCCGCGGACAGATCGCCCACGAGCGCGCCGATCGTCGAGCGGTTGAGGCCGGTCGCATCGGTGAGCGCGGCGCGGGAGAGCGGGCCGTCCTCGTGGACGAGGCGGAGAACGCGCGAGAGGTTGGCGCGTCGCACGCCCTCGACCGTGCCTTCGACCCGCTTCACGCGTCCACTCTTCTCACGCCTCTTCCCACGCGTCCCACACTAGGAGATCGGGTGCCCGCGGGGCCGCATCCCGGCATCGCCGACCGGCCGAGGCCGGCCCGGACCGCTGCGGCGAACGGCGGTCCGGGCCCGACCTCATCGCAGCCGCACGGCGCGGCGCGGCCGGCGCAGGGCGAGGAGCAGCCCGCCGACGGCGACGAGCGCGACCGCCGCCAGGGCGAGCCCCCACGGCGCCTGGGCGCCCGTCACGGCCAGCTGACCCTTCGGCACGACCGTCACGCCGACGCGGATGTCGTCGAAGCCCTCGGATCGCACGACGAGGGTGTGCCCGCCCACGGCCAGGTCGGCCGGGATCGACACCGAGAACGCCGTGCGGCCCGCGGCGTCCGCGGCGCGGATCCCCCGCACCTCGATCGGATCGCTGTACAGCGTCGCGGCGATCGACTGACCCGCGCGCAGGCCGGTCACCGTCACCGGCAGCGAGCCCCCCTGCTCGACCACTCCGGCGCCGACGTCGACCGTCGCCCACGCGTCCGGGGCGGGGGCCGTCGGCGTCGGAGTCGGGACAGTGGTCGGGCTGGGGCCCGGCGTCGGGGTCGACGAGGCGGGCACGAGCTGCGCGACGCCCCATCGGGCGGTGGTCTGGTACCCCGTTCCCGTCGGGTCGGCCCACGTGTGGACGGCGTGCCGACTGCCGGCGCGTCCGTCGTTGACCTGGACGTCGAGCCCGTGGAACGTGCCGGTTCCGCCGAGGGGGACATCCGACTGGCCGCCGGACTGTCCGATCAGGGAGATCTCGAGCTCCACGGTGTATCCCGTCGCCGTGCGCGCGGTGGCGCTGCCGGCCACGCGGGCGCGCTGCGCCGCGTCGCTGCCGCTGCCGAAGGAGAGGTCGCCGTCCGCCGTGACGCGGATCTGCGTCGCGTTCGGACCGTACGCGCCCGCCTTCTCGTTGCCGAGATCGAGGAACAGCTCCACCGAGTCCCGGTTCCACGGGTCGCTGTTGCTGAGGTCGACCTCGGGGTCGGCGACCTCGAACAGCACGAACAGGCTGTTTCCCCGCCAGAGCGTCCGGACGTCCGCGGTGGCGCCGTCCGCGGCGCCCTCCACCGTGCGCTCGGTGCGGATGAGCGGGGCGCCCGCCCATGCCTCGTCGACGGTGCCGTCGATCACGGGGGCGGCGGACGCCTCGGGGACGTCGACCGACGAGAGCGGCTCCAGCAGGGTCAGCCGACCCGTGGCGCCGGGCGAGTTCCACGCCCCGGCGGCCTCGCCGTCCACGAGAGCGCGCACGTCGAACGCCGTCGTCGTCCCCGCCTCCGCGCCGCCGGCGACGCCCGAGTGCGGAAGGTGCACGACGAACAGATGCGCCCCGTCCCGAACGGTGTCGACACCGGGGGCCGACGCCGTGTCTCCGGCCCGATAGGTGAACTCCGCGTCGCCGTAGGTGAAGGAGAGCGCGTCCGCATCGGCGCGGGTGCGCACGAGCGCCGTGAGATGGTCCTCATCCCACCGCAGGACGAACGACCCCGCATCGTTCGTCAGCGGAAGCGCCGGCAGGTTCCGCCACGCCACGTCGTCGAAGGCGTCCTCGTCGAGCGGGACCCCTCCGCCGAAGACGTTCGCCGTCGTCACCAGCGGCGGCAGGCCGCTGTCGTCGTCGACGATGCCCCAGTAGGCGGGCTTGGCCTGGAACGCGGCGTCGAAGGCGAGCGGCTCCTGCTCCGCGCGCCACGAGCGGTTGTCGGTGAGACCCCAGATCGTCGCGGCGAACAGCTTCTCGGCCGACGGGGCATCCGCCTGGTACTCCCGCAGCAGCGCGAACACGTCGCGGTAGTAGTAGCCCTGGCGGACGCGGTTCGCCTCGCTGGCGGGAGTCATCGTCACGTCGAGCTCCGTGACCTCCTGCAGCAGCCCCATCCCCGCGAAGCGCGCCAACGCGCCCTGCAGCGCCGCGATCGGCGTCGTGAGGGAGACGTGGAACTGGTGGCCGACGCCGTCGATGGGCACGTCGGCGTCCACCAGGCGCTGCACGAGCGCGTGGTACTGCGCGCCCTTGACGTCCTGCTCCGTGTTGTAGTCGTTGATGAACAGCTTCACCGGGCGGTCCGTGCCCTCCGCCGCGTACGTCTCGTTGAACGCCGTGTCGGCGAGGCGGAAGGCGAGCGGGATGTACTCTTCGCCGAGGACGTCGTGCCACCGGCTGGTGCGCAGGCCGTCGCTCGTCTGCTGGTCGGCGATGACCTCGTTGACGACGTCCCATGCCACGACGGGATTCGTCGCGGATCCGTATCGGCCGTAGTCGTCCGCGATCGAGCGGGCGACGTCGTCGATGTGACGGGCGAGGCGATCGCGCAACAGCTGCTTGTCGGCGTCCGACGAGGTCAGCTCGCGACCGGACTCGTCCTGGAAGAACCAGTCCGGCGTCTGCGAGTGCCACAGCAGCACGTGACCGTAGACGCGCAGTCCGTTCGCCTGCGCGAAGTCGAGGAGAGCCGTCGCCTCCGCGTGGCGCGCGAAGCGATGGTCCGCGTCGTACCAGGCCTCCACCTTCATGTGGTTCTCGGGGGTGATCTGCGAGAAGTGGTGCAGCAGCAGGTCGGCCGCACTGCCGGTCGTCTCGCGAGAGTCGATCGCGACTCCGGCCGGGAAGGGCACGGCGTCCTTGACCGGTCGCAGCGACGTGTCGACCGACGAGGGCTCGGGCACGCTGACGCGCACCTCGTCGAGGAGGAACGTGGACGTGTTGCCGCTGTTGTAGCGGGCCTCGACGTAGAGCTCTGCCGCGGTCTCGTAGGCGGGGACGGTGAACTCGCCCGACACGGCGCTCCAGGCATCCGTGCCGACCGACTCGAACTGGATGAGGTTGGTGTAGCTCGTCTGCGCGCCGTCGACGGTGCGCATCGACAGCGTCAGACCCTGGCCGGGCGTGCCGCCGGGCGCGAAGCGCACGGCGCCGTCGAACCGGTAGGTCGCCCCCGGCGTCAGCACGCCCGTGACGTCGTGCTGGATGCCGTCCCCTTCGTGGGTGCGGCCGGAGACCTCCGCCGCGCGGGCGGTGCCGTTCGCGCCGCCGTCCACGACGGCGATCACGGGGGAGGGCTCCGCTCCGCCCGGGCGGGGAGCCCAGCCGTCGAGC
Source organism: Microbacterium sp. MMO-56 (assembly GCF_037146215.1). Taxonomy (NCBI): domain Bacteria; kingdom Bacillati; phylum Actinomycetota; class Actinomycetes; order Micrococcales; family Microbacteriaceae; genus Microbacterium; species Microbacterium sp. MMO-56. The sequence goes on from NZ_JBBCVW010000003.1 coordinate 95,230, forward strand.
CCGCCGTCCTCGAAGTCGGTCTGGATCAGGACGGATCCGGGCTCCTGACCCGGGTCGGTGCCCGGATCCGTGCCGGGATCGGAGCCGCCGGACGTCGTGACGAGGATGTCGTCGATCAGGTAGTCGTACGGCGCGTCGCGGTCGCTCGTGCCGAGGTAGACCTGCAGTTGGTCGGGGTCGGCGTCGGCGGGCACGGTGTACTCGCCGGCCACCGTGGTCCACTCCTCGGCGGTGATCGCGGTGTTCCCGATCCAGGCGTAGTCGGGCTTCATCACGAACCGGATGTCGGCGCTCCCGGTGGTGTCGGGGGCGAGCCGCGCGCGCAGCGAGAAGGCGTACGTTTCGCCGGGCTGGAACAGACCGGTCGGGCTCTGCACCCCGACGTAGTCCGCGTCCCGGCCGGAGACGCGCAGCGCCTGCCCGCCGTCGACGTCGATGAACGAGAGGGTCTGGTCCGTGCCGCCGGAGCGTGTCCACGAGCCGGTCGTCCCGTCGTCGAAGTCGACGGAGGTGACGACGGTGGGCTCGGCGGCAGCCGCCGGGGCCGCGGTCAGCCCGGGGGCGAGGAGACCTGCGGCCAGGAGGAGGGCCATCAGGCCGAAGGGGGCGCGCCTGCGCATATCCGCTCCTTTGCGAGATGTTTTGGGGTGAGCCACAACTTATGGAAGAGCAATGTGGAAAACGGTGTCGTTACCGGAACGTTACGAAAAGTCCACACCGTTTTCCATGCGATCCGGGCTGGACGGCGGGGCCGTCGTCCTATAGGTTGTTGACAACAACAAAGTCTTCGCGAAGGAGCACCATGACTACCCCGACCCCCACGCCCGCCGACAAGTTCACCTTCGGTCTGTGGACCATCGGCTACAACGGCACCGACCCGTTCGGCGGCCCCACCCGCCCGCCGCTGGACGTCGTCCACGCCGTCGAGAAGCTCGCTGAGCTCGGCGCCTCCGGCCTGACGTTCCACGACGACGACCTCTTCCCGTTCGGCTCGTCGGACGCGGAGCGCCAGAACCAGATCGACCGCCTCAAGGGCGCGCTGGAGGCCACCGGCCTCACCGTGCCGATGGTGACGACGAACCTGTTCAGCGCTCCGGTGTTCAAGGACGGCGGGTTCACCTCCAACGACCGCGACGTGCGCCGCTTCGCGATCCGCAAGGTCCTGCGCCAGCTCGACCTCGGCGCCGAGCTCGGCGCGAAGACCTTCGTCATGTGGGGCGGCCGCGAGGGCGCCGAGTACGACTCGGCGAAGGACATCCGTCAGGCCCTCGAGCGCTACCGCGAGGCCGTCAACTTCCTCGGCGACTACGTGGTCAGCAAGGGCTACGACATCCGCTTCGCGATCGAGCCGAAGCCCAACGAGCCCCGTGGCGACATCCTGCTGCCGACGCTCGGTCACGCCCTCGCCTTCATCGACTCGCTCGAGCGCCCGGAGCTCGTGGGACTCAACCCCGAGGTCGGCCACGAGCAGATGGCGGGCCTGAACTTCGCCGCCGGCATCGCCCAGGCGCTGTACCACGGCAAGCTCTTCCACATCGACCTGAACGGCCAGCGCGGCATCAAGTACGACCAGGACCTCGTCTTCGGTCACGGCGACCTGCATAACGCGTTCGCGCTCGTCGACCTCCTCGAGAACGGCGGCCCCAACGGGGTTCCCGCGTACGACGGCCCCCGTCACTTCGACTACAAGCCGAGCCGCACCGAGGACGAGACCGGGGTCTGGGACTCCGCCGCCGCGAACATGCGCACGTACCTGCTCCTCAAGGAGCGGGCCGCGGCGTTCCGCGCCGACCCGGAGGTCCAGGAGGCGCTCGCCGCCGCCCGCGTGCCCGAGCTCGCGCAGCCGACGTTCGCCGAGGGCGAGAGCTACGACGACTTCGTCGCCGACCGCTCGGCCTACGAGGACTTCGACACCGACGCGTACCTCGGCGGCAAGGGCTTCGGCTTCGTCCGCCTCCAGCAGCTGGCGACCGAGCACCTGCTCGGCGCGCGCTGATCCACACCGCTCGAAACGTGTCGCTTTCGGTCGCTTTCTGCTCGTCAGAACGACCGAAAGCGACACGGGTGCGTGGGGGTGGCCCCGCGCGAAGGCAATCAGAGAGGATGCCGCCGTGGCACTCGTGATGGGAGTCGACTCGTCGACCCAGTCCTGCAAGGTCGTGATCGTCGACACCGAGACCGGCGCCGTCGTGCGCACGGGGCGTGCGTCGCACCCGGACGGCACCAGCGTCGACCCGCGGGCGTGGTGGGATGCGCTGCAGGCGGCGATCACGGACGCCGGCGGCATGGGCGACGTCGCGGCCTGGGCGATCGGCGGTCAGCAGCACGGCATGGTCGCCCTGGACGCGCGGGGCGAGGTCGTCCGGGACGCGCTGCTGTGGAACGACACCCGCTCCGCCGGGGCCGCCGCGGACCTGATCGCCGAGTTCGGCGCCGAGGCGCTCGCCGAGCGCACGGGCCTCGTGCCCGTGGCATCCTTCACGATCACCAAGCTCCGCTGGCTGCGCGACGCCGAGCCCGACAACGCGGCGATCGTCGCGGCCGTCGCCCTGCCGCACGACTGGCTGACCTGGCGACTGCGCGGGTTCGGTCCCGTTGCGGACGGCGCGCCGGCCTTCGACGAGCTGATCACGGACCGGTCGGATGCCTCGGGCACCGGCTACTGGGACCCGACCACGGGCGGGTACGACCGCGAGCTGCTCGTCGCGGCCCTCGGCCACGACGCCGCGCTGCCGCGCGTCCTCGGCGCGACCGAGTCGGTCGAGGACGCGGACGGACGCCTCGTCGGCGCGGGCGCCGGCGACAACGCCGCCGCCGCGCTCGGCGTCGGCGCCGAGGTCGGCGACGTCGTCGTCTCGATCGGCACGAGCGGCACGGTCTTCGCCGTCAGTGCGGAGCGCACGGTGGATCCGACCGGGACGGTCGCCGGGTTCGCCGACGCGGGCGGGCACTTCCTCCCCCTCGTCGCGACCCTGAACGCGGCGCGGGTGCTCGATGCGATCGCGCGACTGCTCGCGGTCGGCCACGACGAGCTGAGCGCGCTCGCGCTCGCCGCCGAGCCCGGCGCGGGCGGCCTGCGCCTCCTGCCCTACTTCGAGGGCGAGCGCACCCCCAACCTCCCCGATGCCACCGCCGAGCTGACGGGCATGACCCTCGCCTCCACCACGCGGGAGAACCTCGCGCGCGCCAGCGTCGAGGGGATGCTGCGCGGTCTCGCCGCGGGACTCGACGCCATCCGCGGCCTGGGCGTCCCGATCGAGCGCGCTCTGCTCGTGGGCGGCGGGGCGCAGTCCGAGGCCGTCCGCCGGATCGCCCCGGAGGTCCTCGGTATCCCCGTCGAGGTGCCCGCCCCCGGCGAGTACGTGGCCCTCGGCGCCGCGCGCCAGGCGGCCTCCCTGCTCGCCCGCTGATCCGCATCGGGCCCCACCCCCGTCCAGTGAGAAACCACTTCCGCCGCGAGAAACCACGGCAGGGGTGGTTTCTCGGCCTGGGGATGGTTTCTCGCCCGCGCGTCGACGGGCGAGAAGGGCGAGGCGGAGGAGCGTGAGGGTCAGCGGGGGTGCGATCCGCTCAGCTGGAAGACGAGCACCGTGTTGTCGACGGGTTCGCCGGCGGTGTCCCGCTCGCCCGCGCTGTTGCAGGTGATGATGAGGAGCCGCCCCGGCCGCGCGGCGGTCACCCGGCTGTCGACGGCGACCGATCCCTTCCGCTCGTCGAACGTCTCGACAGCGGTATAGGTCAGCACTTCCCGGGCCGTCTCGATCGTGATCTGGTCGCCCGGCCGCGTGACATCCGCGATCGTCGAGCACAGCGCGGTGCCGTCGCGGTAGTCGTGGCAGTAGAGATAGACCGTGTTGACGGCGGATGCCGACAACACGCCGCCGATGGGCCTGCGGATGCCGTCGATCACCTGGCTGTCCCACGCGATGGCGCTCTTGTCCTCGGGCTCGATCGCGTCGTACGTGGTGGTCGCGCCGGAGGCATCCGTCGACGACTTCGTCACGACCTCGTTCGGACGTACCTCGTGGGTGTCGGCGTGCTCGATGCCCGCCTTCGCCGCCGTCAGGGTCGCCCCCGTGAACTGCCACGTCGCCCAGGCAGGCGGGGGCGACTCCGGTGTGGCTCGCGGCGCATCCGTCGGATCGGCAGGCATCGTGGGGGCGGAGGTCGCCGTGGCCGGAACGGGATTGTTCGGCGGGAGCCACACGCCGACCGCGAGGACGATCGCCAGCAGCACGGCGGCGACGACGAGGATGCAGAACGCGACGTGGGCGCGCCGCTCCGTGCGGTTCATCCGACGGAGTCGACGCGCCCACGCGCGGGACGTCAGCGGTGGGATCGCTGTTCCGTCCGCACTCGTGCGACGCGACGGTTCATCGCGACTGCACCGAGGCTCGCGGCAGCCGTCAGTGCGACGAGCCCGAGGGTGCTCCAGGCGAAGGCCGGTGCGACATCGCCGGTGGCGCCCGCGCGCACGACGTTGCGGGTCGGAATCTGTCCGCCGTCCGTGGTGGATGCGCCCGTCGACCCGCCGTCCGCAGCGCCGTCGGAGTCGCCCCCGTCCGTGGGAGCGCCCTCCGCGCGCGTCACCGTCAGATCGGCGAAGAGCGACCCGGTGGATGCCCCGCGCAGCTCGACGCGATGCGCGCCGGCCTCGGTGTCCGCCGCGATCGTCACCGTCTGCGAGACGGCGCCGTCGGCATCCGTCCGACCGGCCCACAGCTGCACCGGCGTCGAGTGCAGCCATGCCGTGACCTCCTCATCGGCGGCGAAGCCGGCCGCGACCACCGTCACGGAACCGCCGGCGGCGACGGTCGAGGCGGACAGCGTCAGGGTCGGTGTTTCCCCGCACTCCGGCACAGGAACGTCCTTCTGGGCGGCGGTGCGGTAGTCGTCCGGGGCCGAAGTGAGGTTGTACCCGGCCCTCACGCCGTGGACGAACCCCTCGGGGTGCGACCACACCGGCACCGTCGACACGGCGGTACCGTCCGCTGCGGTGCTGCCCGTCCACTCGTGGAGCCCCATGCCGTCATACTGCCCGTGGCCGTCGTGCCCCCCGGCCTCTATCCAGAGAGCGATGCCGGCCTGCGCGGGCGTCGCGGCGAAGCTCACGTCGACCGCGGCTCCGTCGGGCGTGCAGTAGGGCTCGCCGATTGTCGCCGTGACCGTCGTCTCGGATGCGGGGGCATCCGTCTCCGAAGCGGCCTGCAGGGCGGCGGGCGCGGCCGATGCCGCCGGGGTCGCCAGCAGGGTGACCCCGGTCGCGATACCGATCGACATGACGAGAGCCAGCGCCCCGCGTGATCCTGTGATGAGCGTCATTCCTCTGATCCCTTTGCTGCTGTAGTCGTGGACGGACATGCCGCGGTGGCATGTCCTCGTGGCCCCTCCGCGTCGGCGGAGGGAAGTTCGTCATGCGGCCGGCTGGTCTTCGCGCTCGCTGTCCTGACCCCTGGAGCGCTCGCGGGCGCGGGTGAGAAGTGTGGCCGGATCCACCGCGAGCCATCGACCGACGCGCGCGAGCTCGACGACGTCGAACGGGGTGGCGCCCGACAGTCGCCTTCCGGCTGTGTGTGCGGTGATGCCGAGAACGACGGCCAGTTCGTGGCCTGTGCGTCGCTGGCGCGCCATCTCGACGCGGATCTCATCAGCGAGTGCCGCGCTCGTCGCAGCAGCCGCCCATGATTCCATGCACGAAATGTCGCATGGAAATCCATGCTTTGTCAATATCGGCAGGCATATGGTCGCGAATCCATGCAAATGCCAGAATGAACGACATGCAGCACGACTACGCCGACTTCTTCTGGAATGCGCTCGTGCTCGAGCTCAAAGGAGAGATGGGCCGCCGAGATCTGTCATCGCGTGCCCTGGGCAGGCGCATCGGAAGGTCGTCCCAGTACATGTCCGATCGACTGGACGGAGGCAGCTCCAAGACAGGTAGACGCGTTGTGCTCAACGTGTGGGACCTCGCTGCCATGTCGCACGCGATGGACCTCGAGGAGGCGGAGCTGGCGCGGCGGGCGCATGAGGCGGCGCTTCGGGAGCTCGCCGCCGCCCAAGGGGCGGCCGATGTCGGTAGCTCGGAGCATCATGGTCGCGAGCAGCCGACCGCGGCACGTCGGGGCGAACCCAAACGGAGCGTGTCCGAGCACTGACCCGTCGGTCGCGGAAAGGGGTCGGCGGTGCATCTCGTCTTCGCTGCAGCCGAGTCTCTGGGACTGTCGGTGCGAGCGGCCTCCTTGCCCGCGGGACTGCTGGGCGCCTATTACGCGGATCATCGCCGCATCCTCATAGACAGGCGGCTGACCCCCGAAGAGGAGGTCGAGACGCTCGCGCACGAGATCGGTCATGCGGTGCTCGGGCACGACCGACTCGACGATCCTCGGTTCGAAGCGGAGGCCGACACGTTCGCTGCACGGATGCTGGTCGACTCGGCCGAGTACGAACGCCTCGAACGTCTGCAGCTGTGCGCCCACGACATCGCAGAGGACCTCGGGGTGACACTGCCGATCCTCGAAGCCTTTCGGGCTCAGCTGGGGCGCGACACCTTCGTCACCCGAGCTGCGGCACGGCTGCGGGAGCGATGCACCTCGCCTGCCGGCGGGCTGCACGCGCCCCTCGGCGGATAGCCGCGGGCCCCACCCCGTCACCGCCCCCGTCCGGCTCAGCCCCCGCCCCCGCCCAGTGAGAAACCACTTCCGCCGCGAGAAACCGCGGAGGGGGTGGTTTCTCGGCGTGGGGATGGTTTCTCGCCCGCGAGCCGAGGGGCGAGCGGCATAGCGCGTGGGGGGCGAGGTGTCCAGAGGGGGCGACGGATGTCTCGCTGTCGCATGCAGACCCTAGGCTGAACTCGTCACGACGCGTGGCCGTCACAGGGGAGTCGCATATGCAGGTCTGGCCGGGTTCCGCTTATCCACTGGGTGCGACCTTCGACGGGAGCGGGACGAACTTCGCGCTGTTCAGCGAGGGCGCCGAGCGCGTCGAGCTGTGCCTCTTCGGCGATCGGGGCAAGGAGACGCGCGTCGAGCTCCGCGACGTCGACGCGCACGTCTGGCACGCCTACCTGCCCACGATCCAGCCCGGGCAGCGCTACGGATACCGGGTGTACGGCCCGAACGAGCCTGAGGCGGGGCTGCGCTTCAATCCGCACAAGCTCCTCCTCGACCCCTACGCGAAGGCCGTCGAGGGGCAGGTGAAGTGGGGACAGCCGGTCTTCGGATACGACTTCGGCAACCCGGACTCGCGCAACGACGAGGACTCCGCCGCCTCGATGATGATGGGCGTCGTCGTCAACCCGTTCTTCGACTGGGCCGGCGACCGCCTGCCGAAGACCCCGTACGCCGAGTCGGTCATCTACGAGGCGCACGTCAAGGGCCTCACCGAGCGGCATCCCGAGATCCCCGAGGAGATCCGGGGCACCTACAGCGCGATCGCGCACCCCGTCATCATCGAGCACCTGAAGCGGATCGGCGTCACCGCGATCGAGCTCATGCCGGTGCACCAGTTCGTCAACGACTCGACCCTGCAGGAGAAGGGCCTCAGCAACTATTGGGGCTACAACACGATCGCCTTCCTCGCGCCGCAGAACACCTACGCCTCGACGGGGCAGCGCGGTCAGCAGGTGCAGGAGTTTAAGGGGATGGTGAAGGCTCTCCACGCGGCAGGCATCGAGGTCATCCTCGACGTGGTCTACAACCACACCGCCGAGGGCAACCACATGGGCCCGACCCTGTCGATGCGCGGCATCGACAACGAGGCCTACTACCGCCTCGAACAGGACGACAAGCGGTACTACACCGACTACACCGGCACCGGCAACAGCATGAACGTGGGCAACCCGCACACCCTGCAGCTGATCATGGACTCGCTGCGTTACTGGGTGCTCGAGATGCACGTCGACGGATTCCGCTTCGACCTGGCCGCGACGCTCGCCCGGGAGTTCTACGAGGTCGACCGCCTCGCGGCCTTCTTCGAGATCGTCCAGCAGGATCCGGTGATCTCGCAGGTCAAGCTCATCGCCGAGCCGTGGGACATCGGCCCGGGCGGCTACCAGGTCGGCAACTTCCCGCCGCAGTGGACGGAGTGGAACGGCAAGTACCGCGACACCGTCCGCGACTTCTGGCGCGGCGAGCCGTCGACCCTGGGCGAATTCGCATCGCGGCTGACGGGCTCCGCGGACCTGTACGAGCACGACGGACGCCGCCCGGTGGCATCCATCAACTTCGTCACGGCGCACGACGGCTTCACGCTGCGCGACCTCGTCTCGTACAACGAGAAGCACAACGAGGACAACGGCGAGGACAACAACGACGGCGAATCGCACAACCGGTCCTGGAACTGCGGCGTCGAGGGGCCGACCGACGACTCCGGCGTCCTGACCCTGCGGGCCCGCCAGCAGCGGAACTTCCTCGCGACGCTCCTGCTGAGCCAGGGGGTGCCGATGATCTCGCACGGCGACGAGCTCGGGCGCACCCAGGAGGGCAACAACAACGGCTACGCCCAGGACAACGACATCACCTGGGTCGACTGGGAGCACGCGGATGCCCCGCTGATCGAGTTCACGGCCGCGCTCGCGCGCCTCCGCCGCGAGCATCCCAGCCTGCGTCGCAGTCGCTTCTTCAACGGCCGCCCCGTTCGCCGCGAGGCGGGGGCGCCCGTGCCGGACATCGCCTGGATCCGCCCGGACGGCAGCGAGATGCAGCCGGATGACTGGGAGTCGGGCTTCGGCCGGGCGATCGGCGTGTTCCTCAACGGCGACGGCATCCGCGAGCGCGACCGCCGCGGTGCGCAGATCCACGACCGGCACTTCTTCGTGCTCTTCAACGCCGGCGACGAGTCGCTGTCGTTCACGATCCCGAGGGCGGAGTTCAGCCCGCAGTGGGAGGTCGTGGTCGACACCACCGGGCAGCTCACCGACACGCAGCCCCGCAAGGGCGGCGAATCGCTCGATCTCGCGGCGAAGTCGATGATCGTGCTGCGCGACTTCCAGCCCGACACCCCGGAGATCGACCACTCCGTCGCGGCGTCCCTCGCGGCGCTCACGATGCCGATCGACATCGTGCGCTCGCCCGCTCCGCAGCCCGAGCTCCCGCACTGATCGTGCCGGGGCGGGGAGGGGCGGGGCGCGAGCCCGCATCGACGTACCGGCTGCAGGTGCACGCCTCGTTCGACCTGGATGCCGCCGCGGCGGCGACGGGTTATCTGCGCGACCTGGGGGTCGGGTGGGTCTACCTGTCGCCGATCCTGCAGGCGGCGGAGGGCTCGACGCACGGCTACGACGTCGTCGATCCGACGCGGGTGGACGAGGCGCGGGGCGGTGCCGCGGGACTCGATCGCCTCGCGACGGCCGCGCATGCCGTCGGGCTCGGCGTGCTCGTCGACATCGTGCCCAACCACCAGGGCGTCGCCGTGCCGGCCGAGAACCCGTGGTGGTGGGACGTCCTCACCCACGGACGCGGCTCGCGTCACGCCGCGGCGTTCGACGTCGACTGGTCGCACGGCGACGACCGCGTCGTGCTGCCGGTGCTCGGCGGCGACCCCGACGAGGTGATCGGCCGCGGCGAGATCGAGGTCGCGCCTCCCGGCTCCGACGCCGAGGTGTCCAGCGACGGATTGGGCACGGCGCGCTACTTCGATCTCGTCCTGCCGCTCGCGCCGGGCACGGCGCCCCGGAACGCCACCTCCGATCCCGCGGCCGTGCGGGATGTCCTCGCACGTCAGCACTGGCGACTCGCGTTCTGGAGACGGGACGCCGAGGAGCTGAACTATCGGCGCTTCTTCACCGTGACCTCGCTCGCCGGCGTGCGGGTCGAGGTCCCCGATGTCTTCGATGCATCGCACGCGGAGATCCTCCGCTGGATGCGGACGGGGCTCGCCGACGGGCTCCGCATCGACCACCCCGACGGCCTCGCCGATCCGGGGGGATACCTCGATCGCCTCGCCGAGGCCACCGGCGGTGCGTACACCGTCGTCGAGAAGATCCTCGAACCGGGCGAGGAGCTGCCCGGCTGGTGGGCGACCGACGGGACGACCGGCTACGACGCGCTCGGCGAGATCGACCGCGTCCTGGTCGACCCTGCCGGTGCGGGCCCGTTCACCGCGCTGGAGGACGAGCTGAGAGGCGAGCCGCTCGGCTGGGCGGACCTGATCGCCGGCACGAAGCGCGAGATCGCCGACACGTCGCAGGCCGCGGAAGTCGGCCGCATCCTCCGCACGATCCCGGACGGTGCTGCGCTGGGCGACGGACCCGATGTGCGGGATGCCGTCGCCGAGCTCCTGGCCGCGTTCGGCGTCTACCGGGCGTACCTCCCGGCCGGCGACGACCACCTCGCCGAGGCGCAGGCGACCGCGGCGCGCCGACGCCCCGACCTGGCCGCGCCGCTCGCCGAGCTCGTCCGGCTGCTGCGCGCCGACCCGAGGGGCGAGTTCGCGCGCCGGATCATGCAGACCACTGGCCCCGTCATGGCCAAGGGCGTCGAGGATCGTGCCTTCTACCGCTACGGCGGGCTGACCTCGCTCACCGAGGTCGGCGGCGACCCGAGCCGGTTCGCGATCACCCCCGCGCAGCTGCACGAGGGGTTCGCGCGCCGCCAGGCATCCTGGCCGCACGCCCTCACCGCCCTGACGACGCACGACACCAAGCGGTCCGAGGACGTGCGGGCGCGCATCTCGGTGCTCGCCGAGATCCCGGACCGGTGGGCGCGGACGCTGGGCGATCTGCGCACCGTCGCCTCGACCGGGGACGGCACGCTCGACGCGCTCCTCTGGCAGGCGGTCGTCGGAGCGTGGTCAGACGATCCTCGGCTCGGCGAGCGGCTGCACGCCTATGCGGAGAAGGCGGCCCGCGAGGGCGCCGTCGGCACCAGCTGGGAGGATCCCGACGCGGCGTTCGAAGCGCGCGTCGCCGCGCTCGTGGATGCCGCGGTCGGCGACGCGCGGAGCACCGTCGCGGCCTTCGTCGACGAGATCGCGGATGCCGGATGGTCCAACGCCCTCGCCGCGAAGCTGCTGCAGATCGCCGGGCCCGGAGTCCCGGACGTGTACCAGGGCACCGAGCTCTGGGACCTCTCCCTCGTCGACCCCGACAACCGCCGCGCCGTCGCCTTCGACGTGCGGCGCGACCTTCTCGCGCGGATCGACGCAGGCTGGCATCCGCCCGTCGACGCCTCCGGCGCGGCGAAGCTGCTGCTGGTGTCGCGAGCGCTGCGGCTGCGCCGCGACCGGCCCGACCTGTTCACGCGGTACACGCCGCTCGAGGTCGTCGGGGATGCCCGCGAGCACGCGATCGCTTTCGACCGCGGCGGGGCGATCGCGGTCGCGACCCGGCTGCCGATCGCTCTCGCCGCTCGGGGCGGGTGGGGGGACGCCGCCGTCATGCTGCCCGCCGGGTCGTGGCGGGACGAGATCACCGGCCGCGTCGTCGAGGGCGGCGCCGCGCCCCTCGCCGAGGTGCTCGACGAGTATCCGGTGGCGCTGCTCGCCCGGGTGTGAGCCGGGGGCCCGTGCGGTGCGGGCCGGGGGCGGTACGGGGTTGGTGCTGGTGCTGGTGCTGGGTCGGGGTGTCCGGGCTGGGACGGGCTTCGGGTGGGATCGCGCGCGCGCGGGCGGGCCGGCGGCCGTGCGGGCGGGTTTGGGGTCGCGTGTGGTCGCCTGGCCCCGTGTCCGGGCTGGGATGGGCTTCGGGTGGGATCGCGCGCAGGTTCGGGGTCGCGTGTGGTCGCCTGGCCTCGGGTTTGGGGTCGCGTGTGGTCGCCTGACTCGCGCGGGGGCGACCATTGGCGACCCCGAACGTGCTGTGGCGGGCTTCGGGCGACCACTGGCGACCCCGAACGTGCTCGGGGATCCTGCGGGCGAGCGTCCGGGTCGACAAAGGGGCGCGGGTGGGCTTATAAATGCCCGGGTGGCCCGCTCGGGTGACGTCTCGCGGGTTTGGGGTCGCGTGTGGTCGCCTGGCCTCGGGTTCTGGGTCGCGTGTGGTCGCGTGACTCGCGCGGGGGCGACCGGTGGCGACCCCGAACGTGCTGTGGCGGGCTTCGGGTGACCAGTGGCGACCCCGAACGTGCTGTGGCGGGCTTCGGGTGACCACTGGCGACCCCGAACCTGCTGTGGCGGGCTTCGGGCGACCGCTGGCGACCAGTGGCGACCCCGAACCTGCCCCGCTGGGAGGACTCACCCCGCGCCGCCCGGTTGCGCGCACCCGCCGCGCGCGAACTCCGCATCCCATCCCGTGTTCGGGTGCGGAGTTCGTCCGGTCCTGCGGAGTTCGTCACCGCGCGTCGCGTCCGGACGTGTGACGCGTCGCGGAGGTGCCGGGGATGGTGGCGGGCGTCAAGGGGGCGTCGGACGCGCGCGAGCCAGGCAGGATGGACGCATGAGCATCGAGGTGTGGGCCCCGCGCGCGGAGCGCGTGCGGTTGCGGCGGCCGGGGCAGGGCGACATCGAGCTGACGGCGGCGGATGCCGGGTGGTGGGGCGCGGACGTGTCGCTCGCTCCGGGCGACGAGTACGGGTTCGTCCTCGGCGACGGAGACGATGTGCGCCCCGACCCCCGCTCGCGGCGCCAGCCCCGGGGCGTGCACGACCTGTCGGCGTGGGACGACCCGACCGGCTTCGCGTGGACGGATGCCGCCTGGCGCGGCCGCGCCCTGGAGAGCGGCCTGATCTACGAGCTCCACATCGGGACGTTCACCCCCGAGGGCACGCTCGACGCCGCGATCGGCAAGCTCGGCCATCTCGTCGACCTCGGGGTGACGCACGTCGAGCTGCTGCCGGTGAACGGGTTCAACGGCACGCACAACTGGGGCTACGACGGCGTGCTCTGGTACACGGTGCAGGAGGACTACGGCGGACCCGCGGCGTACCGGCGCTTCGTCGATGCCGCACACGCGGCGGGCATCGCGGTGATCCAGGACGTCGTCTACAACCACCTCGGACCGTCCGGCAACTACCTGCCGGAGTTCGGTCCGTACCTGCACGACGGGCGCGACACCACGTGGGGCGCGAGCGTGAACCTCGACGAGCGGGCCGTGCGCGACCACATCCTCGGCAACGCGCTGATGTGGCTGCGCGACTTCCACGTCGACGGGCTGCGCCTGGATGCGGTGCACGCGCTGCACGAGTCGGCGGAGAGCCCCGTGCACATCCTCGCGGAGATGTCGGAGCGGGTGGATGCCCTCTCCGCCGAGCTCCGGCGCCCGCTCATCCTCATCGCCGAGAGCGACCTCAACGATCCCGTGATGATCGCGCCCCGCGACGAGGGCGGGTACGGCATCCACGCGCAGTGGGTGGACGACTGGCACCACGCCGCCCATGTCGCGCTGACCGGTGAGACCGCGGGGTACTACGCCGACTTCGCCGATCCGGAGGCGCTCCCGAAGACGTGGCGGGGAGGCTTCTTCCACGACGGCACGTTCTCGTCGTTCCGCGACCGGGTCTGGGGTGCGCCGGTGCCCGCGGACGTCCCGTCCTGGCGGTTCGTCGAGTTCGTGCAGGACCACGACCAGATCGGCAACCGCGCTGCGGGCGACCGGCTCAGTCAGACCCTCTCGTTCGAACGCCTCGCAGTGGCGGCCGTGCTCGTGATGACCGCGCCCGGGACGCCGATGCTGTTCATGGGGGAGGAGTGGGGCGCCTCCACGCCGTGGCAGTTCTTCACTTCGCATCCCGAGCCCGAGCTCGCCGAGGCGACCCGGCGGGGCCGGACCGCCGAGTTCGCGCGCATGGGCTGGGATCCGGCCCTCGTGCCCGACCCGAACGACCCGGCGACCTTCGAGCGCTCGACGCTCGACTGGTCGGAGGCGACCCGCGGCGATCACGGCCGGCTGCTGTGGCTGTACCGCGGGCTCGCTCGCCTGCGTCGCGAGCATCCGGAGCTGACCGACGGCGATCGCTCCGGCCACACCGCGGAGGCGGTCGCCCCGGACCGATGGATCCTGCGCCGCGGCGACGCGCGCGTCCTCGTCAACCTCTCCGACCGGCCCTGGTCGGTCGATCTCGCACCGGACACCGGGATGTGGATCGGGACGACCACCGCGCACGACGGGATGCCGGTCACGGAGGGCCCGCTCGTGCTCTCGCCGGACTCCGCCGTCGTCGTCGGACCGCGCACCGGCACCGAGCCGCCGCGCCGCAGCGCGCCCTACCTCCCCGAGCCCACGGCCTGAGCCCGAGCCCACGGCCTGATGCCGAGCCCGAGCCCACGCCGCCCTGTCAAGGCCCTTCTGACCGGCGCGGGGTCCGCTTAGCGTGGAGGACATGTCGGACACCCCGTTCCCCGCCGCGGAGGGCCCTGCGCGCGGCCGCGATCTCGCGCGCCGGATCGGGGTGATCTCCGCCGTCGTCTTCATGATCGTCGCGGCCATGGTCGGGACGGGCCTGTTCGGCGGGACGAATGTCCGTGACCTGCAGGGCGGTGCGCTCGACGCGGATGCCACGGTGCTGGCGCCCGCCACTCCCGCGTTCTCGATCTGGTCGCTCGTGTACCTCCTGATGATCGGCTACGCGCTCTGGCAGGCGCTTCCCTCGCAGAGCTCGCGAGCGCGGCAGCGCCGCGTGGGCGGCTGGATCGCCCTCACGGCGGTGCTCAACGGAGCGTGGCTCCTGGCCGCCCAGTTCGCGAACCTCGTCGCCACGGTCGCGGTGATCATCCTGCTGCTGGCCGCCCTCGGCGCGACGCTGCGGCTGCTCGTGCTGTCCCCGCCGGAGGGGTGGGCCGACCGGATCCTGATGGACGCGACCGTCGGCATCCACCTCGGCTGGGTGAGCCTCGCCACCGTCGCCGACGTCACCGCGTGGCTCGCCGCCGACGTCGTGACGGTGCCGGATGCCGCGGCTCAGGAGGCCTGGGGCGTGGGCGTGCTGGTCGTCGTCGCGCTCGTCGGGGTGGCGATCGCGGCCGGCACGGGCGGACGGGTCACCCCGGCGCTGGCGATGGGATGGGGGCTCGTCTGGATCGGCGTGGCCCGCACGAGCGGTGAGCCCCATGCGCCCGCGGTCGGGACGGCGGCCTTCGTCGTCGCGGCGGTGGTCATCGTGGCCGCGGTGCTGATGGCGGTGCGTGCCCGAGCCGTCGCGGGCTCCGTCGCGGACTGAGCCGCCCTGCGTCAGACCAGCGCCGCGAACGCGCGCAGGATCCGGGGCGGCTCGGTGAGCGAGGCCGCCAGCACCCGCGCCGCGATGTCGTCGTAGTCGGTGGCGGCGAAGTATCCGTCGTCGCGGTAGACCGCCATGCGCTCGGTGAACGCGCGCCCCGTCGGCTCGGGGTGGAACTGGGTGGCGTAGAGCGTCTCGCCCACGCGGTACGCCTGGACGGGGCAGGCGTCGTTCCGCGCCAGCAGCACGGCGCCGGCCGGCAGTGTCCCGGTGCCCTCCTTGTGCGCCGTCAGCGCCGTGAAGGTGTGGGCGAGCGGGCCGAAGAGCGCGTCGTGCGCGCCCTCCTCGGTCACCGAGACGGTGGTCGGACCGGTGTCCTCGGGATGGGCGCGGGTGACCTCCCCGCCCAGAGCCCGTGTCGCGACCCCGATGCCGTAGCAGGTGAACAGCGCGGCGATGTCGCCCGAGGCGGCGGCCACCGCGAGGCGGCCCAGGCCGCGCTCGAGCTCGCGCTGCACCTCGGTCTTGCTCGACTCGGGATCGCTCACGTTGAAGGGGCTCCCGCCCACGACCGCGCCGCGCCAGCGCGAGGCGGCGTCGGCGGGCAGCGGATCGCGCACGAGATCCCAGCGTTCGAGCTGTGCGGGCTCGAGCCGCATGGCGGCACGGAACGACTCGTACTCGGCGGCGGCGGCGCCCTCCTGCGGGCGTGCGCAGAGATAGACGAGCGGTGCCATGGCGACGAGTCTACGTCGGCCCCACGGGCCGGGCCGGGCGATGTATCAGATTGGCCCTCGCCGCACTCCTGGGTGTGTGAGCAGAATGGGCGGTATGACCGATGCCGATCCCTCGACCTTCCGCGACGCGCCGGACGGCGCGCGGGCGGGCGAGGGCCGCATCGGCGCGCCCGCGACGACGTGGGCGCGCGCGGCCGCGAGCTTCGATCGCTGGATGCGCGGAGACCCGCGGGCGGTCGACGACCTCGTCCGCACGATGACGCCGGTCCTGTGGCACGTCGTCCGTGCCTACGGTCTCGACCCGCTCCTCGCCGAGGACGTCGTGCAGGTGACGTGGCTCACCCTCGTGCGCCGGCGCGCCACGATCCGCGACCCGCAGGCCATCGCCGGATGGCTCATCACCTCCGCCCGCCGCGAGGCGTGGCGCAGCGGCCGCGCCCATCGGCAGCTGCGCCCGGTGGAGACGTCCGATCTCGACGACGCGGCGGAGCCCGCGGCATCCGCGGAAGAGACGGTGCACCTGGACGACCGCGACCGCCGTATCTGGGCCGCCGTCGGCACTCTCGACGAGAGGTGCCGCCGGCTGCTCCGGGTCATCGCGTTCGACGAGCGACCCGACTATGCGCACCTTGCGAACGACCTGGGCATGCCGATCGGCTCGATCGGGCCGACACGCGGGCGCTGCCTCGGCAAGCTGCGCTCCGCTCTCGAAGCGGATGGATGGAGAGGGGATTCCCGTGAGCTCTGACCCCACGACCTCTGACCCCGGGGCCTCCGGCCCCACGACCGACGACGCGCTCCTCGCCGCCCTGCGGCGGGTGTGGGAGAGGGCCGACCCGGCGCCGGCGGGACTGGACGAGGACGCGATCGTCGCGGTGGCCGGCTCCGACCTCGCCGTCGAGTACGCCCTGCTGACGCGGGTCGACAGCGACGCCCACGCGGCGGTCCGCGCGGATGCCGACCTGCTCACGATGCAGTTCACCGACGGACGGACCAGCGTCCTCGTGCACGTGACCGCCGCCGAACGCGGCGCTCGCCGCGTCGACGGGTGGGTCGACGGCGACGTGGCCGAGGTCCACCTGCTGCACGAGGACGAGGCGCGGCACGCGGCGTCCGAGGGGCCGCGCTTCTCGTTCGACGCCGTCCCGACGGGCATCGCGCGCCTGCGGGTGGTGCTGTCCGCGCCGCCGCACCCCGGAGCCTCGATGCAGCTGCTGACGCCCCGCTTCGAGATCTGACCACGGCGCGGTCGCGCCCACACCCCGCAGGAGGACGCATGAGCCCGGAACCGATCGACCGCGACCCGCAGCCGAAGGGGTGGTCCTGGCGGGACCGCGCCCGGGGCTCGATCGTGCGCGCGACGATCCTCGATCCGGGCGTCGAGCCGATCGGCGACATCGAGGCGTTCCCCACGGCGTACGTGCCCGACCGGCTCCTCGTCTCCGACGGAGCGGCGGGCCTGCTGACGGGGAACGTGGACCGCGTCCGCGAGGCCGCCGCGGTCTTCGGCTGGGGTGTCGAGCGCGTGCGGCTCGACGGCACGGAGCTCGGCGAGGGGGAGGTCCCGCAGGGGCGCCTGCGCGGCGCGCCCGCGGTGACCGTGGTCCGCCTGACGACGCCGCTCAGGGCGGAGACGATCTCTCCCGCGCTGCCGGACGCCTGGCGCGTGCTGCAGCAGGTGCGCCGGAGCGTCCTGGCCGGGCGGGACGTCGTGCGCACCGCAGGGGGCGGCGTCGACGTCGGCGCCTCGCTGCGCGCAGCCGGGGTGGATCGCATCGGCCTCGACCACATCCTCACGGTCGACCCGATCGGGGTGAACCCGTTCACCCGGTCGAACCCGTTCACGCGGTCGAACCCGTTCACCCGGTCCAACCCCTTCACGCGGTCCAACCCCGTCGGCGAGTACGCCGACTGCGGGTCGGGCGGGCGTCAGCCCGTGGCGTGGGTGGGGCCCGAACCGCGTCGGACGGAGACCGCGAAGGGATGCCGTCGACCCGTGGTGGCGGTGCTCGACACGGGGATCGGGGCGCACCGCTGGCTGCCGGACGACGTCGTCGACCGCGACGTCCGGCTGGACGGCCACCCCGTCGGCCTCGACGACGAGGCGAACCCCGAGGTCTACCCCGACCTGTTCGGGCCGCTCGACGGGGAGCTGGACCCCGTCGCCGGGCACGGCACGTTCATCGCCGGGATCGTGCGGCAGTTGGCGCCGGACGCGGACCTGCTCGCGATCCGCGTCGCCGATGCGCTGGGCATCGTGCCGGAATCGACCCTGCTCCGGGTCGTCGAGGACATCGGCGTGCTCGTGCAGCGTCACGTCGACGGCGAGCACGGCGGCCGGCCGGTGGACGTCCTCAACCTCTCGCTCGGCTACTACCACGAGACGCCTCAGGACGGGCTCTACACGAAGGATCTCGCCGACCTCCTCACGGCGTTGCGCGCCCTCGGGACGAGCGTCGTGGTCTCCTGCGGCAACGACGCCACCGATCGGCCCACGTTCCCGGCGTCGCTGTGGCCGTGGCCCGGGTCCGACAACGGCCTGCAGCCGGATGCCGGCGCCGCGCATCTGTCCGTCGGCGCCCTCAACCCCGATGCGCGCACCACCGCCCTGTTCTCCAACGTCGGGCCGTGGGTGCGCACGTTCGCGGTGGGGGCATCCGTGCTGAGCACGCTGCCGGACTTCACCGGCGGCCTGCAGGCGTCGGCGCGCGACGACCGCTACGACCGCCGTCGCCTCACGATCGGGCCGGAGGACTACCGCGGCGGCTTCGCCCTGTGGAGCGGCACGTCCTTCGCCGCACCGGTCGTCGCGGGGCTCGTCGCCGCGGGGCTCGGAGCGCTCCCGGAGACCCCGGATCCGGTCGCCTCCGTCTCGGCGGCGCTGGCGGCCGCCGAGGGCGTGCTGGGTGTCCTCGGCACTCCGCAGACCTGACGGGCTTGCGTTCGACCGGGGCGTACACGGCATGCTGGGGGTGTGACCCCCGACGCCGCCGCTGTGTATGCCACGGCGCGCACGCTCACCGACGAACGCCGCTACCGCGATGCGGAGGACGCCCTGGGCGAGGCCGCGCGGGCGGCCCGGGCGGAGGCGGACGACGATCTCCTCGCCCGCATCGAGGGCACGCTCGCCTACGTCCTGGACCAGCGTGGCCGCCCCGACGAGGGCGAGCGGCTGTGCCGCGAGACGCTCGAGCGCTCCGGTCTGAGCCCGCACACGCGCGGCGTGGTGGAGGGGCAGCTGGGCTCGATCCTCTCCCACCGCGGCCGGCTCGACGACGCCGCGCACTGGCTCGGCAGAGCCATCGAGACCATCCCGGACGATCCCCACGCGGTCGCCGTCCTGCGCCTGAACCGCAGCGTCGTGGCGATGCAGCGTCGGGATCTGACCCTCGCCGCGACCGACCTCGAAGCCGCGATCGTCGATTTCGAAGCTCACGGCGACCGGGCCGCAGCGGCCGAGGCGCGGCACAACCTGGGCTACACCGCGCTGCTGGGCGGTGACCTCGTGCGCGCCATGCGGGAGATGGGCGACGCGCGGCCCGTCATCGCCGCGGCATCCGCCGTCAACGCGGCGATCTGCGACGTCGACCTCGCCGAGGCGCTGCGCGATGCGGGGCTCGTGACCGACGCGGAGCGGATGCTGCGGGACGCGGCCCGCGCGTTCCGGGCCCACGACATGCCGCAGGCGCGTGCCGAGGCGGAGCTCCAGCTCGCACGCTCGCTGCTGCGGCACGATCCCGCCGAGGCGGCCACGGTCGCCACCCAGGCCGCGCGCCACTTCGCGGCGCTGGGCGCGGGCACCTGGGCCGATCGCGCGCGCGGGATCCGGGTGCGCGCGCTCCTCGCGGGCGGGACGATCGACCGTGCCGGCCGGACCGTGGGGCCCGCGGGCATCGACGACCACGAGGTGTCGTCCGTCGCCGCCGCGCTCACCCGTGCGGGGCTGCGCGCCGACGCCATGGCCGTGCGCCTCACCCGGGAGCTGTGGCGCGCCCGGCGGGGGTCCGAGCCGGGCCCCCTGCCGCGGGTGCCGCGTGGTGCACCGCTGGAGGTCCGCATCCTCGCGCACGAGGTGCGTGCCGAGAGGGCCGCGCGCGCCGGCGACGAGGCGCGCGCGCGGCGATCCGCCGCGGACGGACTCGACGAGCTGACCTCATGGAGCTCGTCCTTCGGGAGCCTCGACCTCCAGACGTCCCTCGCGATGCACGCGAGCTCGCTGGTGCTGTCGGGACTGTCCTCCGCGCTGCGCTCCGCGCGCCCGGAGCTGGCGTTCGAGTGGTCGGAGCGCGCTCGGCATCTGAGCTCCCAGGTGGTGCCGCTGCGCCCCCCGGCCGATCCGGAGCAGGCCGCCGAGCTGAGCGAGCTGCGGATGCTGCGCGCGGACGCGGCAGGAAGCGGGTGGACCGATCATCCGCGCGCGATCGAGCTCGGGGAGCGACTGCGGCGCCGGCAGTGGACGGGCACCGCGGTCGCCGACCTCGAGCGGCCCGTCGATCTGGCGACGGCCGCCTCCGCCCTCGACGGGGACACCGCCATGCTCGCGTACGTCTTCAGCGGTGACGGGCTCTCGTGCATCGCGGTGACGGCGACCGGCGCAGAGACGGTGGGCCTGCGATCATGGACGGAGGTGCGCTCGGATCTCGCCGCGCTGCGGTCGGATCTCGACATGGCGGCCGCCGTCCGGACCGGCCCGATGGTCGACGTCGTGCGCCGATCGCTCAGGGACCGGCTCGAGCGTCTGTCGGACGCGCTCGTCGAACGTCCGCTGCGCGACGTCGATGCGTGCCGTCTGGTCATCACGGCTCCCGGGGTGCTGTCGGGCCTGCCGTGGGGGATGCTCCCGGGCCTGCAGGGGCGGGCCGTCACCGTCGCGACCTCGATGTCGCGCTGGGTGCACGGTCGCGCGCGTGCGACGTCGCCCCGCCGCACCGCGGCGTTCGCGGTCGGACCCCGCGTCTCGCGCGGCCTCGAGGAGACCGCTGCCGGCGCCGCCGCCTGGGGCGGCGCACCGGTTCTCCATGGCGCGGACGCCACCGTCGCGGCCGTCGCCTCCGCCGCGGGAACGGCGGACGTGCTGCACATCGCCGCGCACGGGCACCACTCGGTCGACAACCCGCTGTTCTCCGGCGTGCAGCTGGCCGACGGAGCCCTGTTCGGCTACGACATCGACCTCATGCCGACCGTGCCCGCCGCCGTCGTCCTCTCCTCGTGCGAGGCAGGCCGGTCCGCGGTGCGCTGGGGCGAGGAGGCCATCGGGATGGCGCGCGCCTGGCTGCACGCGGGGTCGGCGTCGGTGGTGGCGGCACCCGTGGTCGTCGCCGATGACGACGCGTGCGAGGTGCTCGGATCGCTGCACGACGGCCTCGCGCGGGGCCTGCCCCCCGCGCTCGCGCTCGCCGCGGCGACCCGCACGACGGGCATCCGCTCGCCCTTCGTGTGCCACGGCAACGGATTCTGAGAAAAGTTCGTCCGGCGTGTATCAGGCGGGCGCGGTGGCCCTCCTGAGCAGTGGAAGGACCTTTCCGGGCGCAGAGCCCGGATCGTCGCCCGGATCGTCGCTGGGGAGCGAGCCGGGGGCGGGACGGGGTCGTCCGCGGAGTCGGGCGCGTACGGGTGGGGGCCCGTGCGCCTACGGGGCCGGTGCGGTGGGGACCCGCCGGCCCCCTCCTGCTCAGCGCGACGAGTTGGCCGTGCGTCCGCGTACGATGCCGATGAAGGCCTCGACCAGCGGCGAGGTGTCCGGCGCCGGCCACGCCAACGCGACCGGTGACGGCGGCACGCCGCGCAGCGGGCGGTGCGCGACGTCCTTGCGGTGGTGCAGCCGCGCGAGCGACATCGGGACGATGACCACGCCCACACCGGCCGCGACGGTCGCGATCGCCTCCGCGACATCCGCCGGTGCGCCCACGCGCGAGGCGATCGCGCCGGGCACGTCCGGTGCGGCCGGCGCTCCCCGCGGGGCGAGGACGACCTCTCCGGCGAGGTCGTCGAGCGTGAGCTCGTCGGCGGCCGTCAACGAGGAATCGGCCGCGCAGACGACCACGGCGACCTCCTCGTACAGCGGGATGACGTGCAGGCCCGCCGTGTCGACGGGCAGCCGGATGAGTGCCGCATCGACCGCGGCCGGCGCGTCGGTCGTTCCCAGGAGGGCGGCGCGCTGGTCCGCGAGGCCGATGCGCGACAGCTCCAGCGGGATCTCCGGCAGACGCTGGCTCCAGACATCGATCCATTTGCCCGGGGTCGCGCCTTCGACCGCGCCGAGACGGAACGGTCCCGGGGGCAGGGTCACCGGCGCGGCGGAGCCGGTGTCACGGGGCCCGCTCCGGCGGGGCGGCGCGGGGCGGCGCGTGCGACCGGATGCGGCGGCACGTGAGCCGCCCCCGTCCTTGCCGCGACGTCCGCGGCCGCTCGTCGCCGCCATGAGGACAGCGTAACCGCGGTCCCGGCCCGGCTCAGGCGGTCAGGCTCGGGCCGCCCGGGTCAGGCGGCCAGGTGCAGCCCCCGCCGGTCGGTGGCGACGCGCTCTCCGTCCGCGATCTGCGTGTCGTCGGCGATGAGGGACCCTCCGGCGACGCGGGCGTGGGCGCCGACGACGGCGCGCACGCCGATCTTGGCGCCCGACCCGATCGCGGCGCCGGATCCGATGTGCGCGTGGGGGGCGATCTGGGCATCGGGACCGATGACGGCGTCGGGCTCCACCCAGACGCCGCGCCCGATGTGCGCACCGGCGGCGATCTGGGCGCCGGGTTCGACGTACGCGCCCGCTTCGACGAGCGCGCTCGCGTGCACCTTGGCGCCGTTGGCGATGAGGCCGCGCCCGTTGACGTGCTTGCGGTAGCGCAGGGTCCGGCCCTGATCGTCCTCGATGTCGACGTAGTTCTTGCCCACTGAGATCCTCCTGCCTGGTCCAACGGTGCGCCGGCGCCGTTCATTCCCTCGCGGGGGGAGAGGATGGATGCCGTGACGTCCGCGCATCCCGGCCCCGAGAGCCTTCCCGGCCCGCCCCGCGGCTCCGGCGAACCCGGCGCCGACGTCACGACGTCGCCCTCGCTCGTGTTCGACGCCAAAGCGCACGAGCACTCCCTGGTCGAGGACGTCCTCGGCATCGGCACCGGGACCTTCCTGGCCTCGCTCGGCCTGCACCTGCTGCACGCGGCGCACGCGGTGACCGGCGGGACCGCGGGACTGTCGCTGCTGCTCGGCTATGCGACCGCGTGGCCGTTCTGGCTGCTCTTCGCCGTCATCAACGTGCCCTTCGCCCTGCTGGCGGTCTGGCGGCGCGGGTGGGACTTCACCCTCCGCACGATCGTCTCCATCGCCCTCGTGTCGGCGTGGGCGCCGCTGCACGACGGACTGTTCCCGATCGGGAGCATCGATCCCTGGTACGGGACGCTCACGGGGAACCTCCTCGCGGGGGTCGGGGTGCTGATCCTGTTCCGGCACCGGTCCAGCGTCGGCGGCATCAACATCATCGGTCTCGAGGTGCAGGACCGCACGGGCTTCCGCGCCGGGTGGACGATGATGATCTTCGACCTCGCGATCATCCTCTCCGCACTCCTCGTGATCCCCTGGCCGAACGTCCTCATGAGCGCCGTCGGCGCCGTCCTGCTGAACCTGGTGCTCGCCCTGAACCATCGGCCCGGCCGCTACCTCGGGCACTGACCGGGCGCTCAGGCCTGGCAGCGCGGGCACCAGAAGACGATGCGCTCGCTCGTCTCGGTCGCGCCGAGCTCGGTGCGCCGGATCGGGGTGCCGCAGCGCCGGCACGGCTGCCGCTCGCGGCGGTAGACCCAGTTCTGACGGCCCGGCCGGGTGTCGCCCGTGAACGTGCGACCGCTGCGGTCCCGGTTGGCGCGGATCATCCGGGCAGCCGTGTCGACGAGCCCCGCCGCGTCGATCTCGGTCGCCGGACGGGTCGGGGGGATGCCCCGGACGAACAGCAGCTCGTTGGCGTACTCGTTGCCGAGGCCGGCGAGGTTCCGCTGATCGAGGATCGCCACGTGCGCGGCGCGCGGGTCGGCGGCGATCCTCCGCGCGGCCTCGGCCGCGTCCCAGTCGGGGCCGAGGAGATCCGGCCCCAGATGCCCGACGAGCTCGTCCTCGTCGGCGGTCGGGACGAGGTCGACCATCGCGATCTCGAAGCCCACGGCGACGGCGCGTGCGGTGCCGACGATCGCCCGCGCCTGGAAGGCGGGCGCGCTCCAGCGCTCGCCGGGCCGGTACACGAGCCAGCGGCCCTCCATCTTCAGGTGGGAGTGCAGGGTGTACGCCCCGATCCGCATGAGCAGGTGCTTGCCCCGCGCCACGACGCCCCGCACGACCTCGCCGGTGAGGTCCGCCGTGGCGTACCGCGGCACCCGCAGGTCGAAGCGGGTCACCTCCTGCCCGGCGAGCGCCTCGTGCAGGCGCCGGGCGGCACGGAAGACGGTGTCGCCCTCAGGCATCCCGCACCCCCGGCCCGCGCACGATCCCGCTCACCGCTGCCGCCGCAGGGTGAGCCCGCGGCTCGACTCGACGAAGCCGGCGGTCAGGAGCGCGCGCCCGGCCGCCGTGCCGTAGACGAACGCGCCCGACACCTGTTCGACCGTGAGGGTGTCCAGCCGGCGCGAGCGCGCGGTGTCGACGAGGCTGCGCGCGGCGGCGGCGAGCACGTCCTCGTCGTCGCTGAACGCCAGCGCCGATCGGCCGCCCCGCTCGAGGTAGAGCACGAGGGCGCCGTCGACGATGGTCACGAGCCCGCCGGCCTTGCGCCCGGGGCGGTGGGCGACGCCGTCGAGCGAGGGCCAGCCGAGGGCCGCCCCGTAGGGGTTCGCGGGGTCCGTGGCGGCGAGGGTCAGCGCCTGCCGCGGTGCGGGGTCGGGGAGGGCGGCGAACTCCCGCAGCCGGTCGACCGTCGCCGAGACGGCGAACTGCGCGGCGCCCAGCTTCTCCACGAAGTAGCCGCGTCGCGTGTGCCCGGCCTCCTCGAACCCCGCCAGGACCCGGTAGGCCTGTGCGAAGCCGCCGGGCACGCCCTCGTTCTGCACGCTGCCGCGCGTCACCACTCCGTAGCGCTCCAGCAGCAGGCTCGCGGCGGCCGCCGCGCGTACGGCGGCATCCTCGCTCGGCTCCGGCAGCAGCGACCAGCGCCCCCCGATCAGGGGAGGCCGCTGCGGAGCGGCGGACGCGGTGCGCACGGCCGCCAACGGCGAACCGCGGAACATCCGTGCGCGCGGGGCCCGGCGCACCGTCCGATGGGCCTGCGACCCTCCGCCGAGCAGCCCGCGGACGGGGGCGAAGGTGTCGTTGGTCACCCGAGCCGTCCAGGTCAGGTTCCACAGCGCCTCGATGACGGCCTGCTCGCTCTCGGCGCCCACCATCGCGGCCAGCTGCGCGGCGAAGTAGGCCGCGCCGCCCGCGAGCCGGTCGATCAGGCGCTGCTCGAGGTCGGACGGCGGTGCCGGGTCGTCGGGAGGGGTGAGGGTCAGCGCCACGGTGTCGGCCGGATGCAGGGCGATCCAGCCGTCGCGCCCGGGGAGTGACCCGTGGCCCGACCAGACCACTTCGCCGGTCGCCGTGAGCTCGTCGAGCATCGTGGAGCCGTAGTCGCGCACCCGCTGGGGCAGGATGAGCGACTCCCAGGCGCTCGCGGGCAGCGGCACCCCGGCGAGCTGTTCGACGACGGCCAGCACGCCGTCGATCCCTTCGTGCGGGCGTCCTCCCGCCGAGCCGGCGACGTGCTGCCACGCGGGCAGGAAGCGGGCGAACGCCTCGGGCGGCACGGGTTCGACCGTGCCGCGGATCGCGGCGAGCGACCGCAGCCGCAGTCGGCGCAGCACCTCCGCGTCGCACCACTCGAGGTCGTCGGCGGCGCTCGCGCCGGTGTCGGGGGCCCTCGGCGGAGGGCTCTCGGGCAGGAAGAACCCGCTCGTCAGCCGGCCCTGGGACTCGAGCCGCTGCAGCGTCTGACGCGCGACCGCGGTGCCGATGCCGAGGCGGCCGGCGACATCGGCCGTCCGGAACGGGCCGTGCGTGCGCGCGTGGCGGGCGACGAGCTCGGCCAGCGGGTCCGTGAGCGGCTCGAGGAAGGAGTGCGGGATGCCGACCGGCAGCGCGATCCCGAGGGCGTCGCGCAGACGTCCGGCGTCCTCGATCGCGGCGACCCGCCGGGCGCCCGCGATCGTGACCGTGATGGCCCGACGCGCATCGACCAGCTCCTGGACGAACGCGGCCGCGGTGGCGACATCCGCCGCACCCGGTTCGTCCGCGGCCGGATCCGCCGCGCCCGTGTCCGCGTCCGGCACGGCCTCGAGCCGGGCGGCCACCTCGTCCGCGCTCAGCGGACCGAGCAGTCGCAACAGGTCGGCGACGCCCTCGACGCCGCGGACGCGACGCCCCGGGGCGAGCCGCTGCACCTCGGCCTCGAACTGGGCGATGACTCCGGGGTCGAGCAGCTCGCGCATCTCGACCTTGCCGAGCAGCTCGGACAGGAGCGCCGGATCGACCGAGAGCGCCGCGGCGCGACGTTCGGCGAGCGGGGAGTCCCCCTCGTACATGAACGCGCCGACATATCCGAACAGGAGGTCGCGCGCGAACGGAGAGGGCTGCGAGGTCGTCGTCTCGACCAGGCGGATGCGGCGATCGCCGATCGAGCGCGCGATCCGCAGCAGCGCCGGCAGGTCGTACACGTCCTGCAGCACCTCTCGGAGCGTCTCGAGGATGATCGGGAACGTGGGGTGGTTCTTGGCGACCTCCAGCAGCTGGGCCGACTTCTGCCGCTGCTGCCACAGCGGCGACCGCTTGTTCGGATTGAGGCGGGGGAGCAGGAGCGCTCGCGCCGCGCACTCGCGGAAGCGCGACGCGAACAGCGCCGAGCCTCCGACCTCGTCGGTGACGATCTGCTCGAGCTCGTCGGGCTCGAAGACGAACAGCTCCGCACCGGGCGGCTCGCTCTCGGCGTCCGGTACGCGCACGATGATGCCGTCGTCGCTCGCCACCGCCGATCCGTCGACTCCGAGACGCTCCCGCACACGCGCGTTGACCGCCAGCGCCCAGGGCGAATGGACGTGCATGCCGTAGGGGGAATGCAGAATGATCCGCCAGTCGCCGACCTCGTCGCGCGAGCGCTCCACCGTGAGCGTCCTGTCGGTGGGCAGCGTGCCGGTGGCCTCCTTCTGCTCGGCGAGGTACGAGAGCAGGTTGCCGATGGCGTTGTCGTCGAGTCCCGATTCGCGCAGCCGCGCCTCGGCCTTCTCGGTCGTCGCGCCCGCGATCTCGCGCGAGAACGCCCCCAGGGCCTCGCCGAGCTCGGCGGGGCGGCCGAGCCCGTCGCCGTGCCAGAACGGCAGCTTTCCGGGCTGGCCGAACGCGGGCAGCACGTTGACGCGGTCGTGCGTGATCTCCGCGATGCGCCACGAGGTCGTGCCGAGGGTGAACACGTCGCCCACGCGGGACTCGTAGACCATCTCCTCGTCGAGCTCGCCGACGCGGGCGTTGCGGGTCTCGCCCGCCACGAACACGCCGAACAGACCGCGGTCGGGGATCGTGCCGCCACTGGTGACCGCGACGCGCTGCGCACCGGGACGCCCGGTAAGCGTGCCGTGGTCGCGATCCCACACGACGCGGGGACGCAGCTCGGCGAACTCGTCGGAGGGGTACTTGCCCGCCAGCAGATCGAGGGTCGCCTCGTACGCGGAACGGGGGAGGGTGCGGAAAGGGGCGGACCGCCGGACCGTCTCGAACCAGGTCTCGACGTCCACGGGTCCGGTCGCGCAGGCCGCGATCGTCTGCTGCGCGAGGATGTCGAGCGGGTTGCTCGGCACCGCGATCGCCTCGATCCTGCCGGCGAGCATCCGTTCGGTCACCACGGCCGTGTGCAGGACGTCGCCCCGATGCTTCGGGAACAGGGCGGCGCGGCTGATCTCGCCGACCTGATGGCCGGCGCGTCCGACCCGCTGCAGACCGGAGGCCGCCGACGGGGGTGCTTCGACTTGGATCACGAGATCGACGGCGCCCATGTCGATGCCGAGCTCGAGCGAGCTCGTCGCGACGACGCAGCGCAGGACGCCGCTCTTGAGCTCGTCCTCCACCTGGGCGCGCTGCTCCTTGGACACCGATCCGTGGTGGGCCTTCGCGAGCACGGGCTCGACGCCTGCCGACGAGCCGGCCTGCGCCATCATCTCGGCGGGCACCGTCGCGGCGGGGGTCTCGATGCCGATCCGTTCGGCGTAGATCTCGTTGAGGCGCCCGGTGAGCCGCTCGGCGAGGCGACGCGAGTTGGCGAACACGATCGTGGATCGGTGCGCGAGCACCCGGTCGACGATCGCCTCCTCGACGTGCGGCCAGACCGACCCCGTGATCTCCGTGGGGGCGGGGGTGGAGAACCAGTCGCCCTCGCCATCCCCGGGGGACTCCCCGTCGGAGGGCGCCTCGGTCCGCGGTGGCGGGGGCGGGTTCAGCATGTCGTCCATCGGCACGACGACGGACAGGTCGAACGCCTTCGTCGCCCGCGGCGCGACGATCTCGACCGGTGCGGAACCGCCGAGGAACCGCGCGACCTCGTCGATCGGCCGGACGGTCGCCGACAGCCCGATCCGCTGTGCGGGCTCGTCCAGCAGCGCGTCGAGGCGTTCCAGGCTCACCGCGAGGTGCGCGCCGCGCTTCGTGGCCGCGACGGCGTGGACCTCGTCGACGATGACCGTGTGGACGCTCCGCAGCGTCTCGGACGCCTGGCTCGTGAGCATCAGGTAGAGCGATTCGGGCGTCGTGATGAGGATGTCGGGCGGGTCGCTCAGGAGACGTCGTCGGTCGGCCGAGGTCGTGTCGCCCGACCGCACGCCCACGGTGACCTCCGGGACGGAGATCCCGAGCCGCCGCGCCGACTGCCCGATGCCCACGAGGGGCGAGCGGAGGTTCCGCTCCACGTCCACGCCGAGCGCCTTCAGCGGGGAGACGTACAGGATGCGGGTGGCGGGAGCGTCGGTCTCGGCGCGGCGCCGTCGTGGGCGGGCGTCGGTGTCGACCTCGGCGACGGGCTTCTCGCGGAACACCCGGTCGATCGCCCAGAGGAAGGCGGACAGCGTCTTGCCCGATCCGGTCGGCGCGACGACGAGGGCGTGCTTGCCGTGCGAGATCGCCTCCCACGCGCCGGCCTGCGCCGTCGTCGGTTCTGCGAAGGCGCCGCGGAACCAGTCCTGCGTCGCAGGACCGAACCGTTCGAGCACGTCGCCCACCCCTCCATCTTGGCGCCCCCCTCCGACATCCCCGCGCCCCCTTGACGCCCCGCCCCTCTCCCCCCCCCGTCCAACGTCCCCCCCCGTCCCCTTCGCCGAGTGTCCACGACGCGCGGTGCGCCGGGGGCCCCGCGCCGCGCGTCGTGGACACTCGGCGGGCGAAGAGGCGGGGACGAGGGGGAGAGGGAGGGGGTCAGGGGGCGGGGAGCGCGCGGAGACCGCCGTCGCGCAGCTCGAGCACGAGGTCCGGCCCGATGCGGGCGAGGAACGCGTCGTCGTGGCTGACCACGAGCACACCGCCGCGATACGCGCCGACGGCGGTCACGAGAGCGTCGACGGTGTCCAGATCGAGGTTGTTGGTCGGCTCGTCGAGGACGAGCAGCTGCGGCGGCGGATCGGCCATCAGCACGCAGGCCAGCGCGAGGCGGAAGCGGTCCCCTCCCGACAGCGCCGAGAGCGGACGCAGGACGGTGTCGCCGCGCAGGAGGAACCGCGCGAGCCGGTTGCGCAGCTCGACGTCGCCCACGCCCGGCGCCGCGCGGCGCAGGTTCTCCAGTGGGGACGCCGCGTCGTCGAGCCCGTCGACGCGCTGCGACAGGTAGCCGATCCGGTCCGTGTGCGCCCTCGCCCGGGGGCGGTCCGGATCAGGATCGTCCCCGGGTGACGCCCCGGTGCGGGACGCCTCCGCGTCGGCGAGCATCCTCCGCAGCAGCGTCGTCTTCCCCGCGCCGTTGGGGCCGACCAGCGCGATGCGCTCCGGCCCCTGCAGCACCCAGGTGCGCTCGCCGTCGCCGAGTGCGGCGAGGCGCCGCCCCGACCCGACCCCGGGATCGGGCAGGTCGATGCGGACCGCCTCGTCGTCTCGGACGCGGCGTTCGGCGGCGTCGAGGGCCGCGCGGGCCTCCGCCTCTTTCGAGGCCGCCTCGATCCGAAGTCGACCCGCCGAGACCTGCGCGGTGCGTGCACGCGCGTTCGCGACGATCTTCGGGACGCGCTTCTCGACCGCCGCCCGTCGCCCCATCGCCGCGCGGGCGCGCAGCACGTCGTCCTGGTGCAGGCGATCGCGCCGTTCCCGCCGCACCGCCTGACGCGCGGCGGACTCGGCCTGCACGGCGGCGGCCTGCTCGGCCTCGTGGGCCTCCCGCCACAGGGAGTACGGACCGCCGAACGTCGAGAGCTCGCCGGCGTAGAGCTCCGCGGTCTCGTCCATGCGCTCGAGGAGGGCGAGGTCGTGGCTGACGACGACGAGAGTGCCGCGCCAGCGGTCCACGAGATCGTGCACGCGCCGCCGGGCGTCGCGGTCCAGGTTGTTGGTCGGCTCGTCCAGGAGCGCGATGGGCGCGGCGCGCAGCCGGACGCCGACGAGAGCGGCGAGGACCGCTTCGCCGCCGGAGAGCTCGCCGATGCGTCGGTCGAGCGCGCCCGGCGGCAGGCCGGCCTCCGCGAGCGCGCCCGCCGCGCGGGCCTCGACGTCCCAGTCGTCGCCGACGGCGTCGAACAGGTGCGGCGAGACGTCGCCGCCCTCGATCGCGCGCACGGCGTCGAGCGTGTCTCCGACGCCGAGCACATCGGCGACACGTCGCCGCACGTCGAGAGTGAGCCGCTGGGGCAGCAGGTCGACCTCGCCGGTCGTCGCGACGGAGCCCGACGTCGGGGTGAGCCTGCCCGCGATCAGCGCCAGCAGGGTCGACTTGCCCGAGCCGTTGCGGCCGATGAGGCCGGTGCGGCCGGAGCCGAAGGCCCCGGACAGCTCGCGCAGGGCGGGTGACCCGTCGGGCCAGGTCAGGCTCAGCCGGTCGAGGACGATCGCGGGGCGGGCGGGCGAGAGGGGGGAGAGGGATGCGGGCATGGTGTCCTCCGGGGACGGTCGTCGGGGCGCGACCATCGCGGACGCCTCGTGACGCCTCCTCGCGCGGCGGCGATCGGCGGAGGTGCACGGACGGAAGGGCGACGGCCGGCGCGGAAAGGGGCGCAGGCGCGTCGGAGACCCGTATCCGGAAGGCGGAGGGGACGACGGCTCAGCGCGGGATCACAGCGCGGCGTCGAAACCCTTCAACGGTCTTCCTCACACTCGGGACGGGGACTCCTCCACGCTAACGCGGATCCGCCGCTCGCGCGACCCCGTCAGGACAGCGGCGCGTCGAGGGCGCGGCCGAGGAAGGCGACCACGTCGGCGAGCTCCGCCTCAGAGACGCTGTGCGCGAGGCCGGGATAGACGCGGCCGCTCAGGTCGACGTGTCGCGGGAGCCACTCGGTCGTGGAGGCGATCCGATCGGCGGGGATGACCTCGTCGCGCGCCCCGCGCCCCCAGAACACCGGCGGACGCAGCTCCGCCAGCGCGGCATCCGTCGAAAGCTCACCGTCGGCGACGAATCCGGCGAGGCACACGACCGCGGTGAAGCGCTCGGGACGCAGGCGCAGGGCCTGCAGAGCGATCACGCCGCCCTGCGAGAAGCCGAGCAGGCTCACCGGTGTCGACACCGGGATCGAGCGGTCGAGCCAGTCGAGGAAGCCCTCGGCACCCGCGGTGGCGGCCGCGGCCGACCGCGCGTGGAGCCCTTCGATCGGGAACCACGACCATCCCGGCGCCGGGAACGGCGGCGTGAGGGGAGCCCGGACGGCGGCGACGAGGAACTCGTCCGGCAGGTGCGGCGCGAGACCGAACAGGTCGCGCTCGTCCGAGCCGTAGCCGTGCAGCAGCACGAGGAGCGGCCGATGGGCGGCGTCCGCCACAGGAGCCGACCACACCACCGCGTCGTCGTCGAGCCTCGGCCGGCCGGCGGAGAGGTCGGCGCCGCTGGTCGTGTCGTCGCCCGGGGTCGCGTCCATGTGCCCATCCTGGCAGGAGCCGCCGACGCGGGGGAGGCGTGCGCGACCGGCGGCCGATCGCGGACGGTGCGCGGCGGGCGGTGCGAGCGGGTATACAAGAGGCATGGCCGTCCGCACTCCCGACCCCGACCCGAACGACCGCGACGACGAGAGCCCGCGCGATCCGCTCGCGGGGATGCGCCGGTCGGGACACCCGCTCGGCGACGGATCGTTCGGCTCACCGGCCCCGGGCAACGCCGCCAATCCGGGGTGGCTCACCGAGATCGAGCTCGCCGAGGCGCGGCGGCGCCTGCCGATCCTCTACGTCGAGGCGGTGCCGGTGCGCACCGACGGGATGGGCCAGGTCACCCAGATCGGGGTCCTCCTGCGCGCGACGCCCCTGGGGGAGATCACCCGGTCGATCGTCTCCGGCCGCGTCCGCTACGGCGAGACGGTGCGCGACGCGCTGTTCCGACACCTCGAGAACGATCTGGGGCCCATGGCCTTCCCGCTGCTGCCGCCGCAGCCGGTGCCGTTCACGGTCGCCGAGTACTTCCCGCTGCCGGGCGTGACCGCCTTCCACGACGACCGCCAGCACGCCGTCTCGCTCGCGTTCGTCGTGCCCGTCACCGGCACGTGCGAGCCGCGGCAGGACGCGCTCGAGGTCACCTGGATGACCCCGGAGGAGGCGTCGTCCGACGCCCTCGCCGCCGAGATGGAGGGAGGCCGCTCGACGCTCGTGCGCCAGGCCCTCGCCTCCGTCGGCGCGCTGCGCTGAGGACCGCCGTGCCCGCCAGCCCCACCCTCGTCGACTTCGCCGGCGCCCTCCCGGTCGTCCTGCTTCTCTCCTATCTGATCGCCCAGGGCATCCGTCGGCTGTTCGGCCGTCGCATCTCGCTGTCGATCTCGACGCTGACGATCGTCGCCGTCCTCGGCATGAGCCTCGGGCTGCTGCTGGCGGGCCTGTTCCTCTTCGGACAGCGGCTGTGGATGGCGACGACGATCCTCCTCGTGGTCGGATGCAGCATCGGTCTCAGCTTCCTCGTGGCGGGCGTCGCGGCCGTCGTGCGGGGCACCCGGAGCGATCCCGACATCGCCGCCCTGATCGCGGCGGGCGAGTCCGAACGGGTCGAGTTCAAGGAGACCGCGCGCTGGAACGTCCGCGAGGACAAGAAGGACGCCCGGATGGAGGCGGTCATCGCCAAGACCGTCGCGGCGTTCCTCAACAGCGACGGCGGGACGCTCGTGATCGGCGTCGACGACGCCGGGCGGGCGACGGGACTGGACCGCGACTACGCGACGCTGCGCACGCCGGATGCCGACCGGTTCGAGCTCTGGCTGCGCGATCTGCTCTCCTCGACTCTCGGCACCAGCGCCGCGGCCCTCCCGGCGATCCGCTTCGCCGAGATCGACGGCGCGGCCGTCTGCGCCGTGGGCTGCCCGCGCTCCCCCGAGCCGGTGTTCCTCGCGCAGGGGAACGCGACCGACCTGTGGGTGCGGG
Organism: Microbacterium sp. MMO-56; assembly: GCF_037146215.1. NCBI lineage: Bacteria > Bacillati > Actinomycetota > Actinomycetes > Micrococcales > Microbacteriaceae > Microbacterium > Microbacterium sp. MMO-56. The sequence continues at coordinate 128,576 of NZ_JBBCVW010000003.1, forward strand.
TGGGGAACTCCACCCGTTCCTTCGGCGTCGACGAGGCCGTCCGGTACGTCGCGCGGCACTGGCGTCCCGGGGTGCGGCGCTTCCTCGAGGGCGGACGCTGACCCGACACATGTCGGCGCAGGCCCGTAGGCTCGGGGCATGACCGCTCCCGCCCCGCTGTCCTTCCCGTCCGACGCCGAGGGCTGGCTCGCCTTCGCCTCCGAGCGGCCGGCCGCCGCGATCGCGCAGGTCGGCGAGATCGACGCGCGCCTCGCCGCCGCGGACAGCGACGGGCTGGATGCCGCGGCGCGCCTGGACCTGTGGGACGACGCCGATCTGGCTCTCCGGCAGACCACGAGCGAGGCCTACCTGCTGAGCGAGGCCCACCCCGACGCCGCGGTCCGGGACCGCGCCGCGGACGAGGTGCAGCGTCTGGAGGCGCTGTCGGCCGGACGCCTGCAGCAGCGCGCGCTCTTCGACGCGTTCCGGACCATCGACGCGGGGGCCGAGGGAACGCTCGACGACCAGCAGCTCCGGCTCCTCGACGCGGTGCGGCGCGACTTCCGGCGCGGCGGCGTGGACCTGCCCGACGCCGAGCGGGAGCGCGCGCGGGCCCTCATCGACCGCGACACCGAGCTCGGGCTCCAGTTCTCCCGCAACATCCGGGACGGTCGGCGCGAGATCCGCGTCGCGCCCGAGGCGCTGGCGGGCCTTCCGCAGGACTTCCTCGACGCGCATCCCGTCGGCGACGACGGGCTCGTCGTCCTCACGACCGACTACCCCGACCTGATGCCGGTGCGGGAGTACGCGGTCGACCGGGCGACCCGCACCGCGATCATGGGGGAGTACAGCGATCTCGCCTGGCCCGAGAACGACGCGATCCTCGCCGAGCTGCTGTCGGTGCGTGCCGAGCTCGCCGAGCTCCTCGGCTACGGCACCTGGGCGGACTACGAGACCGAGACCCGGATGATCGGCTCGGGCGACGCGATCGCCGAGTTCCTGGAGCGCCTCGACGGCGCGTCGGCCGCCGCGGCGGACGCCGAGTATCCGATCCTCCTCGAGCGGCTGCGCGAGGACGTCCCGGACGCGGATGCCGTGACCTCGGCCGACTTCGCGTACCTCCTCGGCGCTCTGCGCCGGGAACGCCACGACGTGGATGCGCAGCTCGTGCGGTCCTATCTCGCCTTCGACCGGGTTCTCCCCGGCGTGCTCGCGACCACCGCGCGCCTGTTCGACGTGGAGTACCGCCCGGTCGACGCCCACGCCTGGCACCCCGACGTGCACTCGTACGACGTCGTGCGCGGGGGCGACGTCCTCGGCCGGATCCACCTCGATCTCCACCCGCGCGAGGGGAAGTACACCCACGCCGCGTGCTTCGGCATCGTGCCGGGCATCCAGGGTCGCGCCCTGCCGGAGGCGGCGCTGCTGTGCAACTTCTCCCGCGGGCTCATGACCCACGACGAGGTCGTCACCTTCTTCCACGAGTTCGGGCACCTCGTGCACGACATCCTCGGCGGCCGGCAGCGGTTCGCCCGCTTCTCGGGCGTCGCGACGGAGTGGGACTTCGTCGAGGCGCCCAGCCAGATGCTGGAGGAGTGGGCGTGGGATGCGGACGTCCTGGCCTCCTTCGCGGTGAACGAGGCGGGCGAGCCCATCCCCGCGGAGCTCGTCGCGAAGATGCGGGTCGCCGACGGCTTCGGCCGGACCCTCGAGGTGCGCCGCCAGCTCGGCCACGCGAACGTCTCCTACCACCTGCACGTCGACCGCCCCGCCGACCTGCAGGCGGCGACCGACCACTGGTACCGCGCGACCTCCGCCGTCCAGCCCCTGCCGGGGCGGCACTCGTACGCGGGCTTCGGTCACCTGACGGGCTACGGCGCCTGCTACTACACGTACCAGTGGAGCCTCGTGATCGCGCGCGACCTGCTCTCCGCGTTCGGGACGGATCTCCTCGACCCCGCGGTGACGGCCCGGTATCGGCGCGAGATCCTCGAACCGGGCGGCAGCCGCGACGCCGCCGACCTCGTGACCGCGTTCCTCGGCCGTCCCTACGGGTTCGAGGCGTATCGCACCTGGCTCGCCGGCTGAGCGGCGCGGGTCAGGTCAGGCGGGCGAGCTCCGCGACGAACGCGTCGACGTCGTCCTCGGTGGTGTCGAACGAGCACATCCACCGCACCTCGTTCTTCGCCGCCTCCTCCCCACCGGCACTCGACGGATCGCTGTCGCGCTCCGTCGAGCCTCCGCCGGCGGGGCCCCAATCGTAGAAGCGGAACGACTCGCGCAGCCGGTCGGCCACCCCGGCGGGCAGCGTCGCGAACACGCCGTTGGACTGCGTGGGCTGACTGAATCCGACCCCCGAGATCGTGCCGTCGGCGATACCCGCCTCGACGGCCGCGCGCAGGCGGGCCGCCATCGCATTGGCGTGCCGGGCGTTGCGCAGGTAGAGGTCGTGCTCCGGGTCGAGCAGCGCGATCAGCTGCGCCGAGATGAAGCGCATCTTCGACGCCAGCTGCATGTTGAGCTTGCGCAGGAAGAGCAGGCCGTCGGACGCCGCGGGGTCGAGCACGACGACGGCCTCCCCGCCGAGCGCGCCGTTCTTCGTCCCGCCGAAGCTGAGGACGTCGACGCCGGCGTCGGTCGTGAACGCGCGCAGCGGGAGGTCCAGTGCCGCGGCCGCGTTCGAGATGCGGGCACCGTCCAGGTGCAGACGCATCCCGTGCGCATGCGCGTGGTCGGCGAGCGCACGGATCTCGTCCGGCGTGTAGAGGGTGCCGAGCTCCGTCGACTGGGTGATCGAGACCACGAGGGGCTGCGCGCGGTGCTCGTCGCCCCAGCCCCAGGCCTCCCGCTCGACGAGCTCGGGGGTGAGCTTGCCGTCGGGGGTGGGGACGTTCAGGATCTTGATGCCGGCGACCCGCTCCGGTGCGCCGCCCTCGTCCACGTTGATGTGCGCCGTGGACGCCGCGATGACCGCGCCCCAGCGGGGCAGCATCGACTGGAGGCCGGTGACGTTCGCACCGGTGCCGTTGAAGACCGGGAAGGCCTGCGCCCCCGGTCCGAAGTGGTGGGCGAACACCTCCTGCAGACGCGCCGTGTAGGCATCCTCCCCGTACGCGATCTGATGTCCCTCGTTGGCGGCGGAGATCGCCGCGAGGACGTCGGGATGGACGCCGGAGTAGTTGTCGCTCGCGAAGCCTCGGACGCTCGTGTCATGCAGGGTGCTCACGACCGTCCAGCCTAGTTCGCCGCCCGCGCGGATGACCCGGTACCGGATGTCCGAGCGGGTCGGTAGCCTCGCCCTCATGAACGGCATGCGGACGTTCCTGGGCGTCCTGGTCAACACGGCCGTGGCGAACATCACCACGAGCTTCCTGTGGTTCGCCCTGACGTTCTGGGTCTACCTCGAGACGCGTTCCGTGTTGGCGACCGGCATCGTCGGCGGGGCCTACATGCTGCTGCTGGCCGCGTTCGGGATGGTGTTCGGCACGTTCGTCGACCGCCATCGCAAGCACCGGGTGATGGTGCTGTCGGCCGTGGTGACGCTCTGCGCGTTCGCCCTCGCCGGGGTGGTCTTCCTGCTCGTGCCGCAGGAGCGCATCCTCGACCTCGGCGGGCCCTGGTTCTGGGTGTTCTCGGGCGTCGTGCTGACCGGCGCGGTCGTGGAGAACCTGCGCAACATCGCGCTGTCCACGACGGTCACCCTCCTCGTGCCGCCCGAGCGTCACGCCAACGCGAACGGACTCGTCGGCACGGTCCAGGGTCTCGCGTTCCTCGTGACGAGCGTCTTCTCGGGGCTCGCGATCGGTCTCGTCGGAATGGGGTGGACGCTCGTCATCGCGCTCGTCCTGACGGTCGGCGCGCTTGTGCATCTGCTCGTGCTGAGGATCCCCGAGGAGCAGCCCGACCCCGCACCCGGCGGACGGGCCCTCGACATCCGCGGCGCGGCCGCCGCCATCCGTGCGGTGCCGGGCCTGATGGCCCTCATCGTGTTCTCGACGTTCAACAACCTCATCGGCGGCGTGTACCTCGCGCTCATGGACCCGTACGGGCTGACCCTCTTCGATGTGACGGCGTGGGGCCTCGTCCTGGGGGCGACCTCGACCGGCTTCATCGTCGGCGGTGCGATCGTCGCGCGACGCGGGCTCGGGCGCAACCCGATCCGCACGATGCTGCTGGCCGTGATCCTCATGGGCGTGCTGGGCGCCGCCTTCACCCTGCGCGACTGGTGGTGGCTGTACGCGGGCGGGATCTGGATCTACATGGCCCTCGTGCCCGTCGTCGAGTCCGCCGAGCAGACCGTCATCCAGCGGGTCGTGCCGTTCCGTTCCCAGGGGCGGGTGTTCGGGGCGGCGGCGACGTTCGAGGCCGGCGCCGCCCCGATCACGGCGTTCCTCATCGCACCCATCGCGCAGTTCTGGGTGATCCCGTACATGGACTCCGACGCCGGACGCGCCGCGTGGGGCTGGCTCCTCGGCGACGGGCAGGGCCGGGGGATCGCGCTCGTGTTCCTCGTGGCCGGTCTCGGCATGGTCCTCGTCGGGGTGTGGGCCTTCGGGACGCGCGCGTACCGGATCCTCTCCGCCGGGTACGCCGAGGCCCCCGTCCCCCCGGAGAGCGACGACCCACCCACCGGTCCCGCCTCCGCCGCTCAGGTGCGCGGCGGAGTGGCCGCGCAGGAGTGAGGGGTGCGGATCAGACGCTCCGCCCGGTGATGCCTTCCGTCGAGGCGATGACGCCGCGCAGCTTCTTCTCCAGCGCCTCGTAGAACATCGAGAGGGGGAACTCGTCGTCCAGCACCGCGTCCGTGTACCCCTTCGGCGGGCCGGCGAGCACCTCGTCGGGCAGGCCGCGCGCCCACGCCGATGCGGGGTGCGGAGTGACCACGCTCGACACGAGCCGGTACGCGGCGAGCCAGTGGGCGACCTTGGGTCGGTCGATCGACTCCCAGTACAGGCGGTCGATGGCATCCGCCAGGGCGATGACCGCCGCCGGCACCTCGTCCCAGTCGAACGCCAGCGCGGTGTCGGTCCAGTGCAGCACGCCCCGCTGGTGCAGCCACGCGAACAGCAGCTGGCCGCCGAGCCCGTCGTAGTTGCGCACGCGCGATCCCGTGATCGCAAAGCGGAAGACGCGATCGAAGATCACGGCGTACTGCACGAGCTGCGCGTGATCGAGCATCTCGGTCTCGGCCGCGGTCAGGGCATCCCCCGCCTCCACGCGTGCGCGCAGTGCCGCCTGGATCCCGACGCACTCGCGGAACGCCGTCAGGTCGCACCGCAGCTCCTCCAGCGAGTAGAGGAAGAACGGCATCCGCTGCTTGATCATGAACGGATCGAACGGCAGGTCGCCGCGCATGTGCGTGCGGTCGTGGATCAGGTCCCACATGACGAACGTCTTCTCGGCGAGCGCCTGGTCCTCCTGCAGGCGGGCGGCCGCCTCGGGCAGGTCGAGCTTCGTGACGTCCGCCGCCGCCGCGACCACGCGACGGAATCGCGCCGCCTCGCGGTCCTGGAAGATCGCGCCCCACGTGAAGGCGGGGATCTCGCGCATCGCGACCGTCTCGGGGAAGAGCACGGCGGAGTTCGTGTCGTACCCGGGGGTGAAGTCGATCAGCCGGAGCGAGACGAACAGGGCGTTGGTGTACGTGTGCTCGAGCTCCGCGATGAACTCCGGCCAGATGACCTCGCACAGCACGGCTTCGAACAGTCGGCTGCGGGAGCCGTTCTGCGTGTACATCGGGAACACGACCAGGTGGGCGAGGCCGTCGACGCGGTGCCGCTGGGGCTGGAAGGCGACGAGCGAGTCGAGGAAGTCGGGGACCGCGAAGCCGTCGCGCGCCCACCGGTCCAGGTCGCGGACGGAGGCCGAGAGGTACTCCGCGTCGTGCGGGAACGCCGGCGCCAGCGCGAGGATCGCGGCCCGCACGACGTCGACGAGCTCGCCGGCGCGCCGGTGCGCGTCGGGGTCGGGGATCGATCCGTCCTGCGCCTGCAGCAGCTGGAGCGATGTGGCGGCCTCCTTGAGTGCGAGCCAGGCCGGCTGCTCCTGGATCGCTCGGTCGTCGTCGACGACCGGTGTCGTCGCTCGGTCGTCTTCGACGACCTCGGGCTCTCCGATGACGGACGTCGTACGCGACGTGCTCAGGGACATGTGAACCTCCGATCGTCGAATGCAGGAATAATTCCGGCGTATGTGCCTTGCATCGGGTATTCTTCCATCTATGGATGACGATGTCGACCGCCTGATCGTCGCGGCGGTCTCCCGCGACGGACGAGCCACGCTCGCGGAGCTCTCCTCGTCCGTGGGGCTGTCCGTGTCGGCGGTGCAGGCGCGGCTGAAGCGCCTGGAATCACGGGCAGTGATCGCCGGGTACCGGGCCGTCGTCGACCCGGAGGCGGTCGGTCGACCTCTGGCCGCGTTCATCGAGATCACGCCGCTCGACCCGGGGCAGCCCGACAATGCGCCCGAGCTGCTGGAGCATCTCGACGCCATCGAGGCCTGCCACTCCGTCGCCGGCGAGGCCGCCTACATGCTGTTCGCGCGCGTCGCATCGCCGCGCGCGCTCGAGGATCTCATCCGCGACATCCGCCAGGCGGCGTCCGTCAACACCCGCACCACGGTCGTGCTGCAGACCTTCTACGAGAACCGGCCCGTCCTGCCCTGACGCCGGTACGCGGGTCGGCCGCGCGGACGCGGACAATTTGTGCTTGCCGAAAACCTATGACCCCTGCCAGAATGTTGCCCGGCGCAACATATGGGGATCGGGTCACCGTCGTCTCAGGGTGTCGTGGGCTCACTTATGTTCGCGCCGTGAACAATCGGTCAGCATCCGCGTTCGATGGTCGTCCGCGGATCGGCACGCATTCAGAGAGGAACGCACACATGATGAAGTTCACACGCCTGGCGGCGGTCGCCGCCGCCGGCGCCCTCGCGGTCACCGCGTTGGCCGGCTGCACCTCGACGCCGGCGGCGAGCGGGGGTGGGGGCGGCGACGCGGCCGGAGAGTGCAACGTCGGCATCTCGATGCCCACGCGCAGTCTCGAGCGCTGGATCAACGACGGCGAGGGGCTGCAGGCGAAGCTGAAGGAGGACGGCTGCACCGTCGATCTGCAGTACGCCGACAACAAGACCGACCAGCAGATCTCCCAGATCCAGAACCAGATCGCCGGCGGCGCGAGGATCCTGGTCGTCGCCGCGATCGACGGCGACTCCCTCGGGCCTGTGCTGGCCGAGGCGAAGAAGCAGAACGCGACCGTCATCGCGTATGACCGCCTCATCAACGGCACCGGCGACGTCGACTACTACGCGACCTTCGACAACTACAAGGTCGGCCAGCTGCAGGGGCAGTTCATCGCCGACGAGCTGGATCTCGCGACCGCGACCGGACCCTTCAACCTCGAACCGTTCGCCGGCAGCCCCGACGACAACAACGCGAAGTTCTTCTTCTCCGGAGCCTGGGACGTCCTGCTTCCCTACGTCACCTCCGGCGCGCTCGTCGTCCCGTCCGGCAAGGCCCCGGCGAGCAACGCGGACTGGGCGTCGATCGGCATCCAGGGCTGGGCGTCCGACAAGGCGCAGGCCGAGATGGACAACCGGCTGTCGTCGTTCTACACCGGCGGCCAGAAGGTCAACGTGGTGCTCTCGCCCAACGACTCCCTCGCGATCGGCATCATCGCCTCGCTGAAGTCGGCGGGCTACACCCCGGGTGCGGCGTACCCGATCCTCACGGGTCAGGACGCCGACAAGGCGAACGTCCAGGCGATCCTGAACGGCGAGCAGTCGATGACCGTGTGGAAGGACACGCGAGCCCTCGGTGACCGCGTCCACCAGATGATCACGTCGATCGTCGCCGGCGACGAGGTCGAGGTCAACGACACGAAGACCTACGACAACGGGGTGAAGGTCGTGCCCTCCTACCTGCTGGAGCCCGAGGTCGTCACCAAGGACACCGTCCAGACCAAGCTCATCGACTCCGGATTCCTGAAGGCCAGCGACGTCGGACTGTGAGCGGAGCGGGGTGGGTGCCACGGCGCCCACCCCGCCCCCGACGGACCGATCAGCGTCACAGCGAGGTGATCAACCCACATGACACAACCCATCTTGATCATGCGCGACATCGTCAAAGAGTTCGGCGCGGGCATCCGCGCACTCGACGGCGTCTCGCTCAGCGTGCGCCCCGGAGAGGTGCATGCCATCTGCGGTGAGAACGGCGCGGGCAAATCCACCCTCATGAAGGTGCTCTCCGGGGTCTACCCGGCGGGCACGTTCGAGGGCTCCGTCGAGTTCGAAGGGCGGCAGACCGCCTACCGTTCGATCAACGACAGCGAGGCCGACGGCATCGTCATCATCCATCAGGAGCTCGCGCTGAGCCCCTACCTCTCGATCGCGGAGAACATCTTCCTCGGGAACGAGATCCAGAAGTTCGGCGTGATCGACTGGAACGCCACCAACCTCGAGGCGTCGCGCCTGCTGGCGCGCGTCGGGCTGGACGAGAACCCCGCGACGCGCGTGCTCGAGCTCGGGGTCGGCAAGCAGCAGCTCGTGGAGATCGCCAAGGCGCTCTCCAAGCGGGTGAAGCTCCTGATCCTCGACGAACCGACGGCGGCGCTCAACGACGAGGACAGCGATCACCTGCTCGCCCTCATCGAGCATCTGCGCCAGCAGGGGATCACCTCGATCATCATCAGCCACAAGCTCAAGGAGATCCGTCGCATCGCCGACACGGTGACGGTCATCCGCGACGGCAAGACGATCGAGAGCATCGACATGCGCGGTGCGGATGCCACCGAGGCGCGCATCATCCGCTCGATGGTCGGCCGCGACCTCAACAGCATGTTCCCTCCCCGTGAGCCCCACATCGGGGCGGAGCGGTTCCGCGTCGAAGGGTGGACCGTCCATCACCCGGTCGACGTCGGACGCGTCGTCGTCGAGGACGCCTCGTTCTCGGTGCGTGCGGGGGAGATCGTCGGATTCGCCGGTCTCATGGGCGCCGGGCGCACCGAGCTGGCGATGAGCATCTTCGGGCGCAGCTACGGCACGGGGATCAGCGGCCGGGTGTTCAAGGACGGCGTCCCGATCCAGACCCGCACCGTCAGCGAGGCGATCCGCCACGGCATCGCCTACGCCACCGAGGACCGCAAGCGGTTCGGGCTCAACCTCATCGGCGACATCAAGGTCAACGTGTCGGCGGCGGCGCTGACGAAGCTCGCCCGGTTCGGCGTGATCGACCGGTATCGCGAGTACAAGGTCGCCGATTCGTACCGCTCCAAGATGAACATCAAGGCCCCGTCGGTCTCGGTCCTCGCCGGGAACCTCTCCGGAGGTAACCAGCAGAAGGTCGTCCTCGCGAAGTGGGTCTTCTCGGGTCCCGACGTGCTCATCCTCGACGAGCCCACGCGCGGCATCGACGTCGGCGCCAAGTACGAGATCTACGGAATCATCAACGAGCTCGCCGCGCAGGGCAAGGCGATCATCGTGATCTCCTCCGAGCTCCCCGAGCTGCTCGGGCTGTCCGATCGCATCTACACCATCTCCGAGGGCCGCATCACGGGCGAACTGACCCGTGACGAAGCGACCCAGGAACGACTCATGCACCACATGACCGCGGGAAGGGAACCCGTCCGATGAACGCCACCTCCTCGTCCGCACCCGCTCGGGTACCGACCCCCGCTCCGGCTCGCCGCCGGCTCGGCATCAACCTGCGGCAGTACGGCATCCTCGCCGCGCTCGCGATCATCATCCTGCTGTTCCAGGTGCTCACGGGCGGCAGGCTGCTGCTCCCCGGCAACGTCAACAACCTGATCCAGCAGAACGCGTACGTGCTGATCCTCGCGATCGGGATGGTGATGGTCATCATCGCCGGGCACATCGATCTGTCGGTCGGGTCCGTCGTCGCCATGGTGGGGGCCATCACCGCGATCGCGATGAACGTATGGGGGCTGCCCTGGTGGGTCGCGTTGATCATCGCCCTGGTCACGGGCGCCCTCGTCGGCGCGTGGCAGGGGTTCTGGGTGGCGGTCGTCGGCATCCCGGCGTTCATCGTCACTCTGGCCGGGATGCTGATCTTCCGCGGATTCACCCTCGTGCTCCTGACGGGCGGCACGATCAGCGGGCTCCCACCGGAGTTCACCGCGATCGGTGCCGGCTGGATCCCCGGGTTCGCGGGCGGGATCCTCGGCCGCGACGCCTTCACCCTGCTTCTGGGTCTGCTGGCATCGGCGGCGCTCATCGTCCAGCAGATGCGGACGCGCGCCACCCTCCGTCGGCTGGAGCTGCCCCGTGAGCCGGGCGTCTCGTTCTGGGCGAAGCAGGCCATCGCGGTCGTGGCGATCATGGCGCTGACCTGGCTGCTGGCCGGCTACAGCGGCACGCCCATCATCCTGGTCGTCCTCGCCGTGCTGATCCTCGCCTACAGCTACGTCCTGAGCCGCACGGTGTTCGGCCGCCACATCTACGCGATGGGCGGCAACCTGTTCGCCGCGCAGATGTCCGGCGTGGCGACGCGTCGGGTGACCTTCTTCATCTTCGTGAACATGGGGATGCTCGCGGCGATCGCCGGTGTCGTGAGCACGGCGCGTGCGGGGTCCGCGGTCGCGTCGGCCGGGCAGAACTACGAACTCGACGCGATCGCCGCGGTGTTCATCGGCGGTGCCGCCGTCCAGGGCGGTGTCGGCACCGTCGTGGGCGCCGTGATCGGTGGGCTCGTGATGGGCGTGCTGAACATGGGGCTGTCCATCCTGTCCGTGGACGCCGCCTGGCAGATGACGATCAAGGGATTCGTGCTGCTGCTGGCCGTCGCGTTCGACATCTTCAACAAGCGGCGCGCCGGCTCCCGCTGACACGTCGCCCTCGGCGCTTCCCCGACCGTGCCGCGTCGGGGAGGCGCCGACGTGTCGGGATGGTGCGGGACAGGAGAGGATGAGTCGCGTGAACAGTCCACCCGGAACGGCGTCGCCGACGAGCAACGCCGTCCTGCGCGGGAACAACCTCGCGCTCGTGGCGACCCTCGTGCACCGGTCGGGTCCGTCGAGCCGGGCGGAGCTCACCAAGCTCACCGGACTGAGCCGATCGGCGATGTCCGTGCTGATCGGCGAGCTCGTCGAGTCGGGATGGGTGACCGAGGAGGCGCCGCAGCCCAACGGGCGGATCGGGCGTCCGAGCCCCATGGTCATGCCCGGGCGGGCCTTCGCGGCCGTGGGCGTCCACGTCGACGCCGACGCGATCACCGTGGGCCTCGTCGGGCTCGGGGGAGACCTGCTGCGACGGGTCCGGGTCGACACCCACGCGCCCCCCTCGCCCGAGGCCGTCGTGCGGAACGTGACGTCCATCGTCGACGGGTTCCGCTTCGAGCGCGCCCCGCGTCGCATCATCGGGATCGGGGTCGCGGTGCCGGGCCTGGTCGATGCGGAGTCGGGCGACGTGAGGTGGACGCCGCGGCTCGGCTGGTCGGGCGTCGCGATCGGCCGTCAGCTGGAGGAGGCGCTCGGGCTGCCCGTCGTCGTGGGCAACGACTGCACGCTCGAAGGCATCGCCGAGGCGAGGTTCGGTGTCGCCAAGGGCATCGACGACGTCGTCTACGTCGCCGGACACGCCAGCGGCATCGGCGGCGGGGTGATCGTGGGCGGCGTGCCGCTGCAGGGAGCGTCCGGGTACGCCGCGGAGCTCGGTCACACGCTCGTCCGGACCGGCGGCGTGCTGTGCCGGTGCGGTCGCCGAGGCTGCCTCGAGGCCGAGGTGAGTCTGGACGGACTGCTCGATCTGCTCGGCAGGACGACGATCGACCAGGACGAGCTCGACATCGCGCTCGAGACGTCGCGGGATCCCCGCGTCTTCGCGGAGGTGAAGCGGCAGACCGCGCTGCTGGCCGAGGGACTGTCGACGTTCATCCACCTGTTCAACCCGCGCATCGTGGTGCTCGGCGGGTTCCTCGGCTCGCTGCTGTCCGTCGAGCGCGAGCGTCTGTCGGCCGAAGTGTCCTCGCGCACGCTCAGCGAGTTCCGGCGGAGCGTCCGGATCGAGCGGGCGGCCCTGCGCTCCCGGCTCGAACTCGTCGGAGCGACCGAGCCGATCTTCGACCGCGCGCTCACCGACCCGGCCGCGGTGATGGGCTCCGCCAAGGGCTGAGGCCGCCGCGATACATCGCACGACGGATGCCGCCGCCGGCCGGTTCGCGTACCGTCGAAGGGTGTTCCGCCCGCTCACCCGCACCCAGCTGACCGTCGACATCGTCGTCGCGGCGCTGTTCGGGCTCTGCTCCTTCGCGGCGACCATCGCCGGCTGGGGCATGGTCGGCTCACGCGTGCTGGCGGAGGGCCTCGACCTGGTCGCGGCGACGCTCCTGACGATCGTCTTCTCCGCGGCGCTCGCGCTGAGGCGGAGGTCGCCCGTGTGGGCTCTGGCCGTCGCGTGGGGTGCGGCGATCGTGCAGATGGCGCTCACCCTCCCGCCCCTCCCGGCCAACGTCGCGATCTTCGGGATCCTCTACGCCACCGCCGTCTACGGCACGACGCGCGTCTTCTGGATCGGCTTCGTCTCCGCCCTGGTCGGAGCCGGGGCGATCTCGATCTACCTGATCACCCTGCCGATCCTGATGAACGGCTCGACGCAGAGCGCGCTGTCGCTCGGGGCGACGGTGGTGTTCGCGACAGCGGCGACGTTCGCGGCCGCCTCCTTCGCGCTCCTGCTGTCGTGGACCGCGGGGGCGCTCGTGCGCGCGAGCATCCGGGCGCGCGACAATCGGATCGCCCAGGAGCTCGCCGAGGCCGCGGCCGCCGCCGAGAGCGAGCGGACCCGCATCGCGCGCGACATGCACGACGTCGTCGCCCACTCCCTCGCGGTCGTGATCGCGCAGGCCGACGGGGCGCGGTACGCCGCCGCGGCCGACCCGGCCGTCGCCTCCACGGCTCTCGGAACGATCTCCGCGACGGCGCGCTCCGCCCTGTCCGACGTCCGGATGCTGCTCACGCAGCTGCGGCACACCCAGGCCGACGGGCCGCAGCCTACCCTCGCCGAGCTCGAGCAGCTGTACGCACGCGTGCGCGCCGCGGGCGTCGAGCTGCTCGTCGACGTGAGCCCGATGCCTCCCCCCGACGTCCCCGCCGCGGTGCAGCTGGCGGTGTACCGCATCCTGCAGGAGGCGCTCACCAACGCCCTGCGACACGGCGCCGCGGGCGCGGTCGTGCTGCGGATCGCCTGGCACCCTGGACGGGTGGAGCTCATCGTGCAGAACCCGACCGCGTCGCCCGGCACCCCGCCCGCGCCCGAGTCCGCGCGGGGCCACGGGCTGATCGGCATGCGCGAGCGCGCCCAGCTCGTGGGCGGGACCGTGGATGCCGGGCCCGCCGGCGGTGTCTTCGTGGTGCGTGCCGTGCTGCCGGTGGTCGGCACCGGCGAGGCGGTCCACGCATGAGCGCGCCGATCCGCGTCGTCCTCGTCGACGACCAGGCCCTCTTCCGTGCCGGCATCCGGATGGTGATCGACTCGCAGCCCGACCTCGAGGTGGTGGGAGAGGCGGGCGACGGCGCCGAGGGCATCCGCGTGACGCGCGCCACCCGTCCCGATGTCGTGCTGATGGACATCCGGATGCCCGTCATGGACGGCCTGGAGGCCACCTCCGCGCTCCTGGCCGACGAGTCGTTCGGGTCCGATGCGCCGCGGATCGTCATGCTCACGACCTTCGACCTCGATGAGGCGGCGGCACGGGCCATCCGTCAGGGGGCGAGCGGCTTCCTGCTGAAGGACGCCGATCCGGAGTTCCTCCTCGCGGCGGTCCGTTCGGTCCACTCGGGCTCGGCCGTCATCGCCGCCGCCGCGACGCGCGAGCTCTTCGCGCACTTCGGCGCACCGGCGCCGGTACCCGTGCCCGCGGCGTTCGCCGAGCTCACCGAGCGCGAGCGGGAGATCTTCGCCCTCGCCGCCCGCGGCCTCTCCAACGCCGAGATCGCCCAGCGCGAGTTCCTGTCCGAGGCCACCGTGAAGACGCACATCAGCCGCATCCTCTCGAAGCTCGTTCTGCGCGACCGGGTGCAGCTCGTCGTCTACGCCTTCGAGCACGGCCTCGCCTGACCCCCCGCCCCCTTCCGCGCACCCGCCTCTCGCCCCGCTCGCCCCGCTCGCCCCCGCTCGCCCGCCGAGTGTCCACGACGCGCGGTATCTCGGCGGGTGGTCCCCGCGTGTCGTGGACACTCGCTGCGGGGATGGAGGGCGCTGGGGATCGGCCGGGGGAGGCGGCTCCGTTCGGGGTGAGCCGACGCGTCGGAGCGCGGTGCCCCGCTGGCTCGCCCGCCGAGTGTCCACGACGCGCGGTGTGCCTCGTCGTCCACTCCGCCGAGTGTCCACGACGCGCGGGGTGTCGGAGGGTGGTTCCCGCGTGTCGTGGACACTCGGCGACGTGGGGGCGGGGCGGACGGGGACGGGGCGGACGGGGCGGACGCGGGGCGGACGGGGGCAGGGCGGACGGGGGGCGGACGCGGGGCGAGGGGGGATCATCCGCGGGATGTAGGCGGGCGCGACCGGAGGCGGACGACGCGGATGCGCCGGCTCCGTAGCGTCGACGGCATGGAGATCACGACGACACAGCTCGGGCTCGCCGCCCGCGTGCAGAACCTCAGCAAGACCTACGGCGCCGGCGAGTCGGCGGTGCGTGCCCTCGACGGCCTGACGGTCGGCCTCCGCCGCGGGGACTTCACCGCCATCATGGGCCCCTCCGGATCGGGCAAGTCCACGCTCATGCACATCATGGCCGGGCTGGATGCCCCGACGGGCGGACGTGCGTGGATCGGCGACACCGAGATCACCGGTCTGTCCGACCTCGAGCTGACCGTGCTGCGTCGGCGCCGGATCGGCTTCGTGTTCCAGGCCTTCAACCTCGTGCCCACGCTCGACGCGCTCGGGAACATCCTGCTGCCCTTCGATCTCGACGGCCGGCGCCCGACCGCGATGGAGAGCGCACGGATCGAGGGCCTCGTCGACTCCCTCGGGCTGCGCGAGCGTCTGCGCCACCGCCCGCACGAGCTGTCCGGGGGCCAGCAGCAGCGCGTGGCGATCGCCCGCGCGCTCGCCACCGCACCCGACCTCGTCTTCGCCGACGAGCCGACCGGGAACCTGGACTCGCGGGCGAGCCGCGAGGTCCTCGCCCTGCTGTCCACGGCGAGCCGGGAGCGCGGCCAGTCGATCGCGATGGTCACCCACGACCCCGTCGCCGCCTCGCACGCAGACCGGGTCCTCTTCTTCGCCGACGGCCGCGTCGTCGCCGACAAGCCCCGTCAGACCGCCGAGCAGATCTCGACCTTCATGCTCGCCGCGGAGGTGGCGGCGTGAGCGCCGTCGTCGCCGAGACCGCCCGGGTGCGCCTGCCCGCCCCCGGAACGGCCCGGTGGGCGTGGCTGCGCGAGCGCGGGATGGGCGCGACGGTCCTCGTCGCGGGGATCTCCGCCGCCTTCGGCGTGCTGCTCCTGAGCGCCACCGGCTACATCGCGGCGTGGCTGAGGGCGGATCCCGCCCTCAGCGGGAGCGAGATGCTCACCCTGGTGCTGACGATCCTCAGCGTCCTGCTGACCGGGGTGGCGGTGTACGTGGCATCCATCGTCACCGCCAACACGTTCGCCACGATCATCGCGGGCCGTACACGCCAGATCGCACTGATGCGATTGATCGGGGCATCCGCCCGTGCCCAGCGCTCCGAGGTGGCCCGGCAGGGGCTCGCGGTCGGCGCGATCGGCGCGATCGCCGGGCTGCTCGGGGGGATCGGCGCGGCGTTCGCGCTGCGAGCGGTCGCGGACGCCGCGCTCGGGATCTCGACGACGTTCGAGGTGCTGCAGCCGGTCCTCCTCCTCCCGGCGCTCGTCGTCGCCCTGACGACCTGGGTGGGGGCATGGAGCGGATCGCGGCGGGTGCTGACCGTGACACCGCTCGAGGCGCTCTCCGGCGCCGCACCGCGCACCCACGCCCAGACGGCCTCGTCCCGCGGGCGGAACGCCTGGGCGGCGGTGCTCTTCCTCGCCGGGGCCGCGCTCCTGGGGGCGGGCGTCCTCGTCGGCCTCCTCAGTCCGCTCGGTGTCGTGATCGCGTTCCTCGGCGGGATCCTGTCCTTCACCGGCCTCGCCCTGGGGGCCGTCCTCGTGATGCCGCCGCTGCTGCGGACGACGGGACGCATACTGGGGCGCACGGCCACCGCGCGGCTCGCGGCGGAGAACGCGCAGCGCTACCCCGAGCGGTCCAGCCGGATGGCCATCGGCGTCGTCATGGGGGTGACCCTCGTGGTCATGTTCGCCGTCGCCAACGAGTCGGTGAAGTCGGTGCTGATCGCCTCGTCCGGCGGAGAGCCGCCCGCGGAGATGACGCGCATCATGGACACGTTCGCCGCGATCATGATGGGCCTCGTCGCCGTGTCCGCCGTCATCGCCGGCGTCGGCCTGGTCAATCTACTCACGATCGGCGTCGTGCAGCGTCGCCGGGAGCTGGGCCTGCTCCGTGCCCTCGGTCTCAGTTCCGGGCAGGTGCGTCGCGTCGTCCTGTTCGAGGCCGTGCACATCACGATCACCGCGCTGGCCTTCGGCCTCGTCCTCGGCGTCGTCTACGGATGGGTGGGCGCCCAGTCGCTCCTCGGCTCGGTCTCGGTGCCGCCCGCGTACTCGTCGCCGACCTTCGTCGCTCCCGCCGTGCCGTGGCTGCCGGTGCTCGTGGTCGTCGCGGCGACCGCGATGCTGACCGCGATCGCCACGGTCGTGCCGACCCGTCTCGCGACGCGCGTGACTGCGGTGGAGGCCCTCGCCGAGTGACGGCGCGGGCGGTCACGGCTTCGGCCGTGGCCATCGGATCAGTCCGAGCCCGCGTCCGAGCCCCGCTTCGCCGGGCGCGCCTCCGGCTCGTGCGCCCACGACGCGGCGACGTGCCGCAGGCGTGCCGCGCGCCACTGCCACACCGCCCACAGCGCCGGCCACAGCGGTGCGGCCGCCGCGCCGCCGATGACGAGGCGTTCGCGCCACAGGGTGCGCGTCGGATCCCCCGGCGCGGGGGACACGGCCATCTGGTGATCCCAGACGTCGAGCGCGGCGAGCGGTCCGGTCAGGGGGATGCCGCTGTCGCGCAGGATCCGCACGGGGCCGCGCGCATCGGCGACCGCCCGTTCGCTCACGTGGATCAGCTGGTCGCCGACACCGATGCCGATGCCGCCCAGTCCGAGCCGCATGCGCACCGGGACGTCGGCGCCGGGTTCGAGCGCGGTCGGCAGGCCCGCGGGGTCCATCGGCTCGAGCTCGAGGAGGGGGCCGTAGAGCTCGGCGACGGCGCGGGGCGAGTGCAGCGCGCGCCAGGCGGCGTCCGCGTCGCAGTCGAGGACGAGCTTGAGCATGATCCGCATGCGCACAGTCTCGCATCGTGGCGGGCCGCCCGTAGCCTGGAGGGGTGAGTACGCCGTTCGACCAGTCCCGCTATCAGGTGCGATTCGAGTGGGGGGTCGAGGGCCTCGTCCGCCTCGCTCCGTCGGAGATCGTCGTGGTCGTGGATGTGCTGCGCTTCAGCTCGACCGTCGCCGCACGCGTCCGCGCCGGAGAGGACGTCCCGCTCGACGAGGACGCACACGCGGTCTCGCTGAACGGAGCCGCCGTCGCCGCGGCGGCCGCGGCGACGCATCCGGCTCCGGTCGTGCTCCTGGGTGCTCTCGTGAACGCACGCGCGGTGGCCGAGGAGGTGCTGTCCGCCCAGCGCGCGCGGGGGCTCCGCACCAGCGTCGCGGTGGTCGCCGCGGGGGAGCTGTCCGGGCGGGAGCCCGGGGCGCCCCTGCGGTTCGCCGTCGAGGATCTCCTCGGGGCGGGTGCGATCATCGACGCGCTGGGCTCCGTGGGGCTCGACCACACGTCGCCCGAAGCCGCGGCCGCGTGCGAGGCCTTCCGCGGGCTCCGCGGCGCCACGCGGCATCTGCTGGCCGCAGCGGGCTCGGGTCAGGAGCTCCTCGAACGGGACGGACGCGACGAGGTGCTCGCCGCCGCCGAGGTCGACGCCCTGGGCGTGGTCCCGGTGCTGCGCGGCGGGGTCTTCGCGGCCTCGTGATCGTCCCGGCCGATCCGGTCACCGGGTCTCGCTGAGCTGCCGCGGTGTCAGGGCGGCCCGCCGCACGGCGGGGGTGATCTCCCGTCGCGTCCACACCAGGAGGAAGCGCTCGTCGAACGTCCGCGAACAGCGCGCGCACGAGGTCGCCCGCGTGGCGGCGCGGTGCCGGTAGGCGACATGGCCCGCGGGGCAGACCCCGACCCACGGGGCGAGGTCCGTCGCCGTCTCGCCGTGGTGGGTGACCCCGCCGGTGTAGCCGAGGGATCGCGCGATCCGGTTCCAGGCGGCCCCGTGCCCGGCCCGCGCGCCGGCAAGCGCATGGGCGACCTCGTGCAGGAGGGTCTGCCGGTTGGTCTCGTCGTCGTAGCGCGCGGAGAGGTAGCGCGAGACGGTGATCCGCCGGCGCGTGTAATCGCACGCACCCGCGCGCCGCTTCGCGTTGTCGAACGCGAACGTCCAGGTCGCGTCGAGGTGGCGCGCGATCAGGTCCTCCGCCGTCCGGCGGAGCTCGTGCGGGTCAGACATCGCGGTGCGGCGTCTGCGCAGGGGAGAGGGACATGCCCGGGAGACTACGGGAGGGCGCCGACACTCAGCCGGCGACGGGAGCGCCCGCGCGGCGACGCTCGGCGGCGTCGATCGCGGCGAGGGTGGACTCGAGGTCTGCCTCCGGCGCACCGGACTCCTGCCGCAGGAAGAGGGCGCGCTTGAAGTCGGCCCGGGCGTTCACGAAGTCGCCCGCGTCGTAGGACACCTTGCCGCGGTGCTGATAGGCGAAGGCGGCGAGGGCCGCCCACCCCTGTCCCTCCGCCTCTTCGCCGCACGTCGTGAGCTCCTGGATGGCCGCGGCGTGCGCGCCCCGCACCTGCAGCACCGTCGCGTGGAGCACGCGCGCCCGCAGCAGATCCTTGCGCGGGCCGCCCATGCGCGCGACGCGCACGGACTGCTCCGACACCGACAGGGCCTCGTCGAGGTCTCCCGTCACCTTCAGCAGCCATACGCGTTCGAGGAGGGCGGGCAGCGAGCGCTGGTCGCCCAGCTCGTCGAGCCGCTCACGGCACTGGTGCACGTCCACGATCTCGCGCAGCGTCTGCGGGTCGAACCCCCGGATGTAGCTCACCGGCGTCTCCTCTCTCGCGCGCTCTTGCGGGCCGCTCGCGCTCGCGGCCGGCACGACCAGTCTCACCCGTGCGTGCGGCCATCCGGCGAGCGGCCTCGGCGTGCCGCCCACCCCGTGCTCCGGCAGGAGGCCTCAGCGCTCGAACAGCGAGGCCGAGGGGCGAGGCGACGCGGTGGCGTCGGCGTCGGTCATGACCGCTGCGCCGCGCACGAAGGCGTCGATCTCCTCGCCCTGCGCGACCTTCGCCGGATGGGGCCCCGCCGCCATCAGCCGGGGCAGCCACTCCACGGGCAGCGGCGCGGCGGATGCCGCGATCACCAGGTTGCCGAAGCGACGGCCCTTCAGGGTCTGCACCTCGGCGAGCACGATCACCTCGGGCAGGACGGCGCGCACGGTCGCCACCTCGCGCCGCGCGAAGGCGAGGCCCGCGCCGTCGGCGACGTTCACCAGGAGGACGCCGTCGGGCGCGAGCAGGCCCGCGAGGATGCGGAAGTACTCGACCGTCGTGAGGTGCGCGGGCGTCTGCGCGCCGGCGAACACGTCCGACACGACGAGGTCGGCGGCACCCTGCAGCCCCGGGGGGAGCTTCGCGGCGACGGCCCGTGCGTCGCCGATGCGCACCCGGACCTGCGCGGAGCGCTGCAGGGGGAGCTCGGCGCGCACGAGGTCGATGAGGGGCTGCTCCAGCTCGACGACCTGCTGCCGCGAGCCCGGGCGGGTCTGCTCGATGTAGCGGGGGAGGGTGAGCGCCCCGCCGCCGAGGTGGACGGCGGTCAGCGGCTGCCCCGGCATCCGCAGGCGGTCGATGACGGCCCCCATCCGGGCGACGTACTCGAAGTGCAGGTGCGTCGGGTCGTCGAGGTCCACGTGCGACTGCGGCGTGCCGGCGACCTCCAGCTCGTAACCGCCCGCGAAGCGGCTCGGGACCACGCGCGCGATGCTGCCGTCGCCCAGGCGTGCCTGAGCGGGTTCTTCGACGTGTGCGCGGGCCATGCGCCCACGCTACCGGCCGGGGCGCGCCCGGGTCGGTAGCGTGGGCCCATGACGACGATCGACCTGAACGCCGACCTCGGCGAGACGGTCGACGGCGCGCCGACGGCCGACGACGTCGCGATGTTCGCCCTGATCTCCAGCGCGTCGATCGCGTGCGGCGGGCACGCGGGCGATGCCTCGTCGATGCGGGACGCCGTCGCGCGCGCCGCCGAACGCGGGGTCGCGGTCGGTGCGCATCCGTCCTACCCCGACCGGGCCGGCTTCGGCCGGCGCGCGATGACGCTCGAGGCGCCCGAGCTGCGCGCGAGCGTCGCGGGGCAGCTCGCCGCGCTCGCCGGTGCCGGGGCGGACATCCGCTACGTCAAGCCCCACGGCGCGCTGTACCACGCGATCCGGCGCGACCACGCCCACGCCCGCGCCGTCGTCGAGGCCGTCGTCGCATTCTCGGACGAGGTGGGTCGGCCCGTGCCGATCCTCGGCCTCGACGGCGAGATCTCGCGCGCCGCGGCGACGGCGGGCCTGCCCTTCCGTCGCGAGGCGTTCCTCGATCGGGGGTATCTGGCCGACGGCGCGCTCGTCCCCCGCGGAGAGGCCGGCGCCCTGCTGCACGATCCCGACGAGGTCGCCGCCCGTGCCGTCCGGCTCGCGGTCGACGGGATCGTCGTCGCCGTCGACGGAACGCCGGTGCGGGTGGACGCCGTGTCGTTGTGCGTCCACGGGGATTCGCCCGGTGCGGTGCGGATGGCCCGCGCGGTGCGTGCCGCGCTCGCGGACGTCGAGATCCTGGCACCGTGGTGAGAGCCCTGCGCCTGCTGCCGTTCGGCGGGTGGCCTGCCCACGGTCGGATCGGGCCGGGCATTCGCGCCACATTCGTCACAGTGGGCCACCTCCGCACCACGGCTCCGACGAACGGCGCACCATGACGGCACAACGCCTGCTGCCGTTCGGCGACCGGGCGGTGCTCGTCGAGGTCGACGGCCTCGACGAGGTGCTCGCCGTGCACGCCCGGCTCGCGGCGTCCCGCCCGGACGGGGTGGTCGACCTCGTCCCGGGCGCGCGGACGGTCCTCGTCCGGATCGATCCCCGGCGCCTGTCGGTGCCCGCCGCCCGGGCGTGGATCACCGGCACGACGGCCGCCCCGGGGTCCGCCCCCGCCGCTCCGCGAAGCATCGAGGTGCCGATCGCCTACGACGGGCCCGACCTCGGCGACCTCGCCGCCGAGCTCGGGACGAGCCCGCAAGAGCTCGCCGAGCGGCACTCCCGCTGCGTCTGGACGGTGGCCTTCACCGGGTTCGCCCCCGGGTTCGGATACCTCGTCAGTGCCGACTGGCCGTACGACATCCCGCGGCGGGCGAGCCCGCGCACCCGTGTGCCGGCGGGGGCCGTCGGCCTGGCGGGCGGGTTCACGGGCGCCTACCCCCGCGAGACGCCGGGCGGCTGGCAGCTGATCGGATCGACCCCTGCGCCGCTGTTCGACCCGGACGCCCCGATGCCCGCGCTCCTCGCCCCCGGCATGCGCGTCCGGTTCGTGCCCACGGCGACCCCGACCCCCAGCCCGACCCCCACCGCGACCCGGGCCCCGGTCCGCACCCCCACTCCCACCCCGGGCGCCGTCGCCCGCGTCATCGCGCCCGGGGCCTTCGCCACCGTCCAGGACCTCGGGCGCCCCGGCCGCGCGGCCGAGGGGATCGCCGTCTCGGGAGCCGCCGACCGGTCGGCGCTGCGCCGGGCCAACCGGCTCGTCGGCAACCCCGAGGACGCCGCCGCGATCGAGGTCGCCGTGGGCGGCTTCCGCGCCGTCGCGGACGCCGACGTCTGGATCGCCGTCACCGGTGCCGGCGGCGCGATCCGCCTCGGGGGCCGGGTCGTCGACGGCTCGATCGCGCAGCTGTGGCGGCGGGGGGACGAGCTGAACCTCGACCCGTTCGGCCACGGCGCGCGCGCCTACCTCGCCGTCCGTGGCGGTCTGGACGGGCGCGCCGTCGCCGGGTCCCGCTCGACCGACACGCTCTCCGGGCTCGGTCCTGCTCCGCTCGCGGCGGGGGATGCCCTCGCGCTCGCGTGCCCCCGGCCGGCGACCCCCGTCCCGGTGACGGACCTGGCCCCGTGGGGGCCTCCCGGCGACACGATCGACGTCGCGCTCGCCCCGGGGCCGCGCGCCGACTGGCTCGCCGACCCGCACGCCCTCTTCGAGGCGGTCTGGACCGTGTCGCCCCAGGCCGACCGGGTCGGCATCCGCCTCGACGGCCCCCGCCTGGATCGCGCGCGCGACGGCGAGCTGCCCAGCGAAGGCATGATCCCCGGTGCGATCCAGGTGCCGCCGGACGGACGGCCCGTGATCCTGGGCCCCGACGGGCCGGTGACCGGGGGCTATCCCGTCGTGGCCGTCGTCGCGGATTCCTCCCTCGACGCGCTGGGGCAGGCGCGCCCCGGCACGCGCGTCCGCTTCCGGCACGCGCGCCCCGAGACGCCCTGAGGGGTCTCGGGACGTCGCGAGGCGCGCTCGCGGGGTTATACCGCAGCATCCGAAACTCGTCAAGAATCCGGCTGGACATGGCGAGTCGCGCGGTCTATAGTGGGTAGTTGCGCTCCCTTCCCCCATGCCCTCATATGGTGGTCGGCGTGCGCCTGCAGATCCCCGCTTCGGCGGCGCGTGGCAGGCGTGGGGACGGAGTGCTTCACCTGACGACAAGGAAACCCGCCCCCGCCCGGGCTCACGGAGGTAATCCCCTTGGCTGCTGCGCGCAACGCAACATCTTCCACCACCACCCTCAAGAACGGCCGAGGCGTATCGCGCCTCTCGTTCGCCAAGATCTCCGACACGCTGACGGTCCCCGACCTGCTCGCGCTGCAGACGGAGTCCTTCGACTGGCTCGTCGCGAACGACGCCTGGAAGGCCCGCGTCGCAGAGGCGAAGGCCGCCGGGCGCACCGACGTGCCCGAGACCAGCGGTCTCGAGGAGATCTTCGAGGAGATCTCTCCCATCGAGGACCTCGGCGAGACGATGCAGCTGAGCTTCACGAACCCCTACCTCGAGCCGGAGAAGTACTCGATCGAGGAGTGCAAGGAGCGCGGCAAGACCTACGCCGCCCCGCTGTACGTCGAGGCCGAGTTCATGAACCACCTCACCGGTGAGATCAAGACGCAGACGGTCTTCATGGGCGACTTCCCGCTGCAGACCGGCAAGGGCACGTTCATCATCAACGGCACCGAGCGCGTCGTCGTCTCGCAGCTGGTCCGCTCGCCGGGCGTCTACTTCGACAAGACCCCCGACAAGACGAGCGACAAGGACATCGTCTCGGCGCGCGTCATCCCGAGCCGCGGCGCGTGGCTCGAGTTCGAGATCGACAAGCGCGACCAGGTGGGCGTGCGCATCGACCGCAAGCGCAAGCAGTCGGTCACCGTCTTCCTGAAGGCGCTGGGTCTGTCCAGCGAGGACATCCTGAACGAGTTCGCCGGCTACGAGTCGATCGCCGACACGCTCTCCAAGGACACGATCCTCACCAAGGAGGACGCCCTCCGCGACATCTACCGCAAGCTCCGTCCGGGCGAGCAGGTCGCCGCCGAGGCCGCGCGTGCGCTGCTGGACAACTTCTACTTCAACCCCAAGCGCTACGACCTCGCCAAGGTCGGCCGCTACAAGATCAACCAGAAGCTCGGCCTCGACAAGCCGCTCAGCGACTCGGTGCTCACCGTCGACGACATCGTCGCGACCATCAAGTACCTCGTGGCGCTGCACCGCGGCGACGCGACGATCCCCGGCGTCCGCGCCGGTCAGCCGGCCGAGATCCGTCTCGACGTCGACGACATCGACAACTTCGGCAACCGTCGCATCCGCGCGGTCGGCGAGCTCATCCAGAACCAGGTCCGCACGGGTCTGTCGCGGATGGAGCGCGTCGTCCGCGAGCGCATGACCACCCAGGACATCGAGGCGATCACGCCGCAGACCCTGATCAACGTGCGCCCCGTCGTCGCAGCGATCAAGGAGTTCTTCGGGACGTCCCAGCTGTCGCAGTTCATGGACCAGAACAACCCGCTCGCGGGTCTGACCCACAAGCGCCGCCTGTCGGCCCTCGGCCCCGGCGGTCTGTCGCGCGAGCGCGCGGGCGTCGAGGTCCGCGACGTCCACCCGTCGCACTACGGCCGCATGTGCCCGATCGAGACGCCGGAAGGCCCGAACATCGGTCTGATCGGCTCGCTCGCCTCCTTCGCGCGGATCAACGCGTTCGGCTTCATCGAGACGCCGTACCGCCGTGTCGTCGAGGGCAAGGTCACCGATCAGATCGACTACCTCACCGCCTCCGAGGAGAACGACTACATCGTCGCGCAGGCGGGCGCCGAGCTCAGCGCGGACGGCTCGTTCGCCTCCGAGCGCGTCCTCGCCCGTCGTGGCCAGGGCGGCGAGGTCGACCTGTTCCACGCCGACGAGATCGGCTACATGGACGTCTCGCCGCGCCAGATGGTCTCGGTCGGCACCTCGCTCATCCCCTTCCTCGAGCACGACGACGCCAACCGCGCCCTCATGGGCGCGAACATGCAGCGTCAGGCCGTGCCGCTGCTGCGCAGCGACTCGCCGTTCGTCGGCACCGGCATGGAGGGCTACGCGGCCATCGACGCCGGTGACGTCGTCATCGCCGACAAGGCCGGCGTCGTCATGGAGGTCTCCGCCGACGTCGTCACCGTGCAGCTGGACGAGGGCGGCACGAAGGACTACTTCCTGCGCAAGTTCGACCGCTCGAACCAGGGCAACTCCTACAACCAGCGCGTCATCGTCTCCGCGGGCGACCGGGTCGAGGTCGGCGAGGTCATCGCCGACGGTCCCGCCACGGAGAACGGCGAGCTCGCCATCGGCAAGAACCTGCTCGTGGCGTTCATGACGTGGGAGGGCCACAACTTCGAGGACGCCATCATCCTCAGCCAGGACCTCGTGAAGAACGACACGCTCTCCTCGATCCACATCGAGGAGTACGAGGTGGACGCCCGTGACACGAAGCTCGGCAAGGAGGAGATCACCCGTGACCTCCCCAACGTCAGCCCGGACCTGCTGAAGGACCTCGACGAGCGCGGCATCGTCCGCATCGGCGCCGAGGTGCGTCCCGGCGACATCCTCGTCGGCAAGGTCACGCCCAAGGGCGAGACCGAGCTGTCGGCCGAGGAGCGCCTGCTCCGCGCGATCTTCAACGAGAAGAGCCGCGAGGTCCGCGACACGTCGCTGAAGGTCCCCCACGGCGAGCAGGGCACGATCATCGCCGTCAAGGAGTTCAACGCCGAGGACGGCGACGACGAGCTCGGCTCGGGCGTCAACCGCCGCGTCGTGGTCTACATCGCCCAGAAGCGCAAGATCACCGAGGGCGACAAGCTCGCCGGCCGCCACGGCAACAAGGGCGTCATCGCGAAGATCCTCCCCGTCGAGGACATGCCCTTCCTCGCGGACGGCACGCCGGTGGACGTCGTGCTCAACCCGCTCGGCATCCCGGGCCGCATGAACTTCGGCCAGGTGCTCGAGACCCACCTCGGGTGGATCGTCAAGCAGGGCTGGAAGGTCGAGGGCACCCCGGAGTGGGCCGCGCACCTGCCCGAGGAGGCCCGCGAGGCCGCCCCCGGCACGAAGGTCGCGACCCCCGTGTTCGACGGCGCGTACGAGGCGGAGATCGCGGGTCTGCTCGACTCGACGCTCCCCAACCGCGACGGTGAGCGCCTCATCGACAGCTCCGGCAAGACGCAGCTGTTCGACGGTCGCTCCGGCGAGCCGTTCCCGGCGCCCATCTCGGTCGGCTACATGTACATCCTGAAGCTGCACCACCTCGTCGACGACAAGATCCACGCGCGTTCGACGGGCCCCTACTCGATGATCACGCAGCAGCCGCTGGGTGGGAAGGCGCAGTTCGGCGGTCAGCGCTTCGGTGAGATGGAGGTGTGGGCCCTCGAGGCCTACGGCGCCGCGTACGCCCTGCAGGAGCTCCTCACGATCAAGTCCGACGACATCGTCGGACGCGTCAAGGTCTACGAGGCGATCGTCAAGGGCGAGAACATCCAGGAGCCGGGCATCCCCGAGTCCTTCAAGGTGCTCATGAAGGAGATGCAGTCGCTCTGCCTGAACGTCGAGGTCCTCTCGGCGGACGGCACGGCGGTCAACCTCCGCGACACGGATGACGAGGCGTTCCGCGCGGCGGAAGAGCTCGGCATCAACATCTCCAGCCGCTTCGAGTCCTCGTCCATCGACGAGATCTGACCCGCGGCCGCAACGAAACTTTTCTGAGACACAGGAGAACCAGTGCTCGAGTCCACCACTTTCGATCAGCTTCGCATCGGCCTGGCCACCGCCGACGACATCCGTCGTTGGTCCTTCGGCGAGGTCAAGAAGCCCGAGACCATCAACTACCGCACGCTCAAGCCCGAGAAGGACGGCCTCTTCGGCGAGCAGATCTTCGGACCGTCCCGTGACTGGGAGTGCGCCTGCGGCAAGTACAAGCGCGTCCGCTTCAAGGGCATCGTCTGCGAGCGCTGCGGCGTCGAGGTCACCAAGTCCTCGGTCCGCCGCGAGCGCATGGGCCACATCGAGCTCGCCGCGCCCGTCACCCACATCTGGTACTTCAAGGGCGTCCCGTCGCGCCTCGGCTACCTGCTCGACATGGCGCCGAAGGACCTCGAGAAGGTCATCTACTTCGCCGCCTACATGGTGATCTCCGTCGACGAGGAGGCCCGCCACCGCGACCTCCCGACGCACGAGGCGAACCTGCGCCTGGAGATCAAGAACCTCGGCGACCGCCGCGACGCTCGGGTCGCCGCACGCCTGGCCAAGCTGGAGGAAGAGCTCGCCGCTCTCGAGGCGGAGGGCGCCAAGGCCGACCAGAAGAAGAAGGTCAAGGACCTCGCCGAGAAGGAGATGGCCTCGATCCGCAAGAACGCGGACGACCAGGTCGCCAAGCTCGAGCGCATGTGGGAGGAGTTCCGGGGCCTCTCCATCGGTCAGCTCAAGCAGGAGGACGACGTCTTCCACGAGCTGCAGGACCGGTTCGGCCAGTACTTCGAGGCCTACATGGGCGCGGAGTCGATCCAGCGTCGCCTGCAGGCGTTCGACCTGGCCGCCGAGGCGGAGAACCTGCACCTGCAGATCTCCGAGGGCAAGGGCCAGCGCAAGATCCGTGCGATCAAGCGCCTCAAGGTCGTGAACTCGTTCCTGCAGACCGGCATGTCGCCGGCTTCGATGGTCCTCGACGTCGTCCCGGTGATCCCGCCGGAGCTGCGCCCGATGGTACAGCTCGACGGTGGCCGCTTCGCCACGAGCGACCTGAACGACCTGTACCGCCGCGTGATCAACCGCAACAACCGCCTCCGTCGCCTGATCGACCTCGGTGCCCCCGAGATCATCGTCAACAACGAGAAGCGGATGCTGCAGGAGGCCGTCGACGCGCTGTTCGACAACGGCCGCCGCGGCCGCCCCGTCACCGGCACCGGCAACCGCGCCCTGAAGTCGCTGTCCGACATGCTCAAGGGCAAGCAGGGCCGCTTCCGTCAGAACCTGCTCGGCAAGCGCGTGGACTACTCGGGCCGTTCGGTCATCATCGTGGGCCCGCAGCTCAAGCTCCACCAGTGCGGTCTGCCCAAGCAGATGGCGCTCGAGCTGTTCAAGCCGTTCGTGATCAAGCGCCTGATCGACCTCGGTCACTCGCAGAACATCAAGGCCGCCAAGCGCGCCGTCGAGCGCACGCGTCCCGAGGTCTGGGACGTGCTCGAGGAGATCATCCGCGAGCGCCCCGTGCTGCTCAACCGCGCGCCCACGCTGCACCGCCTCGGCATCCAGGCCTTCGAGCCGCAGCTCGTCGAGGGCAAGGCCATCCAGCTCCACCCGCTCGTCTGCGCGGCGTTCAACGCCGACTTCGACGGCGACCAGATGGCCGTCCACCTGCCGCTGTCGGTCGAGGCCCAGGCCGAGGCCCGCGTGCTGATGCTCGCCTCGAACAACATCCTCAAGCCGTCCGACGGCCGTCCGGTGACCCTGCCCTCCCAGGACATGATCATCGGCCTGCACCACCTGACCACGGTCATCGAGGGCGCGCAGGGCGAGGGTCGCGTGTTCGGCTCGGTCGGCGAGGCGATCCTCGCGAAGGACGAGGGCACCCTCGACCTGCAGGCCAAGGTCCGCATCCGCATCCCGGGTCTGTCCTTCCTCGAGGGCGAAGCGCCCGAGGGCTACGAGCGCCACGGCCTCGTGGACGCCTCGCTCGGTCAGGCGATCTTCAACGACACGCTCCCCAAGGGCTACCCGTTCGTGCGCGAGCAGGCCGACAAGGGCAAGCTGTCGCAGATCGTCAACAAGCTGGCCGAGGAGTACCCGAAGGTGGAGGTCGCGGCGTCGCTCGACCGCATCAAGGACGCCGGCTTCTACTGGGCGACCCGTTCGGGTGTCACCGTCGCGCTGAGCGACGTCCTGACGCCGCCGAA
This sequence comes from Microbacterium sp. MMO-56, assembly GCF_037146215.1. Classification (NCBI taxonomy): domain Bacteria; kingdom Bacillati; phylum Actinomycetota; class Actinomycetes; order Micrococcales; family Microbacteriaceae; genus Microbacterium; species Microbacterium sp. MMO-56. Next base: position 157,158 of record NZ_JBBCVW010000003.1, read on the forward strand.
CAAGGGCGAGATCATCGCCAAGTACGAGAAGCAGGCGCAGAAGGTCCAGGGCCAGTTCGAGAAGGGTCTCGTGACCGACGCCGAGCGTCGTCAGGAGCAGATCAAGATCTGGACCGAGGCCACCGACGAGGTGCAGGCCGCGATGAAGGCCAACTTCCCCGCCGACAACACCATCAACCGCATGGTGAGCTCGGGCGCCCGTGGTAACTGGCTGCAGATCCGCAACATCGCCGGTATCCGAGGCCTGGTCAACAACACCAAGGGTGAGATCATGCCGCGTCCGATCATCTCCTCGTACCGCGAGGGGCTGTCGGTCGCCGAGTACTTCACCGCGACGCACGGTGCCCGTAAGGGTCTGGCCGACACGGCCCTCCGTACGGCCGACTCGGGCTACCTGACGCGTCGTCTCGTCGACGTCTCGCAGGACGTCATCATCCGCGAGGAGGACTGCGGCACGAGCAAGGGCCTCGAGTTCACGATCGCCGCTCCGGACGCCTCCGGCGCGCTGGTGCGCGACGCGAACGTCGAGAACTCGGTGTTCGCCCGCACCCTGGCCGCCGACGCGGTCTCGCCCTCGGGCGAGGTCGTCGCCGAGGCCGGCGAGGACGTCGGCGACGTGCTCATCGACAAGCTCGTGGCTGCCGGTGTCGAGACCATCAAGGTCCGCTCCGTGCTCACCTGCGACTCGGCCGTCGGCGTCTGCGCGAAGTGCTACGGCCGCTCGCTCGCGACCGGCAAGCTCGTCGACATCGGCGAGGCGGTCGGCATCATCGCCGCCCAGTCGATCGGTGAGCCCGGCACGCAGCTGACGATGCGTACGTTCCACACGGGTGGTTCGGCCTCCGCCGACGACATCACCCAGGGTCTGCCGCGCGTCCAGGAGCTGTTCGAGGCGCGTACCCCCAAGGGCGCGTCGCCGATCGCCGAGGCCGACGGCCGCATCACGATCGACGAGACCGACAAGGCCAAGAAGGTCATCCTGACGCCCGACAACGGCGACGAGCCGCACGTCTACCCGGTCCTGAAGCGTGCCACGCTGCTGGTCGAGGACGGGCAGCACGTCACGGTCGGTCAGCCGATCCTGGTCGGCACGCTCGACCCCAAGGAGGTCATGCGCGTGCAGGGTGCCCGCGAGGTGCAGAAGTACCTCGTCGGCGGCGTGCAGGGCGTCTACCGCTCGCAGGGTGTGCCGATCCACGACAAGCACATCGAGGTCATCGTCCGTCAGATGCTGCGGAAGGTCACCGTGGTCGACCACGGCGACACCACGCTGCTGCCGGGTGAGCTGGTCGACTTCAAGAAGTACCAGAACATCAACCGCGAGGCCGTGGCCGAGGGCAAGCGCCCCGCGTCGGGCCGTCCGGAGCTGATGGGTATCACGAAGGCGTCGCTCGCGACCGAGTCGTGGCTGTCGGCCGCGTCGTTCCAGGAGACCACCCGCGTCCTGACGCAGGCGGCCATGGAGGGCAAGAGCGACCCGCTCGTCGGCCTCAAGGAGAACGTCATCATCGGAAAGCTCATCCCCGCCGGAACCGGTCTTGCGAAGTACCGCAACGTCACGGTCGAGGCGACGGAGGAGGCCAAGAGCGAGCGGTACCCCAACCGCATCTTCGCCTCGGACGGCGCCTACAGCGACGCCGACCTGAGCTACGTCGACTTCGACAGCTTCTCGACGGACGACTTCACGCCCGGCACCTACAACTGAGTGAGGCGAGAGGAGAACGAGCTCGCTCGTTCGACCGAGCCGATCGAGGTTGTCGAGCGACGCAGTCGCGAGAACAACTGATCGAGGATCGACGGATCGAGATCCGCCTCGGTCGAGGGCCCCAGGACATGTGTCCCGGGGCCCTCGCCCTTTTTCCCCCGCCGAGTGTCCACGACGCGCGGGCGCGCCCCGGCCCCCGACCGCGTGTGGTGGACACTCGGCGAGGGGGACGGGCTCCGCGCGGAGGGGCGTCTAGCCTGGGGACATGGCGCGGGTCGGAGGCAGGAACGCGGCGTTCGCGTGGATCGTGGGCGTCGGCTGCGTCGCCGTGCTCGGCCTCCTCGCCGTTCTCGCGGTGCCGATGCTCCCCGCGTCGCTGTCCTGGCTCGGGAACGCCGTCGATCGCCCGGGGGCCACGTCGGCGCCGGCCGCCGACGGCGGTGACGGGACGGACGGCGAGGCGGCGGCACCGCCCGCCGAGTGCCGACAGCTCTACGACGACGCGCTGTGGGCGGCGCTGCGCCGCACCCCCGAGGCGATCCTGACGCCGTCGCTCGACCAGCCCGACACCACGGCGAGCGCGCTCGCCTCCGCTCTCCAGCCGCAGGTCGCGTTCACGTGCCTCTGGTACTCCGACCTGGGCACCGTCTCGACGACGCTGGCCACTGTGCCCTCCGACGCGGGGTCGATCGCGGCGGCCGCCCTCCCCGCGAACGGCTTCTCCTGCACGACCGAGGGCGAGCGCGCACGGTGCACGCGCACGGACGGCGAGCTCACCGAGACGATCGAGGCCGGTGCCGGCCGCTGGCTGTCCACGAGCGAGCGCTCGTGGCACCCCGAGGGCTACGTGGCCCGCACGGCGGGACGCGTCTGGCCCTGACGGTCAGTGCTGCGCGTCGCCCTCGTGGCGGCGCGCGTCCTGCGACCCGAGGTCGTCCGTGCCGCCGGTCGCCTCGAACGCCTCGTCGCGCTCCTCCTGGCGGACGTGCTCCTGGCTTGCCCGCTCGTCGCGCAGCTCGTCGTTCTTGTCGTGCCCCATCGGATGCTCCTTCGTCGCGGCGTGTGTCGCGAGCCTAGCGCGAGGGCGGCCGCCGCGCGGGCCCGGGCCGCCCTCGGGCGCTACCGCGTCGCGGAGGGCGTGGGCGACGGCGTGGCCGGCGTGCGCGGCACCGAGCCGGCCGGGGGCCACAGCGCATCGATGATCGCGTCCGTGTAGCCGGACGGGGCGAGGTTCGAGTACTGCGTGTCGACGATCACGCCGTCGCGGTAGAACAGCGTGCGGCCCTCCTCCACCGGCAGGGTCGGGTGCGCCCAGGTCTTCTCGCAGCGGATGCCGCCCTGCGGCTCCCAGCAGGTGAAGCCGTCCGAGCCGAGCTCGTACAGGGCGTCGCGTGCCTCCCGGTCGGGGGAGTAGCCGATCACGGTGACCAGGCGCGTCGCGACGGCGCCGGGCTCGCCCCAGACGCAGACGCGGGAGCTGTCGGCACGGATGCCGCCGCCCATGCCCTCGGCGTTGAGCGGGACGCCCTCGAGCTCGGCGAGGACGCTCGGCGTCAGAAGATCGCGGCACCCCTGCGGCAGGTCGGTCGGCAGGGCCGTCGTCGACACCGACGACCCGAGCGGGAAGGGCGCGAGAGCGAGGGCTGAGGACGGCGAGGGGGATGCGGCCCCGCTCCCGGTCGTCGGCGCGACCGGCCCCGGGGTGCCGGCGCAGGCCGCGAAGACGACCGTGAGGGCGGCGGCGAGCGCGGCGGGGACGACGAAGCGGGCGGCGCGGCTCATGCCCTCCACGATAGGCACCGGCCGGTGCGCGGCGGCGTCGGCGCGCGGGGGCGGACCTCGGCGGCGCAGACACGGCGGCCAGCCTTCCCGTCGCGCGCGGGGGTGCGCGTTACGCTCGCTGTGCGGAGGCACGCGCCCCGCGTGAGGAGCACACGCCATGAGCGACCACAAGTACGGCGAGCCGGTCGAGGACCCGACCGCGACGGGTGAGGCGACGTCGGCCGACGAGGCCGTGGCGAGCGCTCGCGAGGGCCTGGCCGACGCCGAGGCCGCCACGCGCGGCGTCGTCGAGGAGGAGATCCTCGTCGAGCCCGCACGCGCGGACGATGCCTATCCGTACGGCGCCGAGACGGCGGCCGCCGAGACGGTCGAGCCCGCCGCCCCTGCGCCCGCCCCCGGCAGCCTGTACGCGGACGACCCGGTCGACGAGACCTACACGCCCGGCGCCTACTCCCGCGACGAGGACGCCACCCAGGTCGCCCCCGTCGTCGTCGCCGAACCGGCCGCCGACGTCGCCGCCACCGAGGTCGTCGCTCCCGCCTACGTCGCCCCCGTCGAGGTCGCCCCGGTCGTCCCGGTCGTCCCGGTCCCGCCGGCGCCGCAGCCCATCTTCGTGCAGGCGCCCGAGGCGCCCCGCCCGCGCGGCAACCGCGGCGCCGCCGCGGCGATCGGGCTGCTGGCCGCCGTCTCCTTCGGCATCCTGTACCTCGCCGCCGCCCTCGGACTGCGCGCCCTCGACGGAGACGTCACCGGCGCGAACGTGGGCACCGAGGCGCTCGGCGCCCTCACCGGATGGTGGTTCTGGGTGCCCGTCGTCGTCTTCTACCTGGCCTTCTGGCTCCTGGGTGCGATCATCAACCGGGGCCGCTGGGGCCACTGGGTGATCTTCGGCCTGTTCGTCGGCGCCGCCGCGTACGGCGGCCACATCCTCGGCCAGCTCTTCCAGGCTCCGTTCTGGCAGCTGACCGCGCGAGAGGGCGGCGACGTGGCGCAGGGGCAGCTGCTGGCGCCCCTCGCGATCGTCGCCTTCGTGCTCGGGCGCGAGCTCACCATCTGGTTCGGCGCCTGGGTCGCCTCCCGCGGCAAGCGCGTGAGCGAGCTGAACCGCGAAGCGCAGCGCGAATACGAGCGCACCCTCGAGGCGGGTCCGCGCCTGCAGCAGGGCTGAACGAGGGGCCCGGAGGCCAGGGGTGGGCGAGCCGAGTCCAGCCGTCGCACCGCCCGTGGCGGTGGCCTTCGCGGTCATCGGCTTCTTCGCCCTGCTGATCGGCGGGTTCGGGATGCTGAGCCTGCTGTCGGGCGCCGAGGTGCTCGCCGTCGTGGGACTGGGTCCGGTCCCGGGCGTCCTAGCCGTCGTCGCCGCGGTGCTCGTCTTCGCCCTCGGCGCGTGGCTGTCGGTGCGGCGGCGCGCCGGCTACGCGAGCGTCCCGGTGGTGGCGATCGCGACCTTCCTCGCCTACCTCGCGGGCATCGTCGTCGGGGGCCTCGTCGCCGGCGTGGATGCGGCGCGCACGGTCGCGGCGGCGGGGTCGTTCGCGACGTCGTGGTTCGCCGCGGTTCTCGGCGCGGCCGCTCTCGTGGGCGGGTGGGCCGCCGTCGCGCTCGTGCGCACACGCGCATCCCGACCGCGATGGCCGTGGGAGCGTGACGACGACCTCGAGCCGTGAGGCCCGCCGAGCGGAAGGGCGAGGCGAAATACCCGCGGAATCGGCGGGAGGGGGCCACAATGGACCTCGTGGAGCGGTCGATCGAGACCCAGGTGAGCCAGGCGGTCGACGCCTGGCTGCGGTGGCTGCCCCGCTGGGAGCCGGCGACGCACCGCGGACGCATCGCGCCCTGCCGTCGCTGCATCGGGTCGCCGGTGCTCTCGGCGGCCGGGCTCGGCTCCGACGTCCCGCACGGAGTCCAGCACGGCCTCTCCACCCGTATCAAGACGATCGTCGACCACGCGGTCGCCGACTACACGTCCCGGAACCTCCCGATGCTGCAGGCGGAGCTCGACCAGCAGGCCGCCCGCAACCGCGCGCGCAGCTACCGGCCGGCCGAGGGCCTCGATCCCGAGTTCGACGGACTCCCGCTGGACCCGGATCCCGTCCCGGGTGCGCCCTTCCTCTTCACGATCGGCGGACTGGCCGACGAGGCCGATGCCGACATCCCCGCGCTCCCGCCGCTCAGCGATGAGGCGAAGGCGGCGCTGCGTCAGGAGGTCGGCCTCGCCGACGACTACGCGAACATGATCGGGCGGGAGGTCTGCGCGGTGCTGCTGCACCACCGCCTGCGCATCCAGGCCGCGATCGCGCAGTACGTCGAGCCGCAGATCGCGGCGATGCTCGAGGAGCTGACCCGGTCGCTGGACGCCCCCTTCGATCCGCCGACGGAACCGGGCCCGCCCGAGGCTTAGGGGCGGGCAGCCCGCGCCGACGGGACTTGTTAGCATTACGGGGTCCTCGATGTGGGCGGGGACGGTCGGACCGCTGGGGGTGCCATGACGCGCAGGCTGCCGTCCGCGCCGCCCCTGATCCCCGGCCTCGACTACGTCCGTCCGCTCGGCTCGGGCGGCTTCGCCGACGTGTTCCTGTATCAGCAGGACATGCCCCGCCGCCAGGTCGCCGTCAAGGTGCTGCCCGCCGCTGAGCGTGACCCCGATCTGCTGCGCATGTTCAACGTCGAGGCGGACGTGCTCGCCCATCTCTCCGCGCACCCCGCGATCGTGACGGTGTACCAGGCCGGGATCTCCGCCGACGGGCGGCCGTACATCGTCATGGAGTACTGCCCGGGATCGCTGGCACAGCGCTACCGCGTCGAGCGGATCCCCGTCCCGGAGGTGCTGGGCATCGCCGTACGGCTGTCCGGCGCGCTCGAGTCGGCCCACCGCGCCGGGCTGATCCATCGGGACATCAAGCCCAGCAACATCCTCATCACCTCGTTCGGGTCCGCCGTGCTCGCCGACTTCGGGATCTCCTCGTCGCTCCTGCGCACGGGGGAGGCGGAGGTGCTGGCGATGTCCGTCCCGTGGAGCGCGCCGGAGGTCGTCGCCGAGCAGTCCGGCGGCACGGTGGCCAGCGAGGTGTGGGCCCTGGGCGCCACCGTCTACTCCCTGCTCGCGGGCCACAGCCCCTTCGAACGGCGTGAGCGCGGGCAGAACACGCGCGACCTGATGCGTCGGCGCATCGCCCGGGGGACCTTCGTGCCGATCCCGCGGGCCGACGTGCCCGACGGGCTGCAGCAGGTGCTTGCGACCGCGATGGAGCGTGATCCGGATCGTCGCTACCGCTCCGCGCGGGAGTTCGGCGAGGCCGTGCGCGAGGTCCAGCGCGCCGAGGGGATCGCGCCGACGGCGCTCGAGGTGCCCGCGGACGAGTGGCTGCCGCCGAGAGACGGCGGAGACGGCGATGCGATCGACTTCTCCGACGACCGCCCGCGCGGCCCGGTGCGCTCCCGGCTCGCGACCGACCGGCGCCGCCCCGTGCCGGAGGCCGGCCCGTCTCGGACGCCGTCGCGGATGCGCGACGAGGACACGAGCCTGACGAGCCCCGCTCCGGCGCGCAGGGTGTGGCCGTGGGTGGTGGGGATCGCCGGCATCGGGGTGCTCACGGTGCTCCTGGCGGGTCTGCTCGCCGCCGGCGCGAGGCTGTTCTGATGCGTCGGCGCAGCGTCATCGGGCTGCTCGCCGCCGGCGCCGTCCTCGCCGTCGTCGCGGGGGCGAGCATCGTCTGGCCCGGGCTGGATGCCCGGCGGACGCCGCCGCGGGACACCGCGGCGTGGGTGCTGCAGGCCGACGAGCTGCGCTACGCGCGGGTCAATACGGCGATCGACGAGATCGACACCGTCCGGGCGGTGAGCAACCCGAGTCGGATCGTGGCGGCACCCACGGGGTCGTTCATGTTCACCGACAGCGACGCGAAGGTGGTGCGGATCGACGACGCGGTGCCCGCGGACCTCGACGCCGACGGGCTGCGGGCGGCCCGGACGGCACCCGCGGGCACGGTGGAGGTGGAGACCGCGGGCGACATCGTCGCGTATCGCACCGACACGGGCGCCGTCTTCGCCGGGCGACTGTCCACGGGCGAGATCGCGCGCATGGTGCCGGCGGGCTCGGGCTCCTCCGGCGCGTCCGACGCGCCCGGTGGGGCGTACGCCGCCGACGCGATCGCGGTCGACGAGCGCGGGCGCCTGTTCAGCTACTCCGCCCGCGCCGGGTCGGTCGCGCGCATCGACGTGCCGACCGGGCAGACGCGCAGCGTCGACCCGGTGCGGGCGACCATCGCGGCACCGCAGCTGAGCTCCGCCGGGGACGACTGGGTCCTGGTCGACCCGGATGCCGCCCTCCTGTGGACGGCCGGTGCGGCGCAGGCACCCGCCGGCGTCTCCGGCGCGGCCGCGGTCTCGGCACCCGACGCGGACGGTGACGCCGTCTACCTCGCGGACGGGAGCGGCCTCGTGCGCGTGGACGTCCGGGACGGGTCGGCGGAACGCGTGTTCGGCGACCGGACGACGGCCCGCGGCGCGCCCGCCCGCCCCACGGTCCGCTCCGGCGAGGTGCTCGCCGCCTGGCTGCCGGAGGGGGCCGGACCCGGAACACTGTGGCGTTCGACGGACGGAGACGTCCCCCTCGACTACGCCGGGGCGAGCCTGCCGTCCCAGCGGCGCCCGGTGTTCGTGGGGTCGGGCGACGCGCTCGTGCTCAACGACGCGCGCTCGGGCTGGGTGTGGACCGTCGCGGACGGGCGGCTGATCCCGTCGAGCCAGAACTGGGACCTCGACCAGCACGCGGCCGCGGCGCCGCAGGCGAACGACCAGGAGGTGCCCCCGGTCATCGACCCTCGTCCTCCCGTCGCGGTGGACGACGCCTTCGGGGTGCGCGCCGGCGCGCTCGTGACCCTCCCCGTCCTCCTCAACGACCACGACCCCAACGACGACGTGCTCACGGTCGACCCGGCCTCGGTGCAGGGACTCGACCCGGCGTTCGGCACGCTGACGCTCACCGACGACCGGCAGCGGCTCGCGGTGAGGGTGGCGGCGGAGGCGACCGGCACCGCCGTCTTCACCTATGCGGTCTCGGACGGGACCGCGGAGGACGGCCTCCTGTCGCCGCCGGCCTCGGTGACGCTGCGCGCGGCCGACCCCCAGGAGAACACCGCGCCCCGGTGGTGCGGCGTCGACGGATGCCAGCAGGACTGGCCCGCTTCGGAGGTCGTGCCGGGCGGCACGGTGAGCGTGCCGGTGCTGGGCGACTGGGTCGATCCCGAGGGCGACCCGGTCATCCTGCTCGCCGCGACGGAGGACACCGCCCTCGGGCAGGTCGTCGCGACGCCCGAGGGGATGGTCGTCTTCCAGCACGCGGACACCGGCGAGGGGGGCGAGGAGGTCGCCTCGGTGACGCTGACGGTCGGCGATGCGCGCGGGGCGACGGCGACGAAGACGCTCGCGATCCGCATCCGGCCCGATCCGCAGCCGCGGCTGGAGTCGTTCGCCGTCGTCGACACGGTCGGCGCCCGGCTGAGCGTCGACGTCGCCCCCCACGTCACCGGCACCGCGGGCGACATCGTCCTGGCCTCCGCGCGGGTCCTCGACGACGCGGCCGCGACGGCGACGGTCACGGGTGGATCGACGACGTTCGACTTCGCCGCCGCGTCGCCCGGCGCGTACCGCGTCGCGGTGACCGTCGCGGTCGCCGGGCGCGAGGCGACCGGGACGGCGAGGATCACGCTGCTCGCCCCCGACGCGCCGGCCCAGCTCTCCACGCCGCCGGTGGTCGCCTTCGTGCGCCCGCAGGCGGATGCCACGGTCGATGTGCTCTCCGCCGTGTCGAACCCGACCGGCCGTGTCCTCCTGCTGTCCGATGTCGTGGTGCGCGCCGCCCCCGGGTCCTCGCTCACCGGCGACCCGGTCGGGCAGAGCCAGCTCCGCGTCGCGGGCTCGACCGCCACCGGCGAGGCGGGACTGCTCGGCACCGTGTCGTACCGCGTCGGCGACGGCACCGCCGACGAGGGCGCCTCCGTGCTCGGCGAGGCCAGCGTCTACCTCCTCCCCCCGGGCATCGACGAGGCTCCCATCACGGTCGACGACGCGGTCGTGGTCCGCGCGGGCGCACAGATCGACATCCCGGTGCTCGCCAACGACGTCGCCGCGGCGGGCGGACGCCCGCGTCTGGATCCGGAGTCCGTCGTGTCCTCGACCGCGTCGGCGCTCGCGTTCGCGTCCGGCGACGTCGTGCGCTACCTGGCCCCCGACACCGCCGGATCCGACACGATCTCCTACCGCGCGTTCTCGACCGGGTCCCCGGCGCTCGGCGACACCGCGACCGTCCGCGTCCGGGTCGTGGGCCCGGACGCCAACCGCGACCCGCTGCCCGCCCGGCTGTCCGGACGGGTCGGCAGCGGCCTGGCGACCACGATCGCGTTCGACGGCTTCGGGATGGACCCGGACGGCGACGTCGTGCGGCTGGACGGCATCGTCGGCCAGCCGCAGCACGGCTCGGCGGCGGTCGCCCCCGACGGCACCGGCATCGTCTACACGAGCACCGCCGGCACCAGTGGACAGGACTGGTTCACCTACCGGGTCGTGGATCCCTTCGGCGCCACCGGGGAGGGCATCGCGCGCGTCGGCGTGAGCAGCGAGGACGCGAGCCCGAGCCCCATCACCTACACCGACTACGCGCACGTCCAGGCCGGCGCGCAGAACATCATCCGCGTCCACCCCCTCGCCGACGACCTCGACCCGATGCGGGGCACGCTGACCCTGGTGGACGTGCGCCCGGACGTCCCCGAGCTCGCCCTCGACGGCACGCCCAGCGACGAGTACGCCCGCCAGGCGGCGCGGATCCGGAGCGTCACCGACGACACGGTGACGCTCTCCGCGGCGGCCGAGCCGGGCACCTCCGCCTTCTTCTACGATGTGACCTCGTCATCCGGGAACACCGCGCGCGGACTCCTCGTCGTGCGGACGGTGGCCCAGCGCGTTCCGGACTACCCCGTGGTCGCCGACACCGTGCTGACCGCGACGGATCGCGACGACCTCGCGGACGGCGTCGACGTGCTCGCGGGCAAGGTCCTGTGGTCGGGCGGCGATCCGGATGCGCTGACGGTGGGGCTGTGGGGCGAGCCCGCCGGGGTGTCCGTCTCCGGGAGGCGCATCGTCGCCGAGCCCGGCGAGGCCGCCCGCATCATCCCGTTCTCCGTGTCGGGGCGCACCGGCGACACGATCGTGACGACCTACGCGTTCCTGCGGGTGCCGGCCGCATCGGAGGCGACGCCGGCCCTGCGTGCGGCCGCGTCGCCGCTCGTCGTCGCGGAGGGCGGCGAGCAGGCCGTCGATCTGGCGGACCTCGTCACGGTGCCGCGCGGACGTGCGCTCGAGGTGGGCGCGCCGGACGTGCGGTCCTCGGGCGCGCGCGCCGAGGCGTCGTGCGCGGCCGCCGCGGGAACGACGATCCGCTACGCCGCGGGGGCGGGCGCGCCGTGGAGCGACAGCTGTCTCGTCCCGGTCCGGTTCGACGGGGCCGCGGCGTGGACGGTGCTCGTCGTCCCCGTCACCGTGGTGCCCCGCGCCCCGCAGCCCGTGCTCTCCCCGGCCTCGCTGGAGATCCCGCCCGGGCAGAGCCAGGAGTACGACCTGTCGGCGATGACGAGCTGGCAGGGGGGCCCCGAGGAGGTCCGGTACCGCGTCGACGGCGCCGCCCCGTCGTTCGAGGTCGCGCTCGAGGACACGCGGCTGACCGTGCGGGCGCTCGACGACGCCGCCCCCGGATCCGTGGAGAGCGTGCTCGTCGAGGTCACCAGTCACGCGGGGGTCGCCCCCGCGCGCATCACGCTGCGCGTCGGCGCCGCCCCGTCGACTCTGCCGCGCGGCGGCGAGGTCTCCCAGGCCTGCACGCAGGCGTCGGGCTCCTCCTGCACGATCGCCGTGATCGGCGCCCCCGGTGAGGTCAATCCGCTGCCCTCCACGCCCCTGCAGCTGGTGTCGGTGACGCCCTCGACGAGCTGCGCCGGGGTCTCCTTCGCCGTCGGATCCCCGAGCGAGGTGGTCGTCGAGTGGACGGACGAGACGCCCGGAGCGTCCTGTTCCGCCTCGTTCACGGTGCGCGATGCGCAGGGCCGGCAGAGCGGGTCGACGCGCGACGGGTCCGTCACGGTCGATCTGCAGGGGTTCCCGCAGGCGCCGGCGTCCGTGACCCAGTCCGGCTACGCCGACGGCACCCTCACCCTGAGCGTCGATCCCGGCCCCGCGCAGGCCTCGGCCCCCGCCGTCACCGGATTCGACGTCCGCCTCGACGGGGTGCGAGTCGCCGGATGCACCCCGCAGGGGGTGTGCGCTCCGATCGCCGCGCCCAACGGCGAGCAGCGCGTGTACGAGGTCGTCAGCGTGAACGCGGTCGGCCCGTCCCGCCGATCCGTGCGCACGACGGCGTGGGCGTACGATCCGCCCGCCGTCCCGACGGCCGCCTCCGCCGTGCCGGTGGCGGCGGGCCCGGACGGCGGCGTGGCGGCGATCACCGTCACGGGGGTGGACACCGCGGCCACGCGCGCGCTCGAGGTCTCCAGCCCGGTGGGCGAGAGCGTCACGGTCCCGGTGTCGGCCGGCGAGGGCTCCGTCACGATCCCCGGCTTCCGCGTGGGGGCGAACACGGCGACCGCCGTCACGGTGACACCGGTCTCGCGCTTCGATCCGCCCCCCGGCATCGGCGGGCCGCCGATCGGGTCGATGACCGTCACCGCCCACGGGATCGGCGCCCCCACGATGCCGACGCTGAGCCTCGGCGCCGTCAACGCCGGCGGGGGACGCGCCGACGTCACGGCGACCGGATCGGCCGGCGCGGGCGGCGACGGTGCGACGACGCGCTACGGCATCGTGCGCGAGGGCGAGCCGTGCCGCGCGACCGCGGACGGCGCACGCGCGGTCTTCCGCGGTCTGCCCGACGGACGGGCCTACACGTTCACGCTCTGCGCGGAGTCGTGGTTCCGCGGCGCCCTGTTCGGCCGGGCCACGACGAGCGCCGAGGTGCGCGCCGTGCAGAGCGGCGACGCGCCGCGCGGCTACACGTTCACCGTGGGCCCCACCGCGCACGTCGACGACGGCCGGGCCGTCTGGACGATCGACGCGTCGCCCACCTCCGCCGAGCAGCCGCCGTTCGACAACGTCGTCGCGGTCGACGGCCTGCCCAGCACCGTGTTCGACGTCGATCCCGGCATCCGCGTGCGCTACGAGCACGAGTCGGGGTGGTGGCAGTCGGCGTGGGGGGAGGTCGTGCCCGCGCGCGGCAGTGCGCCCACCCAGGTGCAGGCGACCTGGTCCCTGGGCGCGTGCGTCGGCGGTGCCCGGCTCGAGGTGGCCGGCGACTCGACGCGGCACCTCGCCCGGATCACGGTCGACCCCTCCGCCGTGCGCTACTACGACGCGCGCGGCGAGCTCCTCGAGGCCGGCTCCGACCCGCGGATCGTCCCGGCGGCGGCGGCCCGCGTGGAGGGGATCGGCGTCACCGTGGACTGGTCGGCGCAGGACTGGGGCCTGGACCCCGCGACGGCCGCGCTGTCGGGCCGCTGCACGCCGGCCACCCGGGCCGCGCCGTGACCCACCCGTGACACCCCTGTCCGCCCCGAACCGCTGACGACCCTCCGACGGAGCCCCGCATGACGATCACCACCGAACAGGCGACCTGGTTCGCGCAGACCTTCGCCGCGCTCGCCGACAACGTCGAGCGCGCGGTGCTGGGCAAACGGCACGTCGTGGAGCTCGTCCTGACCGCGATGCTCAGCGAGGGCCACGTGCTGCTCGAGGACGTGCCCGGCACCGGCAAGACGTCCCTCGCGCGCGCGGTCGCGCAGTCCGTGCAGGGGACGACGACGCGCATCCAGTTCACGCCCGACCTGCTCCCCGGCGACATCACCGGCATCACGGTGTACGACCAGAAGAGCGGCGTGTTCGAGTTCCACGCCGGGCCGGTCTTCGCGAACATCGTCCTCGCCGACGAGATCAACCGGGCGAGCCCGAAGACGCAGGCCGCCCTCCTGGAGGTCATGGAGGAGGGACACGTCACGATCGACGGCACCACACACGACGTCGGTGCACCCTTCCTCGTGCTCGCGACGCAGAACCCGGTCGAGCAGGCGGGCACGTATCGTCTGCCCGAGGCGCAGCTGGACCGCTTCCTGCTGCGCACGTCGCTCGGCTACCCCGACCACGCGTCGACCGTGCGCATCCTCGGGCGCGAGGCCGCGCCGATCGACCGGCTCGCCCCGATCATCACGCCCGGGGCGCTGCGCGGCATGGCGGGCCTCGCCGCCGACGTCTACGTCGACGCCCTCGTCCTCGACTACGTCGCCCGGCTCGTGGACGCGACCCGCTCCGCCGACGAGGTGCGCCTGGGCGTCAGCATCCGCGGCGCGCTCGCCCTCACCCGCGCGACGCGCACGTCCGCGGCGGCGCAGGGGCGCACCTACGCGACCCCCGACGACGTCAAGCGGCTGGCCGTCGCGGTGCTCGCGCACCGCCTGATCCTGCACCCCGAAGCGGAGTTCGACGGGGTCGGCGCGGAGGCGGTCATCGGGCAGGTGCTGCTGGACGTGCCGCCCCCGACCCGCAGGGAGGCGCCGTGACACTGGGCGAGACCCGGCTGACGCGCACCGCGGCGGGAACCGGCGGCGCCGCGACGGGCGAACGGACCGAGGTGACCCAGGCGACCGGCCCGGGCCAGCGCGCACTCGTCGGCGCCGCCGTCCGGGCGGCCCGCGTCGCGGTGTCCGCGCGTTCCCGACTCGCCGCGGCGGCAGGCCGCGTGCGCCGCACGGTGCGGCCGGCCGGGGTGCTGGCGCTCGGGGCCGCGACGGTCGGCCTCGGCGCCGGCGTGCTGTTCGGCTGGGTGGAGGCGATCGTGGCGGGGGTGGCGGCCCTCGTCCTGCTGGCGCTGAGCGTGCCGTTCCTCTTCGCGTCCCGCGAGTACGAGGTCGCGCTGCGACTGGACCGCGAGCGGATCGTCGCCGGCCAGAGCGCTCGCGCGAGGCTCGTCGTCCGCAACGCGGGACGCCGCGCCGCGCTCCCCGGGCGGATCGACATCCCGATCGGCCGCGGCCTGATCGAGCTCGGCGCGCCGTTCCTGCGGCCGGGCGGCGTCTCCGAGCACGTGCTCGATCTGCCGCCGCAGCCCCGCGGGATCGTCCGCATCGGACCGGCCATCTCGGTGCGGTCGGATCCGCTCGGTCTCCTGCGCCGCGAGCACGCGGTGGCCGACGCGCGGGAGCTGCACGTCCATCCGCGGACCACGGCCGTGCCGTCCTCGAGCGCGGGGCTGATCCGCGACCTCGACGGGAGCCCGACCGGTCGCCTCGTCGATGCCGACATGTCCTTCCATGCCATCCGCGAGTACGCGCCGGGCGACGCCCGGCGGCAGGTGCACTGGAAGTCCACGGCCAAGACCAGACGCCTCATGGTGCGCCAGTACGAGGAGTCCCGGCGCTCGCGGATGGCCGTGGTGCTCGGCCTCGCCCGGCCCGAGTACGACTCGGCCGACGAGTTCGAGCTCGCCGTGAGCGTCGCCGCCTCCCTCGCCGTGCGCGCCGTCCACGACGCGCGTGACCTCGACGTCGTCGTCGGCGTCGAGATCCCGCGCGTCGTGCGCGGCCGCGTGCGGGCTATCCGCCACATCCCCGCCGCGACGCGGCGCACCCTGCTCGACGGGTTCAGCGGCGTCGCCCGGCTCGAGAACACGATGCCCCTGCCCGACGTCTGCCGTCTCACCGCCGAGGTGGGGGACCGGCTCTCCGTCGCCGTGCTCGTGACCGGCTCGCACACGGGCATCGCCCGGTTGCGGCAGGCCGCGCTCGCCTTCCCCGCCGACGTCGCCGTGGTCGCCGTGGTGTGCGACGAGCGCGCGCACCCGCGGACCCGGGTGCTGGGTGGCCTCGCCGTCGTGACGGTCGGCACGCTCGAGGATCTGTCCGGACTGATGCTGCGCGGAGCCGCCGAGTGAGCAGGACGATCGCGGGCTCCCTCTACGTCGCGGTGAGCGTCGCGCTCGCCGCGCTCGCGGCGTGGCCGATCTACCGCTCGGCGGAGTTCCTCCTGCTCGTTGCGGCGTCGACCGCCCTCGGCGCGGCGATCGCCGGCCTCGTCGCGTGGCGGCGGGGCGGCGGGTGGATGGCGGCCGGACTCCTGACCGCGGTCATCCTGCTCGCCGGGCCGCCTCTCGCCGTGCCGTCCCGCGGGGACGCCGTCACCGTCGACGGGATCGTCCGCGGTCTCGGCGAGCTCGCCGCCGGTCTCGTCGTCGGGTGGAAGGACCTCCTGACGGTCTCGCTCCCCGTCGGGACCTATCGGAACCTCCTCGTCCCCGCGCTCGTCGTCTTCCTCGTCGGCACGACGAGCGCCCTCCTGCTGACGTGGCGCCGCGGCGGCGCGTCCGCGTGGGCGGTCGCGGTGGGGGTCGCGATGACGGGCTTCGGTCTGCTGTTCGGTCGCACCGCGGTCAGCGCCCCCCTCCCGATCGGCCCGGCGGGATCCGGCCTCGCCCTGTCCGCGCCGGTCGAGACCGCGGTCGGCCTCGGGACCCTCGCCGCCGGCGTGCTGTGGTTGTCGTGGCGAACGCGTCAGTCGCGGCGCGAGGCCCTGCGAGCCGCGGCGGACGCCAGCGGCGTGCGCCTGCGCCGGCGCCGCGGGATGGATGTGCGCCGCGCCGGCATCGGCGTCGGCATGGTCGTCGTCGCCGCCCTGGCGGCCCTCGCCGTCGTGCCCGCGGCGGCGTCCGCGCCGCGCACGGTGCTGCGGGAGGCGACCGGGCCCCGTGTCGAGATCTCCCGGGCGGTCAGCCCGCTCGCGGCCTATCGGGCGTCCTTCACGGACGCGCGACACGACCGGGTGCTGTTCCGCCTCGACGGCGACCGCGTGCCCGAACGGATCCGCCTGGCCGTGCTCGACGACTACGACGGCGCCGTGTATCGCACCGCGTCGGGATCGGCCGCGTCGGGGTTCGTGCGCCTCGCGGCTCCCCGTGCCCCGGGACCGGGTGCGCGTGTCGACGTCCTGGTGAGCATCGACGCCCTGGACGGGATATGGATGCCCTCGGCGGGGACGATCGCCGCGGTGGCCTTCGAGGGAGCCCGCGCCGCGGCGCTCGCCGACGGGTTCTACGTCGACGACACCCGGTCGGCGGCGGTGCAGACGACGCCCTGGACGGCGGGGGACGCGTACCGGCTCGAGGCGTCCGAGGCGCAGGCCCCCGCGCTCGGGGAGGCCGAGGCGCCGGGAGTGCCGGACCGCTCGCCCGAGGCGCCGGCGAGCCTGCGCGCGTGGATGGGTGCGCACACCACCGGCTCGGGCGGCGCGGCCCTCGCGCAGCTGGTGACGCTGCTGCGCGAGCGGGGATACCTCAGCCACGCCCTCACCGACGCGCAGTCCGCCTGGATGGCGGATGCCGGCGTCCCGGTGTTCGCGCCGAGTCCCGCCGGTCACTCCCTCGCCCGCATCGACCGGATGTTCGCGGCGCTCCTCGAGCGCGAGCAGGACCCGCGGGCCGCGGCCACGGGAGACGTCGTCGCGGCCGTGGGCGACGACGAGCAGTTCGCCGTCGCGACGGCGCTGATGGCGCGGGAGCTCGGATTCCCCGCCCGGATCGTCGTGGGGATGCGCACCCGGGCGGCGGACGCCGATCTCTCCCGGTGCTCCGACGGCGTCTGCCGTGCGGGCGATCTGTCCGCCTGGGTGGAGGTGCAGGCGTCGACGGGTGCCTGGATCCCGGTCGACGTCACGCCGCAGCACCTCGAGCCGCCGAGCCGCGACGTGACGGCGCAGCCCGACCCGACGATCGGCACCGGGGTCGACCCGCGCGGGGTGGACGAGGTCGATCCGCCGCGCCCCGCCCAGGAGGACACCGCCGACACGCCGGACCGGCCCGGCCCCGTGGACCTCTCCTGGCTGTGGGCGGCGCTGCGCGGGGGCGCCCTCTCGCTGGGCGTGCTGCTCGCGCTCGCCGGACCGTTCCTGTCCGTCGCGCTGGTCAAGGCGCTCCGCCGGCGCCGGCGTCGCGAGCGCGGGGAGCCCCGGGACCGCGTCGCGGCGGGGTGGGAGGAGTACCTGGACGCCGCCGCCGACGCGGGGCGCGACCGGACACCGCGCGCGACCCGCCTCGAGATCGCCGGCCGGCTGGGCGCCCCGGGTGCCGCGGAGCTCGCCCGCGCCGCCGATGAGGCCGTCTTCTCGCCGGCGACCGTCACGGACGACGACGCGCTCGCGTTCTGGCGCATCGTCGACGCCGAGCGCGGCGCGCTCACGCCGACCCTCTGGCGGCGACTGCGTGCGGCCGTATCGTTGAGATCGTTCGTCCCGGGGCGTCGTCGCCGGCCCCCGTCCCGTACCGAGAGGGGGAGCCGCGACCGGCGAGGCGCGGCGCACCGCATGAGCACAGCAGCCGTCGACGAGTCTCTGGCGTCCCTCGTGTCCCTCATGGGACTGATCTCCGCGATCCTCGGGGTCGTCCTCTACGTCTGGACCGCGCTCGCCCTCTCGGCGGTGTTCCGCAAGATGGGCGAGGAGCAGTGGAAGGCCTGGGTGCCGTTCGTGAACCTCGCCACCCTGCTGCGCTGGGGCGGCTTCAGCCCGTGGCTCGTGCTGCTCGTGGTCGTCCCGATCGCCCAGATCGTCGTCTTCGTGCTGCTGATCGTGTCTGCGCACCGGATCAACGCCGGGTTCGGCTACGGGACGGGGATGACGGTGCTCGCCGCCCTCGTGTTCGTCGTGTGGGCGAGTGTGCTCGGCTTCGGGCCCGCGCGCTGGCTCGGGGCGCGTCCCGTCGGCTCTCGTGCGCGCGGCTCGGCCGGACCCGGCGGTGCGGCGACGCCGGAGGACACCGTCGCGGCGCCGCCGACCGTCTCCCTCGCCGTCTCTCCCGACGCGGAGGGACCCTTCCAGGCCGAGGCGGCCGCGGCGGGGATGCCGCTGGCACCGGATCCGGACGGCGCGGCGCCCGAGGCGGACGCGACGAGCTTCGCCCCGCCCGCCGGAGTCGCCGCGCCGTGGACGCCTCCCGACACGTCGCCGCCGGCCGGCGCGTGGCCGGAGATCGACGACGTGTCGGCCATCCACCCCTCGCCCTTCCCGCCGAGTTCGGCGGGCGGGAGGCCCTACGTGCCGCCGCTCACCGAGGGCGTGGGAGCGTCGGTCGAGTCGTCCGACGGGCGGCGCCGTGCCGCGGGGGAGGCCGGCCCGATCGCCGCGGTGCCCGGCGTGCGGCACGAGCCCGACGGTCCGCTCCCGGCCGCGCGCGTGACCCGCGTCCCCGCGGCGTCCGAGCATCCGACGGACCCCGATGCGCGGCGCGTGGACACCGACGACGCGGATGTGTTCCCGGAGCTGTCCGGGGAGGTCTCGGCGGTCGTCGGCGCCCCCCGCGCCGGCGCACCGAGATCGGCCGGGGGCGCCGTTCCCGCCCAGCACCGCCGCATCGAGGACCCCGAGGAGGACCCCGGCGTGCGCCGGGGTCGCGCGCGGGCCGCCGACGAGGCCGCCGAGGACGACGACGACGTGGCCGACATGACCGTCGTCGCGCGGCGGACCCACCGCCCGACATGGGAGCTGGTGCCGGCGACGGGTGCGCCCGTCGCCCTCTCCTCGCCCGTCGTCATCCTGGGCCGGCGCCCGTCGGGCGATGCGGCCTATCCGACCGCGCAGCTGGTCGCCGTCCCGGATCGGGCGCGCACCGTCTCGAAGACCCACGCCCGTCTGGAGCTGCGGGGCGACGCGTGGACCGTGACCGATCTGGGCTCGACGAACGGTGTCCTGGTGCGCACGCTCCTGGGCGACGAGGTCGAGGTCGAGCCCGGAGCACGGCTGGATGCGGGGGAGAGGTTCTTCCTCGGCGACGAGGAGTTCCACCTGCGCCGGACCGCACCCTGACGAGGGGCGTCCCCGTTTGCCCGGCTTCGTCATACGGCGTATCATTGACCGGGTGTGCGCTCTCGCGCGCCTTGCGTCGTGCCTCGGCACGCCGGAGGGCGAGCCGGGCGCCGCATCCGGATTCGATCTGCGAACAGGTCGCCCCCACGGCATATCCACCACCCCAAGCCCGACGGTTCGTCGTGCGGTGGATCTGTGGTGAAACCACGAACGCTGTCACCGTGCAGCACCTGTGCGGCCCGAGAGGATCGCACAGCACGACAAGGAGAGAACGTGCCAACCATTCAGCAGTTGGTTCGCAAGGGTCGCTCGCCCAAGGTCACCAAGACCAAGGCGCCCGCCCTGAAGGCGAACCCGCAGCAGGCGGGTGTCTGCACCCGCGTGTACACCACCACGCCCAAGAAGCCGAACTCGGCGATGCGCAAGGTCGCCCGTGTGAAGCTCCGCAACGGCACCGAGGTCACCGCCTACATCCCCGGCGAGGGTCACAACCTGCAGGAGCACTCGCTCGTGCTCGTCCGTGGAGGCCGTGTCAAGGACCTCCCCGGTGTCCGTTACAAGATCGTTCGCGGCGCCCTGGACACCCAGGCCGTCAAGAACCGCAAGCAGGCCCGTAGTCGCTACGGCGCCAAGAAGGGCTGAGTGAGATGCCTCGCAAGGGACCCGCACCCCGCCGCGTCGTCGTCAACGACCCGGTCTACGGTGCTCCGATCGTCACCCAGCTGGTGAACAAGATCCTCGTCGACGGCAAGAAGTCGATCGCCGAGGCCATCGTCTACAACGCCCTCAAGGGCGTCGAGGCCAAGAACGGCCAGGACGCCGTCGCGACGCTCAAGAAGGCGCTCGACAACGTCCGCCCGACCCTCGAGGTCAAGAGCCGCCGCGTCGGCGGCTCGACCTACCAGGTTCCCGTCGAGGTCAAGCCGCACCGCGCCAACACGCTCGCGCTGCGCTGGCTCGTCTCCTACGCGAAGGGCCGTCGTGAGAAGACGATGACCGAGCGTCTGCAGAACGAGATCCTGGACGCGTCGAACGGCCTGGGCGCCGCGGTCAAGCGCCGCGAGGACACCCACAAGATGGCCGAGTCCAACCGCGCCTTCGCGCACTACCGCTGGTAAACAGCGTCTCGGCGACCGGCCGGGCACACCCCGGCCGGTCGCCCCGCGACATCCGTCACTACACGTAAAGGACACCCCGTGGCACAAGAAGTGCTCACCGACCTCAACAAGGTCCGCAACATCGGCATCATGGCGCACATCGATGCCGGCAAGACGACGACGACCGAGCGCATCCTCTTCTACACGGGTGTCAACCACAAGCTCGGCGAGACGCACGACGGTGCGTCCACGACCGACTGGATGGAGCAGGAGAAGGAGCGCGGCATCACGATCACGTCCGCCGCCGTGACCTGCTTCTGGAACAAGCACCAGATCAACATCATCGACACCCCCGGGCACGTCGACTTCACGGTCGAGGTCGAGCGGTCGCTCCGCGTCCTCGACGGCGCGGTGGCCGTGTTCGACGGCAAGGAGGGCGTCGAGCCCCAGTCCGAGACCGTCTGGCGTCAGGCCGACAAGTACGACGTCCCCCGCATCTGCTTCGTCAACAAGATGGACAAGCTGGGTGCCGACTTCTACTTCACCGTCGACACGATCGTGAACCGCCTGGGCGCGAAGCCCCTCGTGCTGCAGCTGCCCATCGGCGCCGAGAACGACTTCATCGGCGTCATCGACCTCGTCGAGATGCGCGCGCTCGTGTGGCCCGGCGACGCCAAGGGTGATGTCACCATGGGCGCCAAGTACGAGGTCCAGGAGATCCCCGCCGACCTCGCCGACCTCGCGGCCGAGTACCGCGAGAAGCTCCTCGAGACGGTCGCCGAGACCGACGAGGCGCTGCTCGAGAAGTACTTCGGCGGCGAGGAGCTCACTCTCGCCGAGATCAAGGGCGCGATCCGCAAGCTCACCGTCGGCGGCGAGCTGTACCCCGTGCTCTGCGGCTCGGCGTTCAAGAACCGCGGCGTGCAGCCCATGCTGGACGCGGTCGTCGACTACCTCCCCTCGCCCCTGGACGTCCCCGCCATCGAGGCGCACGACCCCAAGGACGAAGAGGTCGTCATCGAGCGTCACCCCGACGCCAACGACCCGTTCGCCGCGCTCGCCTTCAAGGTCGCGGTCCACCCGTTCTTCGGTCGCCTGACCTACATCCGCGTCTACTCGGGTCACCTCGACTCCGGCGCGCAGGTCATCAACTCGACCAAGGGCAAGAAGGAGCGCATCGGGAAGATCTTCCAGATGCACGCCAACAAGGAGAACCCGGTCGACTCGGTCACCGCGGGCAACATCTACGCGGTCATCGGCCTGAAGGACACCACCACCGGTGACACCCTCGCCGACCCGAACGAGCCCGTCGTCCTCGAGTCGATGACCTTCCCCGAGCCCGTCATCGAGGTCGCCATCGAGCCGAAGACCAAGGCCGACCAGGAGAAGCTGGGCACCGCGATCCAGAAGCTCGCCGAAGAGGACCCGACCTTCCGCACCGAGCTCAACCCCGAGACCGGCCAGACGGTCATCAAGGGCATGGGCGAGCTGCACCTCGACATCCTCGTGGACCGCATGAAGCGCGAGTTCAAGGTCGAGGCCAACGTCGGCAAGCCCCAGGTGGCGTACCGCGAGACGATCAAGAAGGCCGTCGAGCGTCACGACTACACCCACAAGAAGCAGACCGGTGGTTCGGGTCAGTTCGCGAAGATCCAGTTCGCGCTCGAGCCCCTCGAGGTCACGGCCGACAAGACGTACGAGTTCGAGAACAAGGTCACCGGTGGCCGCATCCCGCGCGAGTACATCGAGCCGACCAACCAGGGCTTCCAGGACGCCATGAACGTCGGCGTGCTCGCCGGCTACCCCATCGTGGGCGTCAAGGCGATCCTGCTCGACGGTGCGAGCCACGACGTGGACTCCTCCGAGATGGCGTTCAAGATCGCCGGATCGATGGGCTTCAAGGAGGCCGTCCGCAAGGCGAGCCCCGCGATCCTCGAGCCGCTCATGGCGGTCGAGGTGCGCACGCCCGAGGAGTACATGGGCGACGTCATCGGCGACCTGAACTCGCGTCGCGGTCAGATCCAGTCGATGGAGGACGGGTCGGGCATCAAGATCGTCCGCGCCCTCGTTCCCCTGTCGGAGATGTTCGGCTACATCGGCGACCTGCGCTCGAAGACCTCGGGCCGGGCCGTGTACTCGATGGAGTTCGACTCGTACGCCGAGGTCCCGCGGGCCGTCGCCGACGAGATCGTCCAGAAGAACAAGGGCGAGTGATCGTCCTCCGGGATGCCGCTGCTGCGGCATCCCGGTGACACACAACTTCATACGCATAGACTAGAAACATCCCCGTAGAGACTCGGTCGCAATCCAGCGCCCGAACCCCTACACGAATGTCCTGAGGAGGACCCAGTGGCCAAGGCCAAGTTCGAGCGGACCAAGCCGCACGTCAACATCGGAACCATCGGGCACGTCGACCACGGTAAGACGACGCTCACCGCCGCGATCTCGAAGGTGCTCGCCGACAAGTACCCGTCGGCCACCAACGTGCAGCGTGACTTCGCGTCGATCGACTCGGCTCCCGAAGAGCGCCAGCGTGGTATCACGATCAACATCTCGCATGTCGAGTACGAGACCCCGAAGCGCCACTACGCGCACGTCGACGCCCCGGGTCACGCCGACTACATCAAGAACATGATCACCGGTGCCGCCCAGATGGACGGCGCGATCCTCGTGGTCGCCGCGACCGACGGTCCCATGGCGCAGACGCGTGAGCACGTGCTCCTCGCCAAGCAGGTCGGCGTGCCGTACCTGCTCGTCGCCCTCAACAAGAGCGACATGGTCGACGACGAGGAGATCCTGGAGCTCGTCGAGCTCGAGGTCCGCGAGCTGCTCTCGTCGCAGGACTTCGACGGCGACAACGCGCCCGTCGTCCGCGTCTCGGGCCTCAAGGCTCTCGAGGGCGACGCCGAGTGGGTCGAGAAGATCGTCGAGCTGATGGACGCGGTCGACGAGTCGATCCCGGACCCGGTGCGCGACAAGGACAAGCCGTTCCTCATGCCCATCGAGGACGTCTTCACCATCACCGGTCGTGGCACGGTCGTCACGGGCCGCGCCGAGCGCGGTACCCTCGCGATCAACTCCGAGGTCGAGATCGTCGGCATCCGCCCGACGCAGAAGACCACGGTCACGGGTATCGAGATGTTCCACAAGCAGCTCGACGAGGCCTGGGCCGGCGAGAACTGTGGTCTGCTCCTGCGCGGCACCAAGCGTGACGACGTCGAGCGCGGCCAGGTCGTCGTCAAGCCCGGCTCCGTGACCCCGCACACCAACTTCGAGGGCACGGCGTACATCCTGTCCAAGGAGGAGGGTGGCCGTCACAACCCGTTCTTCACGAACTACCGCCCGCAGTTCTACTTCCGCACCACCGACGTCACCGGCGTCATCACGCTGCCCGAGGGCACCGAGATGGTCATGCCCGGCGACACCACGGAGATGTCGGTCGAGCTCATCCAGCCGATCGCCATGGAAGAGGGCCTCGGCTTCGCGATCCGTGAGGGTGGCCGCACCGTCGGTGCCGGTACCGTCACCAAGATCCTGAAGTAATCTCGCTTCACCACGAAGGCCCCTCGGCTCCGCCGGGGGGCCTTCGTCATGCCGGCCGCAGATCCGGTGGCGCGCCGGCGGGGGCACCGCCACAATGGAGGGGATTCGCCCACGGGGGGCGACGAAGGAGGCGGTATGGGCATCGAGGATCTCGTGAACCAGGGCAAGCAGTTCCTGGAGCAGAACAAGGACAAGATCGACGAGGCGCTGCACAGCGAGCAGGCCGAGCAGGTCAGCGACACGGTGCTCGACGCCGCCGCCGACTTCGTCAAGAAGGTCGCGCCGGAGAGCGCGCACGGACAGGTCGACAGCGTCCGCGACAACATCGACAAGGCCGTCGGCACCGAGTGAGCTGAGCCCCGCCGCGAGACCGCGCAGATGTCCGCTTCTCACGCCGTGAGCGCGACATCTGCGCGGTCTCGCGCTGTGGGCTGGGTGTCGGCTGAGCGCGACACGCCGCGCGACACGCCCGGGTTTGCGACACGCCCGGGCGACACGTAGACTAGTCAGGTTCCACATTCCTGCGCGGCTTCGGCGTGCGCGGGATCACTGCCAGGGCAGTGCATAGGCGGCGCCACCCCGAGGGGTCCGGTGCAGGGTCCTAGGCCGCGGGCAGCAGAACGACACAATCCACCCCTTCCGCCTGGACTCAGGTGTCGCGCGTGCGCGACGAGGTGGGCTTGACATCAGAACAGTGGTGCAAGTCCCTCGAAGGCCTGGCGACAGGTTCGAGGAGGAAGTGCCCCGGCGCCACAAGCGCCCCGTGCGTCCAATGCCCGCGAGGTATGACGCGAGAAGAGAGAGAGCAGACAATGGCGGGACAGAAGATCCGCATTCGCCTGAAGTCGTACGACCACGAGGTCATCGACACGTCGGCGCGCAAGATCGTCGACACGGTGACCCGCGCGGGCGCCACGGTCGTCGGCCCCGTGCCGCTTCCGACCGAGAAGAACGTCGTGTGCGTCATCCGGTCGCCCCACAAGTACAAGGACAGCCGCGAGCACTTCGAGATGCGCACCCACAAGCGCCTCATCGACATCATCGACCCGACGCCCAAGGCCGTCGACTCGCTGATGCGCCTCGACCTCCCGGCCGACGTCAACATCGAGATCAAGCTCTGAGGTCCCGGTCATGGCACACATCAACGACAAGGTTTCCAAGGGCCTGCTCGGCACGAAGCTCGGCATGACCCAGGTCTGGGACGAGAACGGCAAGCTCGTTCCCGTCACCGTGATCGAGGTCGCGCCGAACGTCGTGACCCAGGTCCGCACCCCCGAGCGCGACGGCTACAACGCCGTGCAGATCGGCTACGGCCAGATCGACCCGCGCAAGGTCAACCAGCCCCTCACGGCCCACTTCGAGGCCGCCGGAGTCACCCCGCGCCGCCACCTCACCGAGGTGCGCACCGCGGACGCCTCCGACTACACGCTCGGCCAGGAGCTCACGGTCGACGCGACCTTCGAGGCCGGCCAGCTGGTCGACGTCGTCGGCACCAGCAAGGGCAAGGGCACCGCGGGTGTCATGAAGCGCCACAACTTCAAGGGCGTCTCCGCCTCGCACGGTGCGCACCGCAACCACCGCAAGCCCGGCTCCATCGGTGCCTCCTCGACGCCCAGCCGCGTCTTCAAGGGCATGCGCATGGCCGGTCGCATGGGTGGCGAGCGCGTCACCGTCCTCAACCTCACGGTGCACGCCGTCGACGCCGAGAAGGGTCTGCTGCTCGTCAAGGGCGCCGTCCCCGGTGCGCGCGGCCGCATCGTCTATGTCCGCAACGCAGTGAAGGGTGCCTGATCATGGCTGACGCCACTCTCGCGCTCGACGTCGTGAAGGCCGACGGCAAGAAGGCCGGCTCCGTGGAGCTGCCCGCCGCGATCTTCGACGTCAAGACGAACATCCCGCTCATCCACCAGGTCGTCGTCGCGCAGCTCGCCGCGGCTCGCCAGGGCACCCACTCGACCAAGCGTCGCGGTGAGGTCTCCGGCGCCGGCCGCAAGCCCTTCAAGCAGAAGGGCACCGGTAACGCCCGCCAGGGCTCGATCCGCGCGCCGCACATGACCGGCGGTGGCATCGTCCACGGCCCGAAGCCGCGCGACTACTCGCAGCGCACCCCCAAGAAGATGATCGCCGCCGCGCTCCTCGGAGCCCTCAGCGACCGCGCCCGGGGTGCACGTCTGCACGTCGTCGACTCGTTCGGCATCGAGGGCGCGCCCTCGACCAAGGCCGCCGCGGCGGTCCTCGCCCAGCTCGCGCCGACCAAGAACGTCCTGGTCGTCATCGAGCGCGGCGACGAGCTGACCCTCAAGAGCGTCCGCAACCTGGGGTACGTCCACGTGCTCGAGGTCGGCCAGCTCAACGCCTACGACGTGCTCGTCTCCGACGACATCGTCTTCACCAAGGCCGCCTACGACGCGTTCGTCGCTGCGAAGGCCGGCGCCACCGAGGAGGTCTCGGCATGACCACTGCGAACGTCTCCCTGAACAAGGACCCGCGCGACATCATCCTGAAGCCGGTGGTTTCGGAGAAGAGCTACGGTCTGATCGACGAGGGCAAGTACACCTTCCTCGTGGACCCGCGCGCCTCGAAGACGGAGATCAAGCTCGCCATCGAGAAGATCTTCGGCGTCAAGGTCGCCGCGGTCAACACGCTCAACCGCGCCGGCAAGGCCCGTCGCACCCGCTTCGGGATGGGCAAGCGCAAGGACACCAAGCGCGCCATCGTCACGCTGCGCTCGGGCACCATCGACATCTTCACGGCCGTCGGCTGACAGCTGGGATAGAGGACAACACACCATGGCTATTCGCAAGTACAAGCCCACGACCCCGGGTCGCCGCGGTTCGTCGGTGGCCGACTTCGCCGAGATCACGCGATCGACGCCCGAGAAGTCGCTGCTGCGCCCGCTGTCCAAGACCGGTGGTCGCAACAACCAGGGCCGCATCACCACCCGCCACATCGGCGGCGGTCACAAGCGCCAGTACCGTCTGATCGACTTCCGTCGCAACGACAAGGACGGCGTGGACGCCAAGGTCGCTCACATCGAGTACGACCCCAACCGCACGGCGCGCATCGCGCTGCTGCACTACGTCGACGGCGAGAAGCGCTACATCCTGGCGCCGAACAAGCTGCAGCAGGGCGACATCGTCGAGTCCGGTCCCTCGGCCGACATCAAGCCCGGCAACAACCTGCCGCTGAAGAACATCCCGACGGGTACCGTCATCCACGCCATCGAGCTCCGCCCCGGCGGCGGCGCGAAGATGGCGCGTTCGGCGGGCGCCTCGGTGCGCCTCGTCGCCAAGGACGGCCCCTACGCCCAGCTGCGTCTGCCCTCTGGCGAGATCCGCAACGTCGATGCGCGCTGCCGCGCGACCATCGGCGAGGTCGGCAACGCCGAGCAGTCGAACATCAACTGGGGCAAGGCCGGCCGCAAGCGCTGGAAGGGCGTGCGCCCGACGGTCCGTGGTGTCGCCATGAACCCGGTCGACCACCCGCACGGTGGTGGTGAGGGCAAGACGTCCGGTGGACGTCACCCCGTCACTCCTTGGGGTCAGGCGGAGGGTCGTACCCGCCACCCCAACAAGGAGAGCGACAAGTACATCGTCCGTCGTCGCAACGCCGGCAAGAAGCGCAAGTAGGAGTAGAGGAAGATGCCTCGCAGCCTGAAGAAGGGCCCCTTCGTCGACGAGCACCTGTTCCGCAAGGTCGCCTCGCAGAACGAAGCCGGCACGAAGAACGTCATCAAGACCTGGTCGCGCCGCTCGATGATCATCCCGGCGATGCTGGGTCACACGATCGCCGTGCACGACGGACGCAAGCACATCCCCGTGTTCGTGTCCGAGACCATGGTCGGCCACAAGCTGGGCGAGTTCGCGCCCACCCGCACCTTCCGCGGCCACGTGAAGGACGACAAGAAGGGCCGCCGCCGCTGACGCGGTGGTGATCCTGGAGAGGACTAGAGGAGGAGAGACATGGTGGATTCCATCGCACGCGTCAAGCACATTCGCGTGACCCCTCAGAAGGCTCGTCGTGTCGTCGCGCTGATCAAGGGCAAGCAGGCTCAGGAGGCACTCGCCATCCTGAAGTTCGCCCCGCAGAGCGCCAGCGAGCCGATCTACAAGCTCGTCGAGTCGGCCGTCGCCAACGCCCGCGTGAAGGCGGACAAGGACGGCGAGTACCTGGACGAGCAGGACCTGTACGTGCGCAACGCGTACGTCGATGAGGGGACCACGCTCAAGCGTTTCCGTCCCCGTGCTCAGGGTCGCGCGTTCCAGATCAAGAAGCGCACGAGCCACATCACCGTCGAGCTCGCGACCCCCGAGGTCGAGGGCGCAACCGGCAGCACCAGCAAGAAGGCGAGCAAGTAATGGGACAGAAGGTCAACCCGTACGGCTTCCGCCTCGGCATCACCACGGACCACGTGTCGCGTTGGTTCTCGGACTCCACGAAGCCCGGCCAGCGTTACGCCGACTACGTGGCCGAGGACATCAAGATCCGCAAGCTCCTGCAGACGCAGCTCGACCGCGCCGGCGTGTCCGGCATCGAGATCGAGCGCACCCGTGACCGCGTCCGCGTCGACATCCACACCGCCCGCCCGGGCATCGTGATCGGTCGCCGTGGCGCCGAGGCCGAGCGTATCCGCGCCGACCTCGAGAAGCTCACCGGCAAGCAGATCCAGCTGAACATCCTCGAGGTGAAGAACCCCGAGGCCGACGCCCAGCTGGTCGCGCAGGGCATCGCCGAGCAGCTCTCCGCACGTGTGGCGTTCCGCCGCGCGATGCGCAAGGGTCTGCAGGGCGCGCAGCGCGCCGGCGCCAAGGGCATCCGGATCCAGGTCTCGGGCCGCCTCGGCGGCGCGGAGATGAGCCGGTCGGAGTTCTACCGCGACGGTCGTGTGCCCCTGCACACGCTGCGCGCGAACATCGACTACGGCTTCTACGAGGCCAAGACCACCTTCGGCCGCATCGGCGTGAAGGTGTGGATCTACAAGGGCGACCTGACGGCCAAGGAGCTCGCGCGCGAGCAGGCCAACGCCCCCAAGCCGCCCCGTGGTCGTGACGACCGTGGTGGCGACCGTCGTCGTGGCCCCCGCAACGAGGCCCCCGTCGCAGAAGGAGCGTCTGCCTGATGCTTATCCCCCGCAAGGTCAAGTACCGCAAGCAGCACCACCCCGGCCGTTCCGGCCAGGCGACCGGTGGCACGAAGGTCTCCTTCGGCGAGTTCGGCATCCAGGCCCTGACGCCCGCGTACGTGACGAACCGTCAGATCGAGTCCGCTCGTATCGCCATGACCCGTCACATCAAGCGTGGCGGCAAGGTGTGGATCAACATCTACCCCGACCGTCCGCTCACCAAGAAGCCGGCCGAGACCCGCATGGGTTCCGGTAAGGGCTCGCCGGAGTGGTGGGTCGCCAACGTCAAGCCGGGTCGCGTCCTCTTCGAGGTCGCGGGCGTCAACGAGGAGCTCGCTCGCGAGGCCCTCACCCGGGCAATCCACAAGCTGCCGCTGAAGGCACGCATCATCAAGCGCGAGGAGGGCGACGCGTAATGGCCGTCGGTACCAAGACGCTCGCCCCGAGCGAGCTCGACACGTTCGAGGACCAGCGCCTCGTCGAGGAGCTGCGCAAGGCCAAGGAGGAGCTGTTCAACCTGCGCTTCCAGTCGGCCACCGGCCAGCTCGAGAGCCACGGCCGCATCCGTGCGGTCAAGCGCGACATCGCGCGGCTCTACACCGTGATCCGTGAGCGCGAGCTCGGCATCCGTGCCACGCCCGCGCCCGTCGAGGTCCAGGCGAAGGCGAAGAAGACGAAGGCCAAGAAGGCGGATGCCGCCGACGAGGCCGTGAAGGAAGAGGCTGAGTAATGGCCACCACGAAGAAGACCGCCGAGGCGGTCGTCGAGGCGACCGAGCAGGCCGGTCACGAGCACGGCGCGCACGACGTGCGCGACGAGAACGCCCGTGGCTACCGCAAGGCCCGTCGCGGCTACGTCGTCAGCGACAAGATGGACAAGACCATCGTCGTCGAGGTCGAGGACCGCGTGAAGCACCCGCTGTACGGCAAGGTCATCCGTCGTACGTCGAAGGTGAAGGCCCACGACGAGCAGAACTCCGCCGGCATCGGCGACCTCGTGCTCATCAACGAGACCCGCCCGCTGAGCGCCACCAAGCGCTGGCGTCTGGTCGAGATCCTCGAGAAGGCCAAGTAAGGCCTCGGCCTTCTTGGAACCCAAGGAGTAACAAGTGATTCAGACAGAGTCCCGCCTCAAGGTCGCCGACAACACCGGCGCCAAGGAGCTGCTCACGATCCGCGTGCTCGGTGGCTCGAACCGCCGCTACGCGGGCCTGGGCGACATCATCGTGGCGACCGTCAAGGACGCGATCCCCGGCGGCAACGTCAAGAAGGGCGACGTGGTCAAGGCCGTCGTCGTCCGCACCGTCAAGCAGACCCGTCGTGCCGACGGGTCCTACATCAAGTTCGACGAGAACGCCGCCGTCATCCTGAAGGGCGACGGGGAGCCGCGTGGCACCCGCATCTTCGGACCGGTCGGCCGTGAGCTTCGCGACAAGAAGTTCATGAAGATCGTCTCGCTCGCCCCGGAGGTGATCTGACCGCATGGCCAAGATCAAGAAGGGTGACCTCGTTCAGGTCATCACTGGCAAGAAGCAGGACAAGGGCGGCGACCGCGGCAAGCAGGGCAAGGTCCTCGACGTTCTCGTCGAGCAGAACCGTGTCATCGTCGAGGGCGTCAACTACGTCACCAAGCACACCCGTGTGGGCCAGACCCAGCGCGGGACCAAGACGGGCGGCATCGAGACGATGGAAGCCCCGATCCACATCTCCAACGTCGCCGTCGTCGACCCCTCGACCAAGAAGCCGACCCGCGTCGGTCACCGTGTCGAGGAGCAGACGAAGGACGGCGTGAAGCGCACCGTCCGCGTGCGCTACGCGAAGAAGAGCGGTAAGGACCTCTGATGAGCACCACCACTGCCGCGCCCGCTGGCAAAATCCAGCCGCGCCTGAAGCAGAAGTACCAGGCCGAGATCCGCAAGGCCCTGCAGGACGAGTTCGGCTACGAGAACGTCATGCAGATCCCGGGGATCCTCAAGGTCGTCGTCAACACCGGTGTCGGTGAGGCGGCTCGCGACTCCAAGGTGATCGATGGTGCGGTCGACGACCTCACCAAGATCACGGGTCAGAAGCCGATCGTCACCAAGGCCCGCAAGTCCATCGCGCAGTTCAAGCTGCGCGAGGGCCAGCCCATCGGTGCGCACGTCACCCTCCGCGGCGACCGTGCCTGGGAGTTCCTCGACCGTCTCGTGACGCTCGCGCTGCCCCGCATCCGCGACTTCCGCGGCCTGTCGCCCAAGCAGTTCGACGGCAACGGCAACTACACGTTCGGTCTCCAGGAGCAGTCCGTGTTCCACGAGATCAACCAGGACAAGATCGACCGCGTCCGCGGTTTCGACATCACCGTCGTCACGACGGCGAAGTCGGACGCCGAGGGCCGCTCGCTCCTGCGCCAGATCGGATTCCCCTTCCAGTCCGAGGACGCGAAGGCGTAATCACCTCAAGAAGGTCGGATGTCGCGTAACGGCATCCGAAACCACGTGAACAAAGGAAACATCACATGACGATGACAGACCCGGTCGCAGACATGCTGACCCGTCTGCGCAACGCGAACTCGGCGCACCACGACACCGTCGCGCTGCCGAGCTCCAAGCTCAAGACCAACATCGCCGAGATCCTCAAGCAGGAGGGCTACATCTCCTCCTGGGAGGTCTCGGACGCCCGCGTCGGCCAGACGCTCACCCTGACGCTGAAGTACGGCCCGAACCGCGAGCGGTCGATCGCCGGCATCAAGCGCGTCTCCAAGCCGGGTCTGCGCGTGTACGCGCGCTCGACCGAGATCCCCACCGTCCTCGGTGGCCTCGGCGTCGCGATCCTGTCCACCTCCTCCGGTCTTCTCACCGACCGTCAGGCCGAGCAGAAGGGCGTGGGTGGGGAAGTCCTCGCCTACGTGTGGTGATCTGACATGTCGCGTATCGGACGCCTTCCCATCGACATCCCCGCCGGCGTCACCGTCTCGGTGGACGGCCAGGATGTCTCCGTCACGGGCCCCAAGGGCGAGCTCGCGCTCACCGTGGCCAAGCCCATCGAGGTCACGGTCGAGGAGGGCCAGGTCCTGGTCTCCCGCCCCGACGACGAGCGCGAGTCGCGCTCGCTGCACGGTCTCACCCGCACCCTGATCAGCAACAACATCATCGGGGTCACCCAGGGCTACACCAAGGGCCTCGAGGTCGTCGGCACCGGCTACCGCGTCGCCCAGAAGGGCGCTGCCGTCGAGTTCGCGCTCGGCTTCTCGCACCCGGTGCTCGTCGAGCCCCCGGCCGGCATCACGCTGACCGTCGAGGGCAACAACAAGGTCACCGTCAGCGGTATCTCGAAGCAGGCGGTCGGCGAGGCCGCCGCCAACATCCGCAAGATCCGCAAGCCCGAGCCCTACAAGGGCAAGGGTGTGCGGTACGCCGGCGAGGTCGTTCGCCGCAAGGCCGGAAAGAGTGGTAAGTGATCATGGCTGTCACATCGAAGAGCGACGCCCGTACGCGTCGTCACCTGCGCCTGCGCAAGAAGATCGTGGGCACCGAGGCGCGTCCGCGCCTGGTCGTCACCCGCTCGGCCCGCCACGTGTTCGTGCAGCTCGTGGACGACAGCAAGGGCCACACCGTGGCCTCTGCCTCGACCCTCGAGGCCGACCTGCGCGGCTTCGACGGCGACAAGACCGCCAAGGCCCGCAAGGTCGGCGAGCTCGTCGCTGAGCGTGCGAAGGCGGCCGGCGTGTCCGACGTCGTGTTCGACCGCGGCGGCAACCGCTACGCGGGTCGTGTCGCGGCGATCGCCGAGGGCGCCCGCGAAGGAGGTCTGAACCTGTGAGCGATGCAACTACTCAGAATGTGGAGAACGAAGTGACCGGAGAGACGGCAGCCGCCGAGGCGCCTGCTGCCGAGGCGCAGCAGGAGCGCGAGCGCGAGCCCCGTCGGGGCGGCCGCGAGCGCAGCCAGACGCGCGACCGCGGTGGTCGCGACGCCGAGAAGAGCCAGTTCCTCGAGCGCGTCGTCACCATCAACCGCGTGTCGAAGGTCGTCAAGGGCGGTCGCCGGTTCAGCTTCACGGCGCTCGTCGTCGTGGGCGACGGCAACGGTCTCGTCGGTGTCGGCTACGGCAAGGCGCGTGAGGTCCCCCTCGCCATCTCGAAGGGTGTCGAAGAGGCCAAGCGCAACTTCTTCCGCGTGCCCCGCTCCGGCTCGACCATCCCGCACCCCGTGCAGGGTGAGGCGGCCGCCGGTGTCGTGCTGCTGCGTCCCGCCGCTGCCGGTACCGGTGTCATCGCCGGTGGTCCCGTCCGCGCCGTGCTCGAGTGCGCCGGCATCCACGACGTCCTGTCGAAGTCCCTCGGCTCGTCGAACACGATCAACATCGTGCACGCGACCGTCGAGGCGCTGAAGCAGCTCGAGGAGCCCCGTGCCGTCGCCGCCCGTCGTGGTCTCGACTTCGACCAGGTGGCTCCGGCCCGTCTGATCCGTGCCGAGGCCGACGCCCTGGCCGCTGCAAAGGGAGGTGCCTGATGGCCGCGCGCCTCAAGGTGACCCAGGTCAAGTCCAAGGTGAGCGAGAAGCAGAACCAGCGCGACACGCTGCGTTCGCTCGGTCTGAAGCGGATCGGCGACTCCGTCGTCCGTCCCGACGACGCGCAGACGCGCGGCTACGTCAAGACCGTCGCGCACCTCGTCAAGGTTGAGGAGATCGACTGATGGCCGAGAAGGCTGAGAAGGCGACCGACGAGGTCGTCGACACGAAGAAGGCCGCCAAGCCGGCCGCCAAGAAGCCCGCCGCGAAGAAGGCGGAGTCCGCCACGCGTCCCGGCGTGCTGAAGGTGCACCACCTGCGTCCGGTCCCCGGCGCCAACACCGCGAAGACCCGTGTCGGTCGCGGTGAGGGCTCCAAGGGCAAGACCGCTGGTCGCGGCACCAAGGGCACGAAGGCCCGCTACCAGGTCAAGATCGGCTTCGAGGGCGGGCAGATGCCCCTCCACATGCGGACGCCGAAGCTGCGCGGGTTCAAGAACCCGTTCCGCGTCGAGTACCAGGTGGTCAACCTCGACAAGCTCGCGGAGCTCTACCCGAACGGCGGTGACGTCACCGTCGGCGACCTCGTCGCGAAGGGCGCCGTGCGCAAGAACGAGAAGGTCAAGGTGCTCGGCACCGGCGACATCTCGGTCAAGCTCACGGTCGACGTCGACAAGGTCTCGGGTTCGGCCGAGCAGAAGATCGTCGCCGCTGGCGGGTCGATCAAGTAAGTCCACGGCAGGGGCCGGAGGGGAACCTCCGGCCCCTCTTGCCGTACTCTGGGAGACGGTGTCCCCGGTCCCGATCGGCTGGAACCGTCCGACCACTGGAGGAAATCCCTTTGTTCAGCGCCATCGCGCGGGTCTTCCGCACTCCGGATCTCCGGAGGAAGATCGCCTTCACCCTCGGCATCATCGCCATCTACCGCCTCGGTGCGCACGTCCCGACGCCGTTCGTGAACTATCCGAACGTCCAGAGCTGTCTGCGTGAGACCGGGTCGGCCAGCGAGGGTCTGCTGTCGCTCGTGAACCTCTTCTCCGGCGGCGCGCTGCTGCAGCTGTCGATCTTCGCGCTCGGCGTCATGCCGTACATCACGGCGACCATCATCGTGCAGCTGCTGCGCGTGGTCATCCCGCACTTCGAGACCCTCTACAAGGAGGGCCAGGCCGGCCAGGCCAAGCTGACGCAGTACACGCGCTACCTGACGATCGCGCTCGCGCTCCTCCAGTCGACGACCCTCGTCACGGTCGCCCGCTCCGGCCAGCTCTTCGGCACCACCTCGATCGCATCCTGCAACAGCCTGCTGACCAACGACGCCTGGTGGGCGCAGCTGCTGATGATCATCACGCTGACCGCCGGCACCGGCCTCATCATGTGGTTCGCCGAGCTCGTCACCGAGCGCGGCGTGGGCAACGGCATGTCGATCCTGATCTTCACCTCGATCGCGGCGACCTTCCCGGTCGCGATGTGGTCGATCGCGCAGTCGCGCGGCTTCGAGGTCTTCCTCCTCGTCCTCGCCGTCGGCATCGTGGTGATGGGGCTCGTCGTCTTCGTCGAGCAGTCGCAGCGACGCATCCCCGTGCAGTACGCCAAGCGGATGGTCGGGCGGCGCACGCTCGGCGGCACCAACACCTACATCCCGATCAAGGTGAACATGGCGGGCGTCGTGCCGGTCATCTTCGCCTCGTCGCTGCTGTACATCCCGGCGCTCGTCGCGCAGTTCAACCAGACGCCGGATGCCAACGGGAACGTGCCCGGCTGGGTGACCTGGATCCAGTCCTACCTCACCAAGGGCGACCACCCGCTGTACATGCTGCTGTACTTCCTGCTGATCGTCGGGTTCACGTACTTCTACGTCGCCATCACGTTCAACCCCGTCGAGGTCGCCGACAACATGAAGAAGTACGGCGGCTTCATCCCGGGCATCCGTGCCGGCCGTCCGACCGCCGAGTACCTCGACTACGTGCTCACCCGCATCACGCTGCCCGGTGCGATCTATCTCGGTCTGATCGCGCTGCTCCCGCTGATCGCGCTCGCCACGGTCAGCGCGAACCAGAACTTCCCGTTCGGCGGCGCCTCGATCCTCATCATCGTCGGCGTCGGCCTCGAGACGGTCAAGCAGATCGACGCGCAGCTGCAGCAGCGACACTACGAAGGGCTCCTGAGATGACGAATCCCGCTTCGCACGACGACGCGCCGGTCGCCCCGCGTCTGCTGATCGTCGGGCCCCAGGGCTCCGGCAAGGGGACGCAGGGTGCGCGCATCGCGGAGGCGTTCGGCATCCCCGCGATCTCCACCGGCGACGTGTTCCGCTCGCACATCAAGAACCAGACCGAGCTGGGCGCCCAGGTCAAGAGCGTCATCGACGCGGGCGACCTGGTCTCCGACGAGCTGACGTTCGCGCTGCTGCGCGACCGCCTGAACGAGGGCGACACGGGCGCGGGATTCCTCATCGACGGCTTCCCCCGCAACATCGCGCAGGTCGGGCTCCTCGACGGGTTCCTGGCGCCCCGCGACGAGGCGCTGACCGCGGTGATCGCGCTCGACGTGCCGCGCGAGGTGAGCATCAGCCGCATCGCGGAGCGTGCCCGGCTCGAGGGTCGCTCGGACGACACGGACGAGGCCATCTCCCGCCGGCTGGAGATCTACGAGCGCGAGACCGCGCCGCTGCTGCAGGTCTACCGCGACCACGGGATCGTCGCCGACGTCGACGGCGTCGGCTCGCTCGACACCGTGACCCACCGCATCCTCGCCGCTCTCGCCGAGCGCGGGATCGCCGCCGCATCCTGACCGTGGGCGGTCGGGCGTGAGAGGGCTGCGGCGTTCCCTGTACAAGTCGCCGGCGCAGCTGCGGGCGATGGTCGAGCCCGGCGCGATCACGGCGGCGGCGCTCGACGCGGTGCGGGCGCTGGTGGCGCCGGGCGTGACGACGGCGGCGCTGGATGCCGCGGCGTCCGCCGTGATCACGGCGCGCGGGGCCGAGTCGAACTTCCAGCTGGTGCGCGGCTACCGCCACACCACGTGCATCTCGGTCAACGACCAGGTCGTGCACGGCATCCCCGGCGAGCGGGTGCTCGAGCCGGGCGACATCGTCTCGATCGACGCGGGCGCGCAGTACGAGGGATGGAACGGCGACTCGGCGATCACCCTGGTCGTCCCGGGCGGGGATCCGGCCGTCGCCGCGGCGCGGACGCGGCTGTCCGAGGTGACCGAGGGGTCGCTGTGGGCGGGGATCGCGGCGCTGGCCTCTGCCCGCCGCGTCGGCGAGGTCGGTGATGCGGTGCAGGGCTTCATCGAGCGGGCCGCCGCCGAGGACGGCGGCGAGTACGGCATCCTGCGCGACTACGTCGGGCACGGCATCGGGCGGAAGATGCACGAGGGGCCCACGGTCTTCAACTACCGCGTCTCCGATCTCGGGCCCGAGGTGCGGCCGGGGCTGTGCCTCGCGATCGAGCCGATGGTGACCGCGGGGTCGGATGCCACGTTCGTGGAGGACGACGACTGGACCGTCACGACCGTCGACGGCTCCGACGGGGCGCACTGGGAGCACAGCGTCGCCGTGCACGAGGGCGGCATCTGGGTGCTGACCTCCGCCGACGGTGGCGCCGCCGCCCTCGCCCCCTGGGGCGTGACGCCCGTTCCCGTCGCGTAGCCCGCGCGCTCGCCCCCGGGTGGCGCGCCGGCCTGCCCCGGAAGTGTGGCGCAATCCGTCGCTGCGCGTGGGTGATTCCGACGGTTGCTGACACATCTGCGCGGGGGATGGTGGCGCGGATGCCCGCGGGCGGGGGAGTCAAGGCGTGCGGAGGGCGGCGCGGACGCGCGCGACGGCGAGGGAGGCGTCGGGGTACAGCTCGCGACGGGTGATCTCGACCACGGTGTAGCCCGCCTCACGCGCGCGCTGACGCTTCGCGATGTCGCGCGCCCAGGCATCCGGAGACAGGCGGTGGTAGTCGCCCTGGTACTCCGCCAGCACGCGGCGCTCGGGGAAGGCGAGGTCGAAGATGCCGATGAGGTGCCCCGCCGCGTCGCGGACGGGCAGATCGAATACCGGCTCCGGGAGCCCCGCGCGGACGAGCGCGAGCCACAGATGCACCTCGGTGCGGCTGCGCGCGCCGGGGCGGACGAGCTCCACGGCCCGCCGCGCGGCGGCGACGCCGGTCCGCGGTGCGACGGTCGACGCGCGCAGCTCCTCCACGGTGGCGAGCGGGGGACCGGCCGGCCGACCGCCGGGCCCGCGCGGAGGGGTGACCAGGAGCGCGCCGACGGCGACGAGATCTCGGAAGGGGAGCACGGGGGCGAGCACGACCCAGGTGGATGCGGGCGAGCTCACCCGCACGCCGTCGTGCGCGCGGACCGACACC
The DNA here is from genome assembly GCF_037146215.1 of Microbacterium sp. MMO-56. Lineage (NCBI taxonomy): Bacteria > Bacillati > Actinomycetota > Actinomycetes > Micrococcales > Microbacteriaceae > Microbacterium > Microbacterium sp. MMO-56. The sequence continues at coordinate 195,141 of NZ_JBBCVW010000003.1, forward strand.
AGGTGGGGCGCGAACTGACGCCCGCGCACGCCGGCACCGCGCGGAGCCCGATGGGGGAGCAGGGTGCCGACCTCGACCCGGTGCGCGGGCACCGGCAGCATCCCGCACCAGACGACGAGGGCCGACAGGCCGGTGAAGAAGCGGTGCTCGGGCATCCGCTCGGCGTAGGCGTCGACGAGGGCGCGGTGTGCGAGGGCATCCCGGTCCTGCAGTCCGTCGTGCTCGGCCGCCTCCTCCGCGACGGAGGCGCGCGAGCGGACGCCCCAGAAGGGGGCCCCGAGGTCCGAGGCCCGAAGCCGTCGCTCGGTCGCGCCCGCGTCGAGAGCCGCGCCGACCGAGAACGCCGCTCCGAGCTTCCCGGGGAGAGGGGCGGGCCGCCGTGTCATCCCCCGAGGATGCCGTGTGTGCCGCCCCCGCCGCGCCGATACCCCCCCAATCCGTGGACAGTCACCCGCATCCGCCCCCTGTGCAGGCGTGGGCGCCTCGACATCCGTGGCGCATTCCGACGTTCTCGGGGCTGCTGAGCGACGGATTGCGCCATGTTTGCGGCGGGGGGGTGCAGGGCGCGCAGGGCAGCGGGGCTCACGGGGAATGCAAAGGGCGGGTGCGGGAGGATGGAAGGCGGTGCGGCGGAGGCCGTGTCCACAGAGAGGCAGAGCACATGGCACAGGCAGCAGCGGGAAAGACCAACTGGTTCGCGATCTGGGTGAGCGTGGCGGTCGTCGCCGTGGTCGCGGTCGTGATCGCACTGGTGGTGTGGATGAACAACAGCGCGACCGACCCCGGGACGGCGCCGAGCGGATCGGGCATCGACCAGTCGACCGGCGCCATCGTCGTCGGCAACGGCTCGCAGACCCTCGACACCTACATCGACTTCATGTGCCCCATCTGCGGCGCGTTCGAGAAGACCTACGGCGGCGAGATCCTCGACCTCGCCAACGCCGGCACCATCACCCTCAACATCCACCCGATCTCGATCCTCGACCGCGCGTCGCAGGGCACGCAGTTCTCGACCCGCGCGGCCAACGCGATGTACTGCGTCGCCGAGAAGGACCCGGATGCCGTCGTGCCGTTCATGCAGGCGATGTTCGCCCAGCAGCCCGCGGAGGGGTCGGCCGGTCTCACCGACCAGCAGATGATCGACATCGCCACGAGCGTCGGCGTCGAGGGCATCGACACCTGCGTCACGGAGGGCACGTACAAGAAGTTCGTCACCTCGATGACGGAGAAGACGCCGCTCGCCCCGGGCGCCAGCAGCATCGGCACGCCGACCATCGCGGTCAACGGCACCGTGATCGACAACAAGTCGATCCCGCCGAAGGGGCAGTTCGCCTCGCTCTTCCAGTGATCTGCGGGGGCGTGCGGCACACCGTTCGGGTTTGCCGCACGCCCCACTATCACGTACACTAGATCTTTGGTGTCTTGCGCCTTCTCTGGCGTGTCTCGACACCGCATCCCATCCAACCACCGCAGACCGACCGGTCTGCTCATCGTGAGATAGGCGAATGGCGAAAAAAGACGGAGTAATCGAGATCGAGGGTGTGATCTCCGAGGCGCTGCCCAACGCGATGTTCCGCGTCGAGCTGACCAACGGGCACAAGGTCCTCGCGACGATCTCCGGCAAGATGCGGCAGAACTACATCCGCATCATCCCCGAGGACCGCGTCGTCGTGGAGCTCTCGCCCTACGACCTCACGCGCGGTCGCATCGTCTACCGCTACCGCTGAGCCGGTCGAGAAGTAACGAGCGGACGGGCGCCCCCGGGCCTCCGTCCGACTCGAAGACAGCGAGCAAGGAAACATCATGAAGGTCAACCCCTCCGTCAAGCCGATCTGCGACCACTGCAAGGTGATCCGCCGCCACGGCCGCGTGATGGTCATCTGCAAGTCGAACCCGCGCCACAAGCAGCGCCAGGGCTGACGAGGAGCGGATGCCCGGCATCCGCGCCCGCAGACGCACGACAGAACACCACAACTGAACACACAGACAGGCAGGATCAGAACCCCGAGAGGGGGGACACCCCGGGTGGAGGCCCGGGCACCGATCCTGCTCCACACCTCCACTCACTCCTAGGAGACATCGCATGGCACGTCTTGCCGGCGTCGACATCCCGCGCGACAAGCGCGTGGTGATCGCCCTCACCTACATCTACGGCATCGGCCGTACCCGTTCGGTCGAGATCCTGAAGGCCACCGAGATCGACGAGTCGATCCGCGTCAAGGACCTCTCCGACGACCAGCTCGTCGCCCTGCGCGACTACATCGAAGGCACCTACAAGGTGGAGGGTGACCTGCGCCGCGAGGTCGCCGCCGACATCCGCCGCAAGGTCGAGATCGGCTCGTACGAAGGCCTCCGTCACCGCCGCGGCCTGCCCGTGCGCGGCCAGCGCACCAAGACCAACGCGCGCACGCGCAAGGGTCCCAAGCGCACCGTCGCCGGCAAGAAGAAGGCGCGCTAAGGCGCGGCCCGGGATTAGGAGAACCTGAACATGGCACAGGCCAAGACCGCTGCGCGCAAGCCGCGCCGCAAGGAGAAGAAGAACATCGCGCTGGGCCAGGCCCACATCAAGTCGACGTTCAACAACACGATCGTCTCGATCACGGACCCCTCGGGCGCCGTCATCAGCTGGGCGTCGTCGGGCGGCGTGGGCTTCAAGGGCTCGCGCAAGTCCACCCCGTACGCCGCAGGCATGGCCGCCGAGTCGGCCGCCCGCCAGGCCGCCGAGCACGGCGTCAAGAAGGTCGACGTCTTCGTGAAGGGTCCGGGCTCGGGCCGCGAGACCGCGATCCGTTCGCTGCAGGCCGCCGGCCTCGAGGTCGGCTCGATCAACGACGTGACGCCGCAGGCCCACAACGGCTGCCGTCCGCCGAAGCGCCGCCGCGTCTGATCCTGGAGCCGGATGCCTCCGCCCGCACGTCGGGCGGGGCATCCGGCATCCGGCGTTCTTCCACACAACTCCATACCTCTTGCAATCGCACGTGTCATATAGCGGGCACGTGACGGAAAGGAACACATAGTGCTCATCGCACAGCGTCCCACTCTGACCGAGGAGAAGATCGGCGAGTTCCGCAGCCGGTTCGTCATCGAGCCCCTGGAGCCCGGTTTCGGGTACACGATCGGCAACGCGCTGCGTCGCAGCCTGCTCTCGTCGATCCCCGGTGCCGCGGTCACCAGCATCCGCATCGACGGCGTGCTGCACGAGTTCAGCACCATCCCGGGCGTGAAGGAGGATGTCACCGAGATCATCCTCAACATCAAGCAGCTGGTCGTCTCCTCGGAGCGCGACGAGCCCATCACGGCGTACCTGCGCAAGACCGGCGCCGGTGAGGTCACCGCCGCCGACATCTCCGCTCCCGCCGGTGTCGAGGTGCACAACCCCGAGCTGGTCATCGCCACGCTCAACGACTCGGCCCGCTTCGAGCTCGAGCTGACGATCGAGCGCGGCCGCGGCTACGTCTCGGCGACCCAGAACCGCAACGAGTACGCCGAGGCCGGCCAGATCCCGATCGACTCGATCTACTCGCCCGTCCTGAAGGTGTCGTACCGCGTCGACGCGACCCGTGCCGGTGAGCGCACCGACTTCGACAAGCTGGTGCTCGACGTCGAGTCGAAGCCCTCGATCACGCCCCGCGACGCCGTCGCGTCGGCCGGTCGTACGCTCACCGAGCTGTTCGGCCTCGCCCGCGAGCTGAACGTCGAGGCCGAGGGCATCGAGATCGGCCCCGCGCCGGTCGCCGAGGTGCTCACGAACGAGCTGTCGATGCCGATCGAGGACCTCGATCTGTCGGTCCGTTCGTACAACTGCCTGAAGCGCGAGGGCATCAACACGGTGTCCGAGCTGGTCGCCCTCTCGGAGACGCAGCTCATGAACATCCGCAACTTCGGTCAGAAGTCGGTCGACGAGGTGCGCGACAAGCTCGTCTCGCTCGGCCTGTCGCTGAAGGACTCGGTCCCCGGGTTCGACGGCGCGCACTTCTACGGCGGCTACGACGACGAGACCATCTGACCGGCGCCCGACCGGTTCTGTGACACTTTCCACCTGGAGTAACTGACATGCCCAAGCCCACCAAGGGTCCCCGCCTCGGAGGCGGCCCCGCCCACGAGCGCCTGCTGCTTGCGAACCTCGCCGCGGCGCTGTTCACGCACAAGTCGATCACGACGACCGAGACCAAGGCCAAGCGCCTGCGTCCGCTCGCCGAGCGCCTGGTCACCTTCGCCAAGCGCGGCGACCTGCACGCCCGTCGCCGGGTGCTGTCGGTCATCGGCAACAAGGACGCGACGCACGTGCTGTTCGCCGAGATCGCGCCGCTCGTCGCCGAGCGCGAGGGCGGCTACACCCGCATCACGAAGATCGGCAACCGCAAGGGCGACAACGCCCCCATGGCCGTCATCGAGCTCGTCCTCGAGCCGGTGAACCCGAAGCCGAAGTCGGCGAAGAAGACGGCCGCCGCGGCCGCTCCCGTCGCCGAGGAGGCTCCGGCCGCCGAGGAGGCTCCCGCCGTCGACGAGACCGCCGCCGAGGCCGGTGCCGAGTCGCAGGCCGAGGGCGAGGCCGCCGAGGCCGCCGCTGCGGACGCCGTCGAGGCGCCCGCGGAGGAGAAGTCCGAGTAAGGCGCTCCCGCATGACCTGAGAAGGCCCGCTCCCCTCCGGGGGTGCGGGTCTTCTCACGTCGGCGCCCCCGGCCGACGCTGCGGGCGCGCAGTAGGCTCCGAGGTGTGAACAGGTCGAAGCCGCCTCTCATCGCGGCGGGCGGCCCTCCCTCGCGACCCCCGCTGACCGGGCTCTCCCCGCGCGTCGAGGCGCTCGCGACGCGCTGGGCGCTGGCCTCGGCGGTCGTCGGCGCGATCGTCGCCGCCGTGGCCATGGGCGGCGCGCGCCTGCCGCTGGGCGGCCCGCTGTCGGTCGGCAGCCTCGCGGCCCTACTCGCCGCCCTCGCCGCGGCGTCGGCGTTCGCCACGTCGTTCGTCCTGGAGCGCCGTGAGGGGCACCTCCTGTGGCGCCGAGCCCTGCCGTGGCCGAAGCGGGCGGCCGACCTCGCGAGCCTGTGCGCGGCGATGATGATGCTCGCGGCGCTGCTCGTGATCGCCGTCGCGGAGCTGTTCCAGCTCGGGTTCCGCGGACTGACGATCGACCCGTTCGGCGCCGGCGCGCTCGCGGGTGCGGCGTGCGGGGTCATGGCCTACGCGGCATCCGTCTTCGGCGCGCGCGTCACCTCGAGCGGGATCGCCACGCTCGCGACCCTCGTCCTGTTCCTCGGCACGCTGGCCAGCATGGTCAGCTCGCCGGACGCGGAGTGGTGGCAGTTCCACTTCTCCCGGCTCGGGAACGAGTCGGGGTACGCCGGGTACCAGTTCAACCTCGCGCTCATCACCACGGGTGCCGTGGTGACCGTGCTCGCGAACTTCGTCGCCCACGACCTGGAGACCGGGCTGCGTCCGCGCGTCGCGAGCGGCGCATCCCGCGCGCGCGTGTTCGCGTGGCTGCTCGCCGGGATCGGGCTGTGCCTGATGGTGGCCGGGCTCGTCCCGGATGCGGTCGCCTTCCCCGTGCACGTGGGAGCGGCATCGGGCATGGTCGTTCTGTTCGGCGTGCTGGTGGGGTGTCTCGCCGCGCTCGTGCCGGGGATCAGTCACGAGGTGTCGGCCTTCTCGGTCGTGGCCGTGACGGGCATCCTGGTGGCGGTCGCCCTGTGGGTGCCGATCGGGTACTACAACCTCACCGGCGCGGAGTTCGTCATCGCGGGGCTGCTCTTCGCGTGGCTCGTCGTGTTCGTCCGGGGGGCGCGGGCGTACGCGGACTCCAGCCTCCGCGCCCACCCCGACGCAGCCGACGCGCCCGGGGTCCGAGGCGCCGATCAGGCGGGTCGTACGTCCAGCGCGTGATCGCGGGCGAGGGCGGAGGCGGCGGCGACCGCCCCGATGACCACCACGTCATCGCCGAGGTCCGAGGCGACCAGCGCCGGCGCGGGGAGGTCCAGGTCGGTCGGCAGGGCCGCGCGCGCGGCGTCCACGACGATCTCGGCGCCGCGGGACAGGGGTCCGGACAGGATGATGCGCCGCGGGTCGAACATGCTCCCCAGAACGCTCACCACCCGCCCCAGGGTGGCGCCCGCGCGGGCGGTCAGGGCGCGTGCGTCCGCATCCCCGTCGGCGGCGAGCGTCAGGACCGCGGCGGCATCGAGCCGATCGGAGGGCACCGCCGCGAGGGCACTCCCCGGGGCGGCACCGCCCGTCGCGACGAGCTCGGCGGCCCACGTCGACAGGCGTGCGCCGAGCCCGTCCGCCGAGGCGACCCCCTCGACGTGGTCGAACGCCACCATCTCGCCCACGCCGCCGTGCGCGCCGTGCAGCAGGCGCCCGTCGATCACCACGCCGGCGCCCATCCGCACTCCGGCGAGGAGCGTCACGTAGTCGCGGCAGCCGACGGCGGCGCCCACGCTGCCCTCCGCGATCGCCGCGAGAGAGGCGTCGTTGTGCACTCTGACCAGAGGTATGCCGTCGAAGGCATGGATCAGACCCGGGTTCGTGCGCTGCCAGAAGCCGGTCGGATGGCGGGGTGACACCCCGTCCTTGTTGACGGGGGCGGGAACCCCGACGGCGAGGGCGAGGACGTCGGCCGCCGTGCAGCCGACGGCGGTGAGCGTCGAGCGCACGGCGGCCACGATGACGGCGCGGCGCTCGGCGGGATCGACGTCCGCGTCCCCGCCGAGCGCGGGATCGACGTCGACTCGGCGGGTCGTGAGCTCGCGCGAGCGCAGGTCGGTGACACGGACGGTGATCAGCTCGCTGCCGGCGTCGACCCCGACGAGGACGGCCGCGTCCTCACGCAGGCAGAACCGCCGGGCCGGCCTGCCCTTGCGGTAATCGCCGACCGCCCGTGCGTTCGGCAGCTCTCGCAGCAGTCCGCGCGCGATCAGCTCCTCGGTCGTCTCGATCGCCGTGGAGCGGGTGAGCCCGGTCGCCTCGATGGCGTCCGTCGCCGTGAACGCGTCGACGTCCCACGCATAGGCCAGGACGGCGTCGAGGCTCGCGGGTCGCGCGGCGCCCGCCAGGCTCGTCGTGGCCGTGGCCCCGATCATCGTCGACATGGTGGTTGACGTCCTCCTTCTCCCGGTGCCATACTGCCGGAAGAACATTGATTCGGCGAGTAAATCTACTCGGAGTCGAATCAGAATCAGGAGGACGAGGGTGTCTGAACGTACACGTCGCGCACGACGATGGATCGCGGTCGCCGCCGCCGCGGGTGTGGCAGCTGCACTGCTGGCCGGCTGCTCCGCCGACGGCCGTGAGACGATCCGCTTCACCTTCAGCAAGCGCGAGGCGCTCGATTTCATGAATCAGCTCGTCGCCGACTACAACGCCTCTCAGGACCGGGTGACGGTCCAGATGGACACGTCGGGCGTCGATGTCGTCTCGGCGAGCTTCGTGCGGGGAAATCCCCCCGACATCATGCTCGCGAACTACAACTTCGAGGTCGCGCGGTTCGTCGAGCGCTGCGCACTCACCGACCTCGCGGGCACCGAGGCGGCGGCGAGCACGCGCGAGGACCTCCAGCCGTTGATGGACCAGTACGGCGCCTGCCCGGGACGCATCAGCGCCCTGCCCTACTCCGTCATGGCCGCATCGGTGATCTACAACAAGGATCTCTTCGCCCAGTACGGGCTGGACGTCCCGACGACCTGGGACGAGCTGATCGCCGTGTGCGACACGCTGAAGGCGAACGGCGTCACCCCGTTCTACGCCACCTTCAAGGACGACTGGACGATCGGCCAGGGGTGGTACGACTACTCCGTCGGCGGCTCGATGGACGTCGTGCGCTTCTTCGACGACCTCCGCGCGCAGGGGGCCGATTCCGGCCCGGACGCGCCGGTGTCGTTCTCGACGGACTTCGCCGAGCCGATGGACAAGATGCTGCAGCTCGCGAGCGCCTACACGAACGAGGACGCCGACAGCCGGGGCTACCGGGACGGCAACCTCGCCTTCGCACAGGGGAAGGCGGCGATGTACCTGCAGGGTCCGTGGGCGTTCAGCGAGATCGCCAAGACGTCGCCCGATCTGGCGCTGGGGACCTTCCCGCTGCCCATGACCGACGACCCGGGCGACCTCGCGGTGCGCGTCAACATGGACCTCGCCGCGATGATCCCCGAGGGCTCGCACCACCAGGAGGCCGCCCGCGACTTCCTCGAGTACCTCTACCAGCCCGAGCACATCGAGGCGTACAACGCCTCGCAGCTCGGCTTCACCCCGACCACGGATGCCGCGCCGCCGGACGATCCGCGCATCGCCGGAATGATCCCGTACTACGACGAGGGCAAGGTCTACCAGGGGCCGTCCGTCCTCGTGCCCAAGACGATCCCGGTCTTCAACTACGCGCAGGCGATGGTGTTCGGAGCGAAGCCGGGCGACATCCTCCGCACGATGGACCAGGACTGGGAGCGGATCGCCTTCCGCCAGGCCGCGAGCGGCCAACCCGACGCCAGCCAGACGAAGGAGTCCGGACGATGACCACCTCGACGATCGTCACGAACGGGAAGGCGACCGCACCCCGCAGTCGTCGCCGCGTGGAGCCGATCTACTACCTGTTCCTGCTGCCGAGCCTCGTGCTGTTCACGCTGGCGATCACCGTGCCCGGGGTGATCGGCATCTTCTTCAGCTTCACCGACTCGATCGGGATCGGCGACTGGAACTTCATCGGTCTCACGAACTACATCGCCCTCTTCAGCGACCCGGCGGTGCTGCAGAGCTACCTGTTCACGTTCGGCTTCTCGATCGCCACCGTGATCGTCGTCAACGTCGTGGCGTTCCTGCTGGCGGTGGGGCTCACGGCGCGCATCCGCTTCAAGACGGGTCTGCGGGCGATCTTCGTCATCCCGATGGTGATCTCCGGCATCATCATCGCCTACGTCTTCAACTTCCTGTTCTCCAACTCGCTGCCCGCCGCGGGCGCCGCCCTCGGCCTGCCCGGACTCGAGTCGAGTCTGCTCGCGAATCCCGACCTCGCCTGGGTCGCGATCGTGATCGTCACCGCCTGGCAGGCGATCCCCGGCACCCTGCTCATCTACATCGCGGGCCTGCTCTCGGTGCCCGGCGACGTCTACGAGGCCGCGGACCTGGACGGCGCGTCGAAGACCCAGCAGCTGCTGCGGATCACCGTCCCGCTGGTGGCCGGCTACGTCGTCATCAACGTGATCCTCGGCTTCAAGAACTTCCTCAACGCCTACGACATCATCGTGGGCCTCACCAACGGGGGCCCCGGAACGGCCACCCGCAGCATCGCGATGACGATCATCGCGGGCTTCAACGGCGGCGACTACGCCTACCAGATGGCCAACGCGACCCTCTTCTTCATCGTCGCCGTCGTCATCTCCCTTGTTCAGCTCTCGCTGACGCGTGGAAGGAACCAGTTCTGATGTCCAGCCAGCCCGCCCTCGCCTTCGAGGCGTCCGAGGTCGCCGTCCCCCGATCGTCCCGCACGCGCCGCACGGCGCGCCCCGGCATGGAGCGCATCTCGTGGTCGACGACGATCATCCTGATCCTGTGCGCCGTCACCGTGCTCCTGCCGCTGTACGTGACGCTGTCGATGGCGTTCAAGACCACCGGCCAGGCCGTCGACGGGAACGCCTTCTCGCTGCCGGCGCCGTTCAGCCTCGACGGGTTCGTCCAGGCGTGGAACCTGACGAAGTTCCCCGTCGGCGTGACGATCTCGTTCCTCGTCACGGCGGGCACCGTCGTCCTGACCATCGTGCTCGCCGCGTTCGCGTCGTACGCGATCGTCCGCAACTGGGACCGGCGCCTGTTCCGCTACTCGTTCTTCTACCTGCTCGCGGCGATGTTCATCCCCTTCCCGGTCGTGGCGCTGCCGCAGATCCAGCTGACCGGTCGCGTGGGGCTGGACAACCCGTTCGGCGTCGTCATCCTCGCCACGATGTTCCAGCTGAGCTTCAGCGTGCTGCTGTTCACCGCGTTCCTGCGCTCGATCCCGCTCGAGCTCGAGGAGAGTGCCCGCATCGACGGCGCGACGACGTGGCAGACCTTCTGGCGCCTCATCTTCCCGCTCCTGGCCCCGATGAGCGCGACGGTCGGCATCTTCGCGTTCCTCTACGCCTGGAACGACTTCATGATGCCCTCGTTGATCATCTCGGACCCGGCCCTGCAGACCCTCCCGGTGCGGCAGAACCTCTTCCAGACGCAGTTCAGCAACAACTACAACGTGTCCTTCGCCTCGTACCTCATGGCGATGGCGCCCGCGATCGTGGTGTACCTGTTCACGCAGCGCTGGGTCATGGAGGGCGTCACCCAGGGCGCCGTCAAGGGCTGACCCGACCCGCCCACCGAACGCACCGATCGCCACGACACCCCGCACACGACACCACACACAGGAGAAACCCGTCGATGTCCCCGTTCCCGGCCACCGAGACCCGCACGACCGACACGTCCGCCGCCTGGTGGCGCCAGGCCGTCGTCTATCAGATCTATCCGCGCAGCTTCGCGGACGGTGACGGAGACGGGATCGGCGACATCCCGGGCATCCTGTCGCGTGTCGACTACCTCGCCGAGCTCGGCGTCGACGCGGTGTGGCTGAGCCCGTTCTACCCGTCGGCGCTCGCCGACGGCGGCTACGACGTCGCCGACTACCGCGACGTCGACCCGCGACTGGGGACGCTCGCCGACATGGACGCCCTCATCGCGGCGCTGCACGCGCGGGGCATCCGGATCGTCATCGACATCGTCCCCAACCACACGTCGGACCTGCACGCGTGGTTCCAGGAGGCCCTGGCGGCGGGCCGCGGCTCGGCGGAGCGCGACCGGTACATCTTCCGCGAGGGCTCGGGGCCGGACGGCGCCGAGCCGCCGACCGACTGGGTCGCCGCCTTCGGCGGCTCGACGTGGGAGCGCGTGGCGGACGGGCAGTGGTACCTGCACAGCTTCGCGACCGAGCAGCCCGACCTGAACTGGAGCAACCCCGACGTGCGCGCGGACTTCCTGCGCACCCTCCGCTTCTGGTCCGACCGCGGCGTCGACGGGTTCCGCATCGACGTCGCCCACATGCTCACGAAGGACCTCACCGAGCCGCTCCCGTCCGCCGCGGAACTCGCCGTGCTCCCCGTGGACGGAAGTCACCCCCTCCTCGACCGCGACGACGTCCACGAGATCTACGCCGAGTGGCGGCGCGTGTTCGACTCCTACGACCCGCCGCGCACGGCGGTCGCGGAGGCCTGGGTCGCCTCGGACCGGGTGCCGAAGTACGCGAGCCCGGAGAGCCTCGGACAGTCGTTCAACTTCGACCTGCTGCGGGCCGACTTCGACGCGGCTCAGTTCCGTGAGATCGTCACCGACAACATCGCGCTCGCCGCCCGGTCGGGGTCGTCGAGCACGTGGGTGCTCTCCAACCACGACGTCTTCCGCCACGCCACGAGGTATGCCCTGCCCCGCGTCGAGGAGGTCGCCGGCGCGGTGCCGAACCGCCACGGCGGAGGCTGGCTGGAATCCGGCGCGCCCGAGTCCGCCATCGACCGGGCGGGGGGCGTGCGTCGCGCCCGCGCGGCGAGCCTCTTCCTGCTCGGCCTGCCCGGATCGGCCTACCTCTACCAGGGGGAGGAGCTCGGTCTCCACGAGGTCGCCGAGATCCCCGCGGACGAGCGTCAGGATCCCACGTTCCTGCGGACGAACCGCGAGCAGTTCGGTCGCGACGGGTGCCGCGTGCCGCTGCCGTGGTCGGCGTCGGGGCCGTCCTTCGGGTTCGGCGACGGGGGAGCGCACCTGCCGCAGCCGGACTGGTTCGCCGAGGTCGCGGTCGAGGTGGAGGAGGACGATCCCGACTCCACGCTGTGGCTGTACCGGCGTGCCCTGGCGCTGCGCGCCGGGCTGCAGGGTGCGGAACGCCTGGAGTGGATCGAGACGGGACGTGCCGACGTGCTGCACGTCGTGCGCCCCGGCGGCTGGCACGTGGTCACCGTCTTCGGCCGGGAGCCCTACCCGACCCCGGCGGGGACGGTCGTGCTCTCCAGCTCGCCGCAGGACGATCCCGCCGTCGTCGCCGGCGAGACGACCGTCTGGCTGCGGATGGACTGACCCCGTCCGGACGGGGCCGTCCTCACACCCCGTGCGCCGCGTGGTGCACGGGGTGTCGCCGCTCGAGCGCCGACCCCTCGACGTCGACGTTCGGCACGATCCGGTCGAGCCAGCGGGGCAGCCACCACGCCGAGCGGCCCAGCAGGTGCATGATCGCGGGCATGAGCAGCATCCGCACGACGAAGGCGTCGAAGAGCACGCCGAGCGCGAGGCCGAGACCCATCGACTTGATGATGACCGACTCCGACGTGATGAATCCCGAGAAGACGGCGACCATGATGAGCGCGGCCGCGATGACGACCGTCCGCCCGGCGCGGAAGCCCTGGGCGACGGCGAGCCGGGCCGGCGCGCCGTGCGCCCATGCCTCGCGCATCCCGGTCGCGAGGAAGAGCTGGTAGTCCATCGCGAGGCCGAAGAGGATGCCGACGAGGATGACCGGCAGGAAGCTCAGGATCGGACCGGGGTTGTGGACGCCGAACAGTCCGCCCAGCCATCCCCACTGGAACACCGCGGTCACCGCGCCGTAGGTGGCGAACAGCGACAGGACGAACCCGCCCGTCGCCACGAGCGGCACGAGGAGCGAGCGGAAGACCATCACCATGATGAGGAAGGAGAGCCCGACCACGACCACGAGGTAGAGCGGCAGGACGTTCGCGAGCCCCTCCGAGATGTCGATGTTGATGGCGGCCTGGCCCGCGACGCCGAGCGTCATGTCGCCGTCGACCGGGGGGAGGGCCCGCAGGTCCCGCACGAGGGCCTCGGTCGAGACGCTGTTCGGGCCCTCGGCGGGCACGACCTGGAACGCCGCGAGGCGGTGGTCGTCCGACACGGCGACCGGTGCCACGGCGACCACGTCGTTCTGGGCCGCGAGCTCCCGCGCGACGGAGAGCTGCGCCGCGCGCACGCCGTCGTCGTCGAGTCCCTCGGGGAGCGTCGCGGTCACCAGCAGCGGGCCGTTGACGCCTTCGCCGAACGCCTGCTGGGTCAGGGTGTACGCGCGGTAGCCTGTCGAGTCCTCCGCCTCGGAGCCGCCGTCCGGAAGGCCCAGTCGCATCGACAGCGACGGGATGGCGATCACGAGCAGCGCCGCGATCGCGACCACCGCGGTCAGCACGGCGCGCACGGTGGACATCGGGCGTACTCCGGCGGTGGCTGCCGGCGCGACCTCGTCGGACGCGGCCGCGGCCTCCGCACGCGCCCGGGCGCGCCGGCTCAGGATGCGGGTCCCCGCGAGGCCGAGGAGGGCGGGCGTCAGGGTGATCGCGATGAGGACGGCGATCGCCACGCTGACGGCGCCCGCCGTGCCCATGAGCCCGAGGAAGGGGATGCCCGTGACGTTGAGGGCCAGCAGGGCCACGATCACGGTCGTTCCCGCGAACACGACCGCGTTGCCGGCGGTGCCGTTGGCGAGGCCGATCGACTCGACGACGTCGCCGCCGGCGAGGAGCTGCTTGCGGTGCCGGTAGAGGATGAACAGCGAGTAGTCGATGCCGACGGCGAGGCCGAGCATGACGCCGAGGATCGGGGTGACGGAGGCCATCTGCACGATCCCCGAGAAGGACAGCAGCCCCATCGCGCCGATCGCGACGCCGAGCAGGGCGGTGACGATGGGGAAGGCCGCGGCGAGGAGCGAGCCGAGCACGACGACCAGGACGACCGCGGCCAGGGCGACGCCGACCGCCTCGCCGACGCCGAGGATCTGCGGTACGCCCTGCGAGATCTCCGTCGAGAACGCGACCTCGGTGCCGGCGACCGGCGAGTCCTCGAAGTGCGCGACGACGGCCTTCTTCGAGCTGTCGGCGAGCTCCAGGCGCGGCACCGTGAACTGCACGTTGACGATCGCGGTCGATCCGTCCGCGGAGACGACGCGGATGGCATCCGCGTAGGAGAGGAGCTCGGCGCCCTCGTCGAGCTGCGTCTGCTGCGTCTCGAGGGTGGCGCGCCCCTCGGTGAGCTTGGTCTGCTGCGCGTCGAGCGCGGCGCGCTGCGCGTCGAGCTGCGCCTGCTGCGCGTCGAGCTGGTCGGTCGGGAACCCGGCGGCCTGCGCCTGCGCGCGGCCGGCGTCGAGCTGCTGCTGCGCCGCCTGGAGCTGGGCGGCCCCGGCGTCGAGCTGGCTCTGCCCGGCGTCCAGCTGTTCCCGGGCGGCGGCGATCTTCGTGCGGCCGTCCTCGACCTGGGTGCGCTGCTGGGCGAGCTGCGCCTCGGTCTGGAAGGGGTCGATGACGTCGGACACGTCCGGCAGGCTCCGGGCGGAGGCCGCGAGGGCGGCGATCTCGCTGCGCTGCTCGTCGGTGAGGGCCGCGCCGTCCGTCGTGTGGAACACGACGGTCCCGGAGGCGCCGCTGAAGTTCGGCAGCTTCTGCTGGAGCTCCTCGATGACCGCGCCCGAGGCGGTGCCGGGGATGTCGAAGCTCGACACCAGCCCGCCGAAGCCGGCCAGGAATCCGCCCACGGCGACGGCGAGGACGACCACCCATCCGACGATCACCGTCCAGGCGCGTCGGGCGGCGAATGTCCCCCAGCGGTGCAGCAGCTCGGCCATGACTCTCCTCACTCGCGCGAGCGCGCCGACGGGGAGCGCCTCGTCGTCGACAGCTCGGATAAGATAACACGGTCCGTCTCGTCTTGTCCGATCGTCCGTCGGGAGCATCCATGGCCCTCGCCCGCAGCGGCCCCGTCCGCAGTGAAGCGGCCCGCCAGGCGATCCTGCACGCGACGGCCGACCTCCTCGCCGAGCGCGGGTACGAGAGCCTCGCGATCGAGCAGATCGCCGCCCGCGCGGGCGTCGGCAAGCAGACGATCTACCGCTGGTGGCCCTCGAAGGGCGCGATCCTGGCCGAGTGTCTGCTCGAGGGCACGATGCTGGACGGTCGCCTGGATCTGCCCGACACGGGGGACGTCCGCGCCGATCTGCGCGATTGGCTCGGACGCATCTTCGCCCTGCTCGAGCGCCCCGAGGGCGAGGGTCTCCTGCGGGCGCTGATCGCGGCCGCGGCCGACAATGCCGAGGTCGGGCGGCGCCTGCGCGACAGTCTGTCGGGGTCGCAGTCGGTGTCGGGGCGGCTCGAACGCGCCGCGGGGACGGTCCCGAACCTCGTTCCGGGGTCGCCCTTCGAGGAGATCGCGGAAGCGCTCATCGGCGCCGTCCTCCTGCGCGCGCTCAGTCGCACGCCGGTCGGCCCCGGCGATGCCGATCGGCTGATCGCCGCCGTCCTCGGCGGCTGAGCCCGTCCGCGTCAGTCCATCGGCACCGCGTGGCCGGAGACCCGGATGCCGCCGACGGCGGGGATGTCAACGGTGAGGATGCCGGGCCTGCCGACGTGCGCACCCTGCTCGATCTCGATCCGACCGGGAACGGGCACCGCCTCGAGCTCGCGCAGGTAGGCGCCGACGGAGGCCGCCGCCGAGCCGGTGGCGGGGTCCTCGGTGATCCGGCCGACGGGGAAGAGGTTCCGCGCCGCGAACCGGTGCGCGCCGAGCCGGTGGAGCACCGTGACCGTGGCGGGCCAGCCGCGATCGTCCATGAGTGCACGCACGCTCACCGGATCGAATCCGAAACCGTCGAACGTCGTCCGATCGGCGACCACCAGCACGGGGTGCGGATTGCCCGCGTGCGAGAGCCGCGGCGGCAGGTCGGGGTCCAGGTCGTCGGCGGAGAGCCCGAGCGCGTCGAGGAGTGCCTCGAGGTCGCGCGGCGGCAGATCCGCGACGCTCGGGTCGATGCTCGTGAACGACGCGCGGGTGCCGGTGTCGTCGCGCGTCACGGCGATCGGCACCACGCCGACGGGGGTCGCGAACACGATCTCGTCGACCGTGCCCGACCCGCCGGTGCGCCCGAGATCGGCGAGGGCGACGGCCGTCGCGATCGTGGCGTGGCCGCAGAAGGGCACCTCGGCGATGGGGGAGAAGTACCGGATCGTGACGGCGCCGTCCGCCGCCGTGCCGGTCACGAACGCCGTCTCGGCGAAGTCGACCTCGGCGGCGATGCGCTGCATGTCCGCCGCGGAGAGCGCGGAGGCGTCGAGCACGACGCCGGCGGGGTTGCCGCCGTCGGGGCGCGCGGAGAACGCGGCGAGTCTCAGGACGTCGACGCGGGGGAGGTCGGGCTCGGTCACGACACTCAGCGTAGGGGCGCTCAGCTCGTGACGATCGTCACGACCGCCTCGCGGCCCGCCGTCCCCACGACGCGGGAGACGCAGCAGCACATCTTCTCGCGCGCGTTGCGCTGGCGCTCGCTGTAGAAGACGTCCCGGTGGTCGATGTCGCCGTCGAGGCCCTCGACGCGGACCTCGCACAGTCCGCACTCGCCCTTGCGGCAGTCGTACATCATGTCCGCCCCGGCCGCCTCGAGTGCCTCGAGCATCGACTGGTTGGCGGGCACCCGGGTCTCCAGGCCGAGCGCGGGGATGCGCACCGTGAACTCCTGCGGGTCGAACCAGCCGCTGTTGCCGAACGTCTCCATGCGCAGGTTCGCGATCGGGAGGCCGGCCTGCAGCCACGACCGGCGGACGGCGTCCATCAGGCGGATCGGCCCGCACACGTACACCTCGGTGGCGTCGTCGATGCCGGCGACGACGTCCGGGACCGACATCGTCGTGCCCTCGTCGCGCACGTGCACGCCGAGCCGGTCCCCGTGCGTGCGGGAGAGGTCGTCGAGGTAGGCCATGAGGCCGCGGCTGCGGCCGGCGTAGACGAGACGGTAGTCCGCGCCGACCGCTCGCAGGCGCGCGGCCATCCCGGCCATCGCGGTGATGCCGACGCCCCCGGCGAGCAGGACGTAGCGCCGGGCGCCGAGGCGCAGCGGGAAGTCGTTGAGGGGCTGGGTGAGACGCACCCGGTCGCCCGGGACGAGCCCGTTCATCACGGCGGCGCCGCCGCGGCTCACGGGCGACGTGTAGACGCTGAGCGCGATCCGCCCGCCGTCGGGCGAGGCATCCACGATCGAGTAGGAGCGCTTCTCCTCCGCGCCGCCGATCTGCAGGCGGAGATCGACGTGGGCGCCGGGATCGACCCGCGCCGGGCGGTCGACGTCGATCTCGATGCGCCGGATCTCGGGGGTGAGGGGCGTGGTGGCCGCCACCGTCCCCTCCTGCCAGACCTCTTGGTGTGCCGACGCCACGTCAGGCCACCGGCTGCGGCACGCGGTCGCGCCCCTCGGCCAGCAGCATCCGTTCGAGGATGCGGCGCACCCACATGCCGCCCGCGTCGATGTTGAGGCTGTAGAACTCGTAGTCGGGGTTCGCGTCGATCGCGGCCTGCTGCGCCGCGAGCATCGCCTCGTCCTCGCCGAAGACGCCGTGCACGCCGTCGCGCAGCTGCGTCGTGATGAGCTGGCTGTCGAGGCGGTAGTTGCGCTGGAACGACCAGAAGTAGTGGCTCGTGCGATCGGTCTCGGGGGTGATCGTGTTCATGACGTAGCCGTTGACGCCCTGCGACCGGTCGCCCTCGGGCGCTCCGGTGCCCGCCTTCGCGACGCCGACGTCGATGTTGATCGTGCCGGGCGCCTCGTAGTGGATGATCTGCCAGCGGTCGACGCGGCCGTCGAAGTCCGGGAACTTGTCGCGCATGTTCTTCCGCCAGAACGGCGGCGCCTCGATGTCGTGCATCCAGCGCTCGACGGTGACGGTGTTCTCGGTGTGGCTCGTGACGAAGTCCGATTCGCTGAGCTCCTTCTGGCCGATGCTCGAGCTGTGCACGAACTCCTCGTGGGTGAGGTCCATGAGGTTGTCGAGGATCAGCTGGTAGTTGCACGGCGCGTGGATCGTCAGGCCGTCGCCCGTCCAGGCCGGATCGGTCATCTGGTGCATGTCGGGGATCGTCGCGGGATCGGCGAGGGCGGGATCGCCGACCCAGACCCACACGTAGCGGTAGCGGTCGACGACGGGGAACGACGGGACGAGCGCGCTCGGGTTGATCGTCTCCTGCGCGGGCATCGAGGTGCACCGCCCGGCGGAGTCGTAGGTGATGCCGTGGTACGGGCAGCGGATGTCCTCGGGGCCCATCAGCACGCCCTGCGACAGGGGTGCGAGGCGGTGCCAGCACGCGTCGGCGAGCGCGACGGGGCGTCCGTCCTCCGTGCGGTACAGGGCGAGCGGGCGGCCCGCGATCGTGCGCGCCAGGATCTTCTTGCGCCCCACCTCGTGGTCCCACGCCGCGACGTACCAGGCGTTGCGCGGGTAGTCGAGCAGCTTCGCGGCCATCGTCTCGAGCATCGGGACTCCTTCGTCCAATAACTATCGGCATAGATATTACGAGAAAGATAGTCTGAGCGGATGCGACGTGCAAACCCCGTTCCTGCGGACGAAGCGTCCTCGTGAGCCTGCGCTACGCGCTCCTCGCGCTGCTGACCGCCCAGCCGATGACGGGCTACGACCTCGCGAAGGCCTTCCACGTCTCGGTCGGGCACGTGTGGCACGCCCCCGACTCGCAGATCTATCCCGAGCTCAAGCGGATGGCCGCCGACGGCCTCGTCGACGGGGCGCCGGTCGCGTGGGGACCCCGCTCCACCAAGACGCAGTACGCGATCACGGATGCGGGCGTCGCGGCGCTCACCGACTGGATGGCCGAGCCGGTGGACTACGCCGCCGAGCGCGACCCGGCGCATCTGCGCGCCGCCTACTTCGAGTGGGCCGACCCGCAGGACGCGCGCGCACGGCTGCGCGACCACATCGCCCACTACGCCGAGCGTCGCGCGCAGTGGCAGGGCCAGCTCGACGCCATCCGCGATCGCACGCATCCCATCGTCGCGCGGCGCCTCGTCGCCGACACCCGGCACGACGCCGCGGCCATCGTCGCGTTCAAGGAGTTCACCTACGAGGGTTTCGTCGCGCGCGCCGAGCAGGAGATCGCATGGGCGGAACGCGGCCTGCGTCTGATCGACGACCTCGCCGCGCCTCCGGCCTGAGATCGCTCAGGCGAAGGCGGTCTTGCGCAGGAGATCGGCGAGCATCGTCCGCTCCGCGTCGGTGAGGTCCGCGCGCAGCTCGCGCTCGGCGCGGGCCAGCGCGCGCTGGGCATGCCGCTGCAGGTCGCGGCCGGCGAGCGTGACGCCGATGACGTTGGCGCGGCGGTCGCGGGGATCCGGCTCGCGTGTCGCGAGGCCCGCGCGCTGCAGCTCGTCGACGAGTGCGACCACCTGACTGGGGTCGAGCCGGAGGAATTCGGCGATCTCGCGCTGGGACGGCCTCGGCTCGGCGGCGGCCAGCGTCAGCACCGAGTACGAGCGCACCTTCAGGCCGAACTCGGCGAGTGCCGCGTTGCCCGCGGCGATCGACTGGGCATTGGCGCGCGCGATGAGGAAGCTCAGGTCGTCCATGAGCTCCTCGGTCATTCCTGCAGTCTAGCGCTATGTGTGCCATGTTCAATCATTGACAAGTTCAAGTATTCTGTGCTGAGATCGAGCCGAAACGAAGGAGTTCGCATGTCACAGCACGCCCCGCAGGACCGCACCCCGCTGGACGGCAAGGTCGCCATCGTCACCGGCTCCGGTCGCGGTCTGGGCCTCGCGTACGCTCAGGAGCTCGCCCGCCGCGGAGCGGCGGTCGTCGTCAACGACGTCGACGCGCAGACGGCGGCGGACGCCGTCGCCTCGATCGAGGCGGAGGGCGGCCGCGCGGTCGCGGTCGTCGCCCCGGTCGGCCCGACCGAGACCGCCCGCGAGCTCGTCCGCACCGCCGTGGACACCTTCGGCGGCCTCGACATCCTCGTCACGAACGCGGGCGTCCTCCGCGACACGGTGTTGTGGAAGATGAGCGACGACGACTTCGACCTCGTCGTGAACGTCCACCTGCGCGGCACGTTCACGTGCGTGCGCGAGGCGGCGGGCTGGATGCGGGAGAACCAGGTCGCCGGGCGCATCATCTGCATCGGCTCCCCGACGGGTCAGCGCGGCAACTTCGGCCAGACCAACTACGCCGCCGCCAAGGCGGGGATCGTGGGCATGGTCCGCACCTGGGCGCTCGAGCTGAAGCGCGCCGGCATCACGGCCAACGCGGTCGTCCCCGTCGCCGCGACCGCGATGACCGCGACCGTCCCCTACTTCGCCGCCGCGGTCGAGGCGGAGGCCGCGGGGGATCCCATGCCCGCCTTCTTCCGTCACGACCTCGGCTTCGGCACCTCGGACGACGTCGCCGGGCTCATCGCCTACCTCGCCTCCGACGCGGCGGCCTCCGTCACCGGCCAGGCGATCGGTGTCGGCGGCGACCGCATCCAGGTGTGGAGTCACCCCGAGCCGGTCGTGACGGCCTACCACGACGGCGGGTGGAGCTTCGAGGCGCTCGCTGCCGACGGCGACCTCCTCGCGGGCAGCGCGCAGTCGGTCGGCGAGAGCTTCCCGCCCCTCCCCGAGGAGCTCCAGCGGTGACCACCCGCTACGAGCCCGCGATCGACGTGGAGGCGATCGTCGCCCTCGACGTGCACGTCCACGTCGAGGTCGACGACCACGGTCACTCCTCGCTTCCCGCAGACCTGGCCGACGCCGCGTCGGCGTACTTCGCGACCGGAGCGGGCCGGCCCGACCTCGACTCGATCGCCGCGTACTACCGGGAGCGGACGATGGCGGCGGTCGTCTTCACGGTCGACGCGGAGACCCGCCTGGGCCAGCCGCCCCTGTCCAGCGAGGAGATCGCGGCGGGCGCCGCGCGCCACAACGACGTCCTGATCCCCTTCGGGTCGGTGGACCCGCACCGAGCGGACGCGGTGGACCGCATCCGCCGGCTCGTCGAGGACCACGGCGTGCGCGGGTTCAAGTTCCACCCGACGGTGCAGGGGTTCGACCCGAGCGAGGCGCGCTGGGAGCCGATCTACGCGGCCCTGCAGGACGCCGGGGTCGTCGCCCTCTTCCACACCGGCCAGACCGGCATCGGCGCGGGCCTGCCGGGCGGGCGGGGTCTGCGCCTCGGCCTGTCGAACCCGATGCTCCTCGACGGCGTCGCCGCCGACTTCCCCGACCTGCAGATCGTCATGGCGCACCCGTCGGTCCCCTGGCAGGACGAGGCTCTCGCCGTCGCGACGCACAAGCACAACACCTGGATCGACCTCTCCGGGTGGAGCCCGAAGTACTTCCCGGACTCGCTCGTCCGTGCGGCGAACACCTACCTCCGCGGCCGGGTGCTCTTCGGATCGGACTACCCCCTGCTCACGCCGGACCGGTGGATGCGCGATGCCGAGACCGCCGCATCCTTCCGCGCGGAGGCGCGCCCGGGGATCGTCAAGGACAACGCGGTGCGGCTGCTCGGTCTGGGGGGATGACGCCGTGTCCTTCCCGTCCTCCGCGATCGGCCTCGACCCCTACGGCGTGGCGGCGGCGCACCTGAGCCCGGCGGCGGCCGCGGCGCTGACCGGGCTGCGCGAGGTGCTCGACCGCGACGTGCGGCCGGTGCTGGCCGGGGCCTGGGAGAGCGCCACGATGCCCGCCGCGGTCCTGGACGCGCTCGTCCCGCTCGCGCTCATGCGCCCCGACGGCGTGGACGAGGCCGAGGCGGACTCGAGCATGTTCTCCGGGCTGCGCAACTACGTCCTCGCGCGCGCCGACGTGTCCGTCGCGACGCTGTACAACGCCCAGTCCGGGCTCTTCCGCACCACGGTGCGTCACGGCGGCTCGCCCGACCAGGTCGCCGCGATGGACGAGCGCATCCGCGACTTCGGCCTCACCGGCGTGTTCGCCCTCACCGAGCCCGACCACGGCTCCGACATCGCGGGAGGCCTCGCGACGTCGGCGCGACGCGACGGCGACGGATGGGTCCTCGACGGCGTCAAACGGTGGATCGGGGGAGCGGCGGCGGCCGACGTCCTCGCGGTCTTCGCCCGGGCCGAGGACGACGGCGAGGTCAGGGCGTTCCTCGTGCCGCGCGAGGCCCCCGGCGTCACGATCGAGGCGATGACGGGCAAGATCGCGCTGCGCCCCATGCAGAACGCCGTCATCACCCTCGACGGGGTGCGGGTCTCCGAGTCGGAGCGGCTGCAGCGCGTGTCCTCGTGGCGGGACGTCGCGCGGCTTCTGCGCGCGATGCGCTCCGACGTCGCCTGGATCGCCACCGGGCTGCAGGCCGGCGCACTCGACGCCGCCGTCCGCTACGTCACGGAGCGTCGGCAGTTCGGTCGTCCCGTCGGCGGGTTCCAGCTCGTGCAGGAGCGCCTCGCCCGCATGCTCGGCAACCTCACCGCCTCCCTCGGCATGGTCGTGCAGCTGTCGGCCGCGCAGGATCGCGGCGACTGGGCGGACGAGAACTCCGCACTGGCCAAGATGCAGACGGCCCGCCTGGCCCGCGAGACGGTCGCGCTCGGCCGCGAGGTCGCGGGCGGCAACGGCATCCTCCTCGAGCACGACGTCGCGCGCTTCTTCGCCGACGCCGAGGCCGTCTACTCCTACGAGGGCACGCACGACATCACCGCCCTCATCGTCGCCCGTGCCCTCACCGGCTCGTCCGCCTTCGTCTGAGACGCCCCCGATCGACCGACAGTAAGGAACGACATGACCACCACCGCCGCTTACACCGACGCCCTCTCGCTGACGGGCACGGACCTCGGGACCACCGAGTGGCTCGAGATCACGCAGGACCGCATCGACACCTTCGCCGACGCCGTCGACGACCACCAGTGGATCCACGTCGACCCCGAGCGGGCCGCATCGGGGCCCTTCGGCGCCCCGATCGCGCACGGCTTCCTCTCGCTGTCGCTCGCGACACGCTTCTGGAGCGAGCTGTTCGAGCTCGACGGCGTCGCGACGAAGGTCAACTACGGCCTCGACAAGGTGCGGTTCGTCTCGCCCGTGACGGTCGGCTCGCGCGTCCGGATGGGCGCCGTCATCGCGGAGGTCACCGAGGTGCCCGGCGGGTACCAGTTCGCCGTCGACCAGACGGTCGAGATCGAGGGCGGCGCGAAGCCCGCACTCGTCGCGCGCGGGATCTACCGCTTCTACGCCTGAGCGCGCGTCACCGGGTCGGCACCGCGCCGATCGTCCGATCGACACCTCGAAGGAGAGGCAGATGAACAACCAGGGGCTCGGGACGTGGATCGCGCGGCGTCGCGCGAAGTCGGAGGGCGAGACGGCGATCGTCCACGGCGGGCGGGAGGTCACCTACGACGACCTCGCGGATCGCATCGACCGCTTCGCCGCGGCGCTCCACGCCCGAGGGGTGCGCAAGGGCGACCGCGTGGCGGTGCTGAGCAACAACCATCCCGACTTCCTCACGACGTTCTTCGCGAGCGGGATGCTCGGCGCGATCTTCGTGCCGCTCAACACGCGGCTCGCGCCGCGCGAGCTGGAGTTCATGATCGAGGACTCCGGCGCGCGCACGCTCGTGCTCCACGAGGAGCTGCGCGAGCTCGCCCGCGCCGCCGCCTGGTCGAGCGGGGTGACCTCGCGCATCGTCATCGACGGGCCGGCGGAGGTCCCCGCGGTCGAATCGCTCGGCGACGTGATCGCGCAGGCGTCCGTGCCGCCCCCGGTCGTCGACGTCGCGCTCGACGACCCCGCCATGATCCTCTACACGTCCGGCACGACGGGGCGGCCCAAGGGCGCCGTGCTCACCCACGGCAACCTCACCTGGAACGCGCTCAACGTGCTCGTCGACTACGACGTGACCAGCGACGAGCGGGCGCTCATGATCGCGCCGATGTTCCACGTCGCCTCGCTCGGGATGGGCGCGTTGCCCACGCTGCTCAAAGGCGGGGCGATCATCCTGCAGCAGAAGGTCGACCCCGCCGCCGTCCTCGCGGCCATCGCGGCGCACCGCATCACGAGCCTGTCCGGCGTGCCGACGACCTTCCAGATGCTCGCCGAGCATCCGGACTGGGCGTCGACGGATCTGAGCTCGCTGCACAAGCTCACGTGCGGCGGATCGAGCGTGCCGCTCCGCGTGATCGAGGCCTACGAAGAGCGCGGACTGCACTTCTCCAGCGGCTACGGCATGACCGAGACCTGCCCCGGCGCGACCTCGCTGCCGTACCGCAAGGCGCGCACGCACGTGGGCTCCTCGGGCATCGCGCACTTCTTCACCGACGTGCGGGTCGTGGACGCGGACGGCGAGCCCCTGCCCGCGGGTGAGGCGGGGGAGATCGAGATCTCGGGGCCGAACGTCATGAAGGAGTACTGGCTGCGGCCCGATGCGACGCGCGATGCGCGGCACGGCGACTGGTTCCGCTCCGGCGACATCGGCTCGCTCGACCCGCAGGGCTACCTGACGATCAGCGACCGCCTCAAGGACATGATCATCTCCGGCGGCGAGAACATCTACCCCGCGGAGATCGAGCAGATCATCATGGAGCTGCCCGAGATCGATTCCGTCGCCCTCATCGGCGTGCCGCACGAGCGCTGGGGCGAAGTGCCGCTCGCGATCGCCGTGCAGCGCTCGGAGATCACCGCGGAGGAGGTCCTGCAGCACGTCGCGGCCCGCATCGCCAAGTACAAGGTGCCCAAGGGGGTCGTCTTCGTCGACGAGCTGCCGCGCACGGCGAGCGGCAAGATCCGCAAGACCGATCTGCGGGGGCGCTTCGAGCTGCCGGCCTCCTGAGACCGCTCGACCCGTCGCGGTCAGACGCGGAAGACCTTGCCGGTCTCGACGCCCTCGATCGAACGCAGGTAGCTCTGGGCGACGTCGGACGCGGCGACCGGGATGAGCCCGGGGAAGCTCCGGTGCAGGGCGGGCGACTCGGCGAGCACGTTCGGGCTCACCGTGTTGATGCGGATGCCGCGGGGCAGTCCGGTCGCCGCCGCCATCGTGAAGGCCTCCAGCGCGCCGTTGGCGACGGATGCCGCGGTGCCCCCGGCGACCGGGACCGCGCCGAGGATGCCGCTGGTCAGGGTGAACGAGCCGCCGTCGGCGACCGCCGCCACCCCGCGCAGCACGACGCCGATCTGGCCCAGGGTCTTGTTCTCGAGGCCGGCGCGGTAATCCTCGAGGGCGAGCTCGGCGAACGGCTTGAACGGCACGCTCCCCGCGGCGCAGACGACGGCGTCGACGGTGCCGATCGCGGAGAACAGGGCGTCGACGGATGCCGCATCGGTCAGGTCGACGCTCGGCGATCCCGAGCGGGACGCGGCGACGATCTCGTGCCCGAGCTCGGCGGCCGCGGCCGCCACGGCCCGCCCGACGGTCCCGCCGGCGCCGATGATGAGGATGCGCAGTGCCATGGTGTCTCCTAGAGCAGGTCGCGCCGGTGCACGAGTGCGGCGGCGCCGATCAGGGGGGCGTCGCCGCCCAGGGCCGCGCGCACGACCCGCAGGCCGGACGCGTACGGGTTGACGGCGGCGGCACGCGCGGCCGCCTGGATCTGCGCGGTGAAGTCCTCCGCGACGAAGGAGAAGCCCCCGCCGACGACGGCGAGGTCGAGGTCGAGCAGCGTGGCCGAGTCCGCCAGCCCGACGCCGATCGCGTGCGCCGAGCGGGCCACGGCGGCCCGGGCCAGCTCGTCCCCGGCGGCGTAGTCCGCGGCGAGGTCCTCGCCGGTGCGGCCGGCCCACCCCCGAGACCTCGCCCAGGCGACGATGTGCGGCCCGGACGCGAGACGCTCGACGGTGGAGTCGGCGGGGTCGCCCTCGATCGCGGCGACCACGACCTGGCCGAGGTGCCCGGCGTTGCCCGAGGCTCCCGCGAGCAGCCGGCCGCCCGAGACGATGCCGCCGCCGATGCCGGTCGACACGACGAAGACGATGGCGTTCTCGGCGCCCTGCGCGGCGCCGAGCCACAGCTCGGCGAGGGCGATGCAGGTGCCGTCGAGGCGGAGCGAGACGTCGTCCAGGCCCGTGGCGCGCGCGACCCGGGCGACGAGCGGGAAGCCGTGTGCGGCGGGGAGGTTCACGGGGGCGATCGTTCCCGCCGAGAGGTCGACGGGCCCCGCCGACCCGATGCCCGCCGCCGTCACCCGCGTCCATCCGGGATGCTCCGCGCACCGCGAGATCACCGCGTCGAGGGCCCGTTCGAGGACCGCCCGGTCGGTGGCCGCCGCGGCACCGGTGCCCTCACGGGTGCGCGAGCCGGGCACGATCCGGCCGTCGGCGTCGACCAGCGCGGCCTCGACCTTGGTGCCGCCGAGGTCGATCGCGAGAGCGAGAGTCATCCGGGATCCTTCCGCATCCTCCGGGTATGCCGGCGTCGGCATGCCTCTCAGCGTAGTGTCGCGGACAGCGATCGGCACCTGCCTTTGGCTTCGCCCGGCGGGTGAGCATGCGGACCCGCGTCGATCGTCTGGAGCACCCTCCATGACCGCACCCGTCGTCTCCACGCTGGGACCGATCCGGCAGACGTACGCCACCGAGAAGACCTTCCCGCCGGTCGCCCGGGCGTACACGCAGGTGTCTCAGGTCGCCAAGGAACTGGGGCTGCTGCGTCGTGCGCCGGGGTTCTACGCGCTCGTCGGCGCCGCGCTCGTCCTCGCCTTCGCCGGCTGCGTCGCCGGGTTCGTGCTCCTGGGGGACAGCTGGTTCCAGCTGCTCATCGCCGCGGCGCTGGGCATCGTGTTCACGCAGGTCGCCTTCCTGGCCCACGAGGCCGCGCATCGCCAGATCCTCGGCTCGGGGCCGTCGAACGACCGCCTCGCGCGCATCCTCGCCGCCGGCGTCGTGGGCATCAGCTACGCGTGGTGGGACGCCAAGCACTCCCGGCACCACGCCAACCCGAACCGCGTCGGCAAGGACCCCGACATCGAGGTCGACACCATCTCGTTCCTCGAACCGGATGCGGCGCGGGCGCGCGGCCTGCGCCGACTGATCACGCGTCGTCAGGGCTGGCTGTTCTTCCCGCTGCTGACCCTGGAGGGACTGAACCTGCACGTGCTCGGCGTCCGGCACCTGCTCTCTCGCCAGCCGGTGAAGCGGCGCGGTCTCGAGCTCGCACTGATCGCCACGAGGTTCGCGCTCGTCCTGACGCCGCTGTTCCTCCTGCTGCCGGTGGGGATCGCGTTCGCCTTCCTCGGGGTGCAGCTCGCCGTCTTCGGCGTCTACATGGGGGCGTCGTTCGCGCCGAACCACAAGGGGATGCCGGTGATCGCCGAGGGGGCACGCCTCGACTTCTTCAGCAAGCAGGTGCGCACCTCCCGCAACGTGCGCGGCGGGTGGTGGGCCACGATCCTGATGGGCGGGCTCAACTATCAGGTCGAGCACCACCTCTTCCCCAGCATGGCGCGCCCGTACCTCGCGCGCGTGCGCCCGATCGTGCGGGACTTCTGCGACACGCACGACGTGCCGTACACGGAGACGAGCCTGTGGCGCTCGTACGCGATCGTGATCGACTACCTCAACCGCGTGGGCCTGGCCGCACGCGACCCGTTCGACTGCCCGATGGTCTCCGAGTACCGGCGCGCCTGACCGACGCGTCAGGCGTTGCGCTTGACGACCTTCATGAGCCACGCGATGATCGCGACGAGCAGGATCACCAGGCCGATCCACAGCAGGAACTTCGCCGCCTCGACGAACACGCCCAGAAGGATCAGCACGATGGCGACGGCCAGGAGGATGAGTGCGAGAGTCATGTCCCCAGTGTCGTGCTCCGCGCGCCGGTGCACGCAGGGGTTGACAGTGACGACGCCGTCTGTCAACCCCTCGTCCCACGCGCGGACGTGCGCTTCAGTGGAGGCATCGGACCGACGACACATCGCGAGGCGACGCCATGAAGGACATCCTGATCGAAGGCCACCGCATCCTGACCACGGATGAGGTGGCGGACGCGGTGCTCACCTATGCGCGGGCGCTTCTGCAGCACGGCAGCACGGACATCGTCGAGTTCCCGAGCATCCACGACGGCAACCCGACACTGTGCTCCCTGCTGATCGGGGGCTCGGGGCTGATGGCCGTCGTCGACGCCCCGATGGATCTGCCGGCGCCCGTCGGGGGCGCGGACCTCGCGCGCGACGAGATCACCCGCCGCGCCGAGGCGTTACGGTAGGGGCGTGGGCAGGTTCAGCTATGACGGCAGTGTCAAGGTCGATTTCGACGATCGCGTCCTCGCGCATCTCCAGGTCGTGATCACGCAGAAGCTGCGCCGCGGCGAGCCGTTCCCCTTCACGTGGCGCAACGAGCCGAGCGCGGGCGACGGCCGCACGACGGTGTGGCTGCATCCGAACGCATCGCTCGTGTACAAGTACCACGGCAGCCGTCAGCCGGCGCTCAACCGGGTCTGGCTCGAGGCGCTGACCCACGCCGCGAACTCCACCGCGGGTCTGTACGTCGTCCCCGAGCCCGAGGGCGCGGCGACCGGCGAGGTCCTGACGGGCTGAGCGCGGTCAGTCCGCGACGTCGACGGTCTGCGGCGCGTTGTCGGCGGGCTCCGCGGGGGCGGATTCGATCTGCTCGGAGACGAGCATGATGCCGCCGGACGAGTTGGCCGACTGCGCGAGCGCCTCGATGAACGACCGGTTCAGCTCGGACGGTTCCGGGTCGTCGAAGACGAAGCGCAGCGCGATGGAGGGATGCAGCCAGATGGTGCTGCGGCCGCCCGGCTCGTCGTCGGGATGCGGCCACGAGACGGTGAAGCTCTCGCCGCGGCGGAGCTTGGTGGCGACCACGACCTTCAGATGTGCCAGCGCGCGGTCTTCGATGTGGATCGGAGTGGCGGAGCCGCCGTAGTAGATCGTGCCCATGTCAGCAGTGTAGATCGGCGCGAGGTCGCAGCCCCCTGCGCGCGCGGACGAGCTCAGGGGGTGAGACGGGAGTGGTCGCCGAGGCGGTGCCAGGTGCGGTTGTGGTAGACGAGTGCGTCGGCGGCCTCGCCCGGGGCGGCGTCCCGCTCGACCTGCGCCTGCAGCGCGTGCGCCGCGATCACGGTCGACCCGCCCGCGTCCATCCGCTGGATGATCGCGCAGCGCACCCACGCCCGCACGTCGTGGTAGACGACCTCTCCGGTCACGAGTCGCGACCAGGGCCGGCTGCCGTCGAAGCGGTCCACGCCGCTCGTGGCGCCCAGGCGCGCGAGGTCGAGGTCCTGCGCGTCGAGCAGGTGCACGACGACGGTCTCCGCGCGAGCGAGCACCGCCGCCGACGACGACAGCGAGGAGACGGAGAAGATCAGCAGCGGCGGGTCCGCGCTCACGCTCGCGACGCTCGTGGCGGTGAGCGCGACCGGGCCGTCGCCCGCGTCGGCGGTGATGACGGCGACTCCGCCGGGGTGCCCGCGGAACACCGTCTTGAACTCGTCCGCCGACAGGGACGAGGTGAATCCCGATGCGGGCTCGGCGCCCGACGCGTCCGACGACGGCACGGCGAAAGAAGTCATACCCTCCACCGTAAGCGCTCTGGGGGCGGCGGGATCGGTCCACGCAACACGACGACACACGGTGGAGCCGCAGGCGTGACGTCGGGTGGAATGGATGCCATGAGCGCCGTCGATCCCGCCCCCGCCGCTGCATCCGATCACGGCTTCGCGACGCGGCAGGTGCAGCGCGGCTACACGCCGGGCACCCCGCAGAACGCCGTCGCCCCGCCGATCTACCAGACGACGGCGTACGAGTTCTCCTCCCTGCAGGATGCCGCCGACATCTTCGCGCTGCGCAAGGTCGGCAACCTCTACAGCCGGGCGGCCAACCCCACCCAGCTCGTCCTCGAGGAGCGCGTCGCCGCCCTCGAGGGCGGGACGGCCGCCGTCGCGGTCGCCTCGGGGCAGGCCGCCGTCGCGATCGCCCTGCTCGCCCTCGCCAAGAGCGGAGAGCACCTCGTCGCCGCGCAGCAGCTCTACGGCGGGACGGTCGATCTTCTGCAGGAGACCTTCGCCGACTGGGGGATCGAGGTCGACTTCGTCGATCAGGACGACCCCGACGCGTGGCGCGCCGCGATCCGCCCGACGACCCGCGCCCTGTTCGCGGAGTCCGTCACCAATCCCACCGCGCGCGTGCTGGACGTGCGCGCCGTCGCCGGGATCGCGCACGCCGCGGGCGTCCCGCTCGTCGTCGACAACACGGTCGCGACGCCGTATCTGCAGCGCCCGGGGGAGCACGGCGCCGACATCGTCGTGCATTCCGCGACCAAGTACCTCGGCGGTCACGGCACGTCGATGGGCGGCGTCGTGGTCGACCTCGGCTCGTTCGACTTCGGCGCCGACCCGGAGCGCTGGCCGCAGCTGACCCGGCCGTACGCCCGGATCCCCGGTGTGACGCTCTGGGACCGGTTCGGCGCGGCAGGCCAGGCGCTCGCTGTCCTGATCAAGACCAAGTACGTGCACGACCTCGGGCCGTCGCTGTCGCCGTTCAACGCGTTCCAGCTGCTGCAGGGGCTGGAGACCCTCGATCTGCGGATGGCGCGGCATGCGTCCTCCGCGCTCGAGGTCGCGCGGTTCCTCGCCGCGCACCCCGGCGTCGCTGCGGTACACCATCCGGGACTCGAGGCCAACCCCTGGGCGGGCGCGGCGCGCGCCTATCTGCCGAAGGGCGTCCCTGCCGTCTTCGCCTTCGACCTCGCCGCGACGGCCGACCCGGAGCTCGATCGTGCGCGCGTCCACCGGGTGGTCGACGGCCTGCGACTCGTGAAGCTCGTGGCCAACATCGGCGACGCCCGTTCGCTGGTCGCCCACCCCGCGTCGATGACCCACAGTCATCTGACCGACGCCCAGCGGGCCGAGGCGGACATCACCGAAACGACCCTCCGGCTCTCGATCGGCCTCGAAGACCCCGCCGACATCGTCGCCGACCTCGCGCAGGCCCTCGCCCGAGCCTGATGTCGCCACCACGGCCCGCAGGGGGTAGCATCGGGGTGTGTCCCTGACCTGTCGCTGTTGTCGCTGAGCGCCCCGCGCTCTCCTCGACGACCCGACAGCCCGCCGCGTCCGCGCCCTCCCGGCGCCGCGGCCCCACCCTCAGGACCCTCTCATGCGCTACGCGTCGCACATCGCCGACCTGGTCGGCTCCACCCCGCTCGTCCGACTGGGCTCGGTGACGGACGGCCTCGCCGCCACCGTCCTGGCCAAGGTCGAGTACTTCAACCCCGGCGGATCGGCGAAGGACCGCATCGCCCGCAACATCGTCGAGGCCGCCGAGCGCGACGGGCTGCTCCGGCCGGGCGGAACGATCGTCGAGCCGACCAGCGGCAACACCGGCGTGGGGCTCGCCCTCGTCGCCCTGCAGCGCGGCTACCGGATGGTCTTCGTCGTGCCCGACAAGTTCACCGGCGAGAAGACCGCGGTCCTGCGCGCCTACGGCGCGGAGGTCGTCGAGGTGCCCACGAACGTGCCCCCGGAGCACCCCGATTCCTACTACAGCGTGTCGGATCGGCTCGCGCGCGAGATCCCCGGGGCGTTCAAGCCGAACCAGTTCGCCAATCCGCACGGCCCCCGCGCGCACTACGAGACGACGGGCCCCGAGATCTGGCGCGACACCGAGGGACGCGTCACGCACCTGGTGGCCGGCATCGGCACCGGCGGGACGATCAGCGGGACGGGACGCTTCCTGAAGGAGGCGAGCGCGGGGGAGGTCGTCGTGATCGGCGCGGACCCCGAGGGCTCCATCTACTCGGGCGGACCCGTCCACGGCTACGCCGTCGAGGGCGTCGGCGAGGACTTCCTCCCCGACACGTTCGACGCGTCCGTCGTCGACCGCTACGAGAGGATCTCCGACGCCGAGAGCTTCGCGATGACCCGTCGCCTCGCGCGCGAGGAGGGGCTGCTCGTCGGCGGATCGTCCGGGATGGCCGTCGTCGCCGCGCTCCGTGCCGCGCGAGAGCTGCCCGCGGACGCCGTCGTGGTCGTGGTCCTCCCCGACCACGGGCGCGGCTACCTCTCGAAGATCTACGACGACGCCTGGCTGGAGGCCCGCGGCATCCCCGTCGCCGACGTCTCCGGCATCCCGTCCCGACCCTGACCCGACCCCGCTCGATCCGATCCGATCCGCAAGGAGCCTGCCATGACCACGTCCGACGCCGCCCGCGGCTTCGCCAGTCTCGCCGTCCACGCCGGTCAGGAGGCCGACTCCGCGACGGGGGCGGTGATCCCGCCGGTGCACTTCTCCACCACGTACGCGCAGGACGGCATCGGGGGCCTGCGGCAGGGCTACGAGTACGGGCGCAGCGGCAACCCGACGCGGACCGCCCTGCAGCACCAGCTCGCCGCGATCGAGGGCGGTGCGCACGCGTTCTCGTTCGCGTCGGGACTCGCCGCGGAGGACGCCCTGCTGCGCGCCGTCCTGCGCCCGGGCGACGAGGTCCTGCTCGGCAACGACGTCTACGGCGGGACCCACCGCTTGCTCGCCCGGGTCCTCGGCCCGTGGGGCGTGGGTCTGCGCGTCGTGGACATGAGCGATCCGGACGCCGTCCGTGCCGCCGTCGCCGAGCGGCCGCCGCGGATCCTCTGGGTCGAGACGCCCTCGAACCCCCTCCTGCGGATCACCGACATCGCCGGTCTCGCCGCCGTCGGGCACGAGGCGGGCGCCCTCGTCGTCGTGGACAACACGTTCGCCACTCCGGCGCTGCAGCGCCCGCTCGCCCTCGGCGCCGACGTCGTCGTGCACTCGACGACCAAGTACCTCGGCGGACATTCGGACGTCGTGGGCGGCGCGCTGATCCTCGACGACGACGCGCTCGCCGAGAAGATCGGTTTCCTGCAGTTCGCCGTCGGTGCCGTCTCCGGCCCGCTCGACGCGTGGCTGACGACGCGGGGGATCAAGACCCTCGCCGTGCGGATGCAGCGGCACAGCGAGAACGCCGCGGCCGTCGCGGACTTCCTGTCCCGGAACGCGCGCGTCGCGCGCGTCTACTACCCGGGTCTCGCCGCGCACCCGGGGCACGAGATCGCCGCGCGCCAGATGTCGGGATACGGCGGGATCGTCACCCTCGCCCTGGAATCCGGCGCGGCGGCGCGTCGCTTCGCCGAGTCGACGCGACTGTTCCAGCTCGCCGAGTCCCTCGGCGGCGTCGAGTCGCTCGTCAACTATCCCGACGCCATGACGCACGCCTCGGTCCGCGGGACCGAGGCCGCCGTGCCCGTCGAGGTCGTGCGCCTCTCCGTCGGTATCGAGGACGAGGCCGATCTCCTCGAGGACCTCGACCGCGCCCTGCGGGTCTGAGCGCCGCTCGGCTCACACCGGCCGGAGCGGCGTGGTGCGCGGTCCGTGCAGCTGCTCGTGGAGCCCCTCCATCCGGGCGTCGAGCAGGGCGGCCGATTCGGCGGCCTCCTTGAGCTCGCTCAGGAGACCGTCGGGGACGGCGCCGTCGTACTTGTAGTAGATCTTGTGCTCGAGGCTCGCCCAGAAGTCCATCGCGATCGTCCGGAACTGCACCTCGACGGGGACCTCCACGCGTCCGGTCGACAGGAACACGGGCACCTCGACGATCACGTGGAGGCTCTTGTAGCCGTTCGACTTCGGGTGGGCGATGTAGTCCTTGACGACGCGCACCGAGATGTCGTCCTGAGCGGTCAGCAGGTCGAAGAGGCGGTAGGCGTCCTTCGCGAAGCTCGTCGTCACGCGGATGCCCGCGATGTCGCTGATCCCGGCCCAGATGGCCTCGAACGTGGGGGCGATGCCCTTGCGCGCGACCTTCTCGACGAGGCTGTCGGCGCTCTTGACGCGGCTGGAGACGTGCTCGATCGGGTTGTAGTCGTGCGTGAGCTGGAACTCGTCGCGCAGGATGACGAGCTTGGTCTCGACCTCGCGCAGACCGAACTGGTACTCGAGCAGGAAACGCTGGAACTCGTCGCGCATCGATCGGAGCTGCTCCGCCGAGAACGTGGCGACGTCGCCTCCGACCGAGATGGACAGATCGGGACTGCTGGCGCTCATGTCCCCGACGCTACCCACCCTGCGTGGACGGCGGCTGGGAGCGCCCGGGTGAGAATGGAGGGATGAGCTCCGACCGCGTGCCCCTCGCCGCGCGCGCCCGTCGCGAGGTGCGGCACGTCGTCGGGAGCCTCACGACGTTCGGCCCGGCGACGGGCCGGCGCTGGCCCCTCGCCGTGCAGGCAGGGCTGGCGATGGCCGTGCCGATCGTGGTGCTCGCCGCCGCCGGGCATCCGGAGATCGCCCTGCTCGCCGCCGCGGGGGCGTTCACCGTCATCTACGGCGGATGGCTGCGCCCGCGCGAGCGTGCGCGGTTCGCGCCGCTGATCGCGCTCGCGCTCCTGTGCTGCGCCGCGGCGGGGACCCTCGCCGCGGCGGGCGGGACGGCGACGGTGCTCCTCGGCGTCGTCGTCGTGACGATCGCTTCGGCGGCGCTCGCCTCCCGGTACTCCCTCGGCCCTCCCGGCCCGGTGTTCTTCGTGCTCGTCTTCGGCCTGTCCGCCCAGGTGACCGCGATCCACGGCGGCGCGCGCCTCGTCGATCCGGGGGTCTACCTCGCCGTCGTCGCGGCGTCCTGCGCCTTCGCGTGCCTCCTCGTCGCGGCGCCGCTCGCCCTGCCGCGCTATCGCCGGGAGCGCCCTCGCCCCCTGCGCGTGCTCTTCCCGACGACCCGGGGTGCGGTGGCCCGCACGGTGACCCTGCGCTGCGCCGTGGTCGCGGTCGCGGGCGTCGCCGCCGCCGTCCTCCTCGACCCCGAGCGCTCCTACTGGATCGTGTGTGCGGGGATCGCGGTGGCCGGCATCCCGGTCGGGCGACGGGCCGCCGCCACCCGGGGAGTCCACCGCACGGTCGGCACCGTGCTCGGCGCCGCCGTCTATCTCGTCCTCGCGATGGTCCCGCTGCCGATCTGGGCGGTGGGGCTGATGCTCGGCGCGCTCCAGGTGCTCATCGAGCTCGTCGTCGTGCGCCACTACGCGCTCGCGCTCGTGTTCATCACTCCGCTCGTGCTGCTGCTCATCGGTGCCGCGAGCGGGCACGCCGCGACGCTGCCGCTGGCGTTCGAGCGCGTCGTCGACACGCTCGCCGGCGCCGCGATCGGGACGGTGGCCGCCCTCGTCGTCCGACTGCGCGCGGACTGACGGAGACCGCCGGGTACCTATACTCGGAATGCACATACCCGGCATGCATGAGGAGGCGATCGATGTCGGTCCGGCAGAGCCTGCTCGCGATCCTCGACCAGGGGCCGTGCTACGGGTATCAGCTGCGCGCGGAGTTCGACCGCCGCACGGCGTCGCGGTGGCCCCTCAACGTCGGTCAGATCTACAACACGCTGGATCGTCTCGAGCGCGACGGACTCGTGGAGAAGGCCGAGACGGATGCGCAGGGCCACGTCTACTGGCGGATCACCCCCGCGGGTTCGGACGACGTGCGCGCCTGGCTGTCGCACCCCGTGCTCCGCTCGGAGAGCGTGCGCGACGAGCTCGTGCTGAAGCTCGCGGTCGCCGCGACGCTGCCGGGCGTCGACGTCGGAGAGATCGTGCGGGCGCAGCGGGAGGCGTCGCGCGCCCGCCGCGACGCGCTCGCCGCGCAGTACGCGCCGCTCGCGGAGTCGTCGGAGCCGGATGCCGTGCTGGCGGAGCTGGCGCCGTCGGCGGCCCTGTTCGCCGCGGACGGCGAGGTGCGGTGGCTCGACCACGTCGCCGCGCGCCTGGCGGCCCTCGCTCCCGGTGCCGCGGCGCTCGCGCTCTCGGATCAGAAGCCCGCGCGCGGACGCCCTCGCGCTCTCCGGCCGGACGCCGCAGCCCGCGGCTCGGCGGCGCGCGAGCCGGGCGTCAGCGCAGCGCGGGCGGCGACACTCTGACGGAGGCGCGCTCGAGCCTCCGCAGCCGTGCGGCACCCACGAGCCCGAGCGCGAGGAAGGCCGCCGCGACCAGGAGCGACCAGCGGGTCGCGTCGGCGAAGCCCGCCGACAGCGCGGCGATCGCGGCATCCGTCTGGGTGCCCAGCGCGCTCGCGGAACCCTCGGCGCGCAGCTGGGCGATCACCGTCCCCGCCGAGATCCGGGTCGCGTCGGCCAGGTGCTCGGCCGCGGGGCCGGACATCCCCGCGGACGACAGAGCTCCGGGCAGGGTGAGAGCGAGGGAGACCGACAGGGCGGCGCCGGCGAACGCCGTGCCCAAGGCCGAGCCGATCTGGCGCACGGTCGACTGCGTCGCCGACGCCTGGCCGCTCACCCCCACGGGCACGTCGCGCAGGACCGTGCCGGTGAGCTGGGCGGATGCGAGCCCGAGGCCGAGGCCGTAGACGACGAGGGGGAGCGCGATCACGACGCCCGGCGTGGAGGGGGAGAGCACGACGACGAGGACGAGGACACCGACCACTTCGAGCGCCAGGCCGATGAGGACCGTGCCGGGCGCGCCGAAACGCGCGGCGAGGTGGCGCGCCGCCGCGCCCGAGACGAAGGCCCCGAAGGCCATCGCCGCCAGGACGAGACCCGTCTGCACGACGGTCAGCCCGAGCGCGGAGACCAGGAACAGCGGCAGCACGAAGATGAGCGCGAACTCGCCCACCGCGACCGTCGCCGCCGTCACGTTCCCCCATGAGAAGGTCCGCAGCGAGAACAGGCTCAGGTCCAGGAGGGCGTCGCGCTGCACGCGCTCGCGGTGCCGCTCCCAGAGCACGAACAGGGTCAGCGCCACGGCGGACACCGCCAGGCACACCGGCACCGCGGACACCGGTGCCGACGCCGGCCACACCCACCCGAAGAGGGACAGGTCGCTCTTCGGCGTCCACCACCCCAGATCGGGCCCCTCGATGACGGCGAACACGAGAGTGCCGAAGCCGATCGCGGACAGGAGGGCCCCGTCGACGTCCGCCCCCCGCCGGAACGCGGTTCCGCGGGTCTCCGGCACGGCCCATACGGCGACGGCGAAGACGACCGCTCCCAGGGGCAGGTTCACCAGGAACACCCACGGCCAGGACGCGTACTGCGTGAGCAGGCCGCCCGCGAGCGGACCGATCGCGGCGGCCCCGGAGATCACGGCTCCCCAGACGCCGAACGCCGCCGCGCGCGCCCGCCCGCGGAAGACCGCGTTGACGGTGGAGAGCGTCGACGGCATGATCAGCGCCGCCCCGACGGCCTGGACCGCGCGAGCGGCCAGCAGGGGTCCGGCGCCGGCCGCGCCGGCCGCACCGAGGCTCCCCGCGACGAACCCGACGATCCCCGCCAGGAACAGCCGCTTGCGCCCGAAGCGGTCGGCGAGCTTCCCGGTCGACAGCAGGAGGGCCGCCAGGAGGACGGCGTACAGGCTGGAGACCCACTGGGCATCGGTGAGATCGAGCCCGAGATCGCCGATCATCGTCGGCAGCGCGACGCCGACGATCGTGCCGTCCAGCACGATCATCCCGAGCCCCGCGGCGAGCGCGGCGAGGCCGATCCAGGAGCGGCGGGAGGGGGCGGTGTCCACGACGGAACCTTCAGTCATGCTGAAAGTATGCCCCCGACCGGACTCGTTGTCCACCGCGCCCGTCGGCGGCGTAGCGTCGGAGGCATGACCGACAGCCCTCTCATCGACCCGGTCGAGCTCGCCGCGGCACAGACATCCGATGCCCCGCCGCGTGTCCTCGACGTGCGCTACCGCCTCGACGCGCCCGACGGGAGCGGGGCGCACCGCGCCGGTCACGTGCCGGGAGCCGTCTACGTGAGCCTCGACGACGAGCTCGCCGCCCACGCGGGCCCGGCGCAGGGGCGCCACCCGCTCCCCTCGGCGGCCGCCCTCCAGGAGGCGGCTCGGCGGTGGGGACTGCGCGAGGGCGAACCGGTCGTCGTCTACGACGACTGGAACTCGTTCGCCGCGGCCCGCGCGTGGTGGATGCTCGCCGACGCCGGAGTCGCCGTGCGGGTGCTGGACGGGGGCCTGTCGGCATGGCGCCGCGCCGGTCTGCCGCTCGAGACCGGCGACGTCCGGGCCGCCCCGGGGGATGTGACGCTGCGCCCCGGCCGGCTGCCGCGACTCGACATCGACGAGGCCGCCGACCTCGCGCGCACCGGGGTCCTGCTGGACGCCCGCGCACCGGAACGCTACCGCGGCGAGGTCGAGCCGCTCGATCCGCGCGCCGGTCACATCCCGGGCGCGCGCAACGCCCCCACGACGCGGAACCTGGACGGGACCGGGCGGCTCCGCCCCGTCGAGGAGCTGCGGGAGGAGTACGCCGACCTCGCCGGCGGCCCCGTCGGCGTCTACTGCGGCTCCGGTGTCACCGCGGCGCACGCAGCACTCGCCCTGACCGTCGCGGGGCTGCGTCCCGCCCTCTACCCGGGGTCGTGGAGCCAGTGGTCGAACACGCCCGGTCGCCCCGTCGCCACCGGTCCCCGGCCGTGAGGCCGCGCGCGGCGGTGCCGTCCGAGGGGTGTTGACTGGACTCATGCGTGCTGCCTACATGTTCGGCCCCGGCGACGTCCGGGTCATCGACGCTCCCGACCCGAGGATCGAGGAGCCCACCGACGCCCTGGTGCGCCTCGTGCGCACGTGCGTGTGCGGCAGCGATCTGCACCCGTACCACTCGATGGCGGCCGCCCCGGCGGGCGTGTCGATGGGGCACGAGTACATCGGTGTCGTCGAGGAGGTGGGCGGCGACGTCGCCACGGTGCGGCCGGGCGACCTGGTGATCGTGCCGTTCGTCTTCTCCTGCGGGACGTGCGACTTCTGCCGCGAGGGGCTGCAGACCTCGTGCCGGCTCGCGGGGCTGCGCGATCGTCGCGGTTCGGCGGGATCCCAGGCGGAGCTGCTGCGGGCACCGCTCGCCGACGGCACCCTCTACCCGGTCGCCGTCGACGAGCACAGCGAGCACCTCGCGAGTCTCCTCACGCTCAGCGATGTCTACGGCACGGGCCACCACGCCGCGCTCACCGGCGGAGCGGGCCCGGGAACCACCGTCGCCGTGATCGGGGACGGCGCCGTGGGTCTGCTCGCCGTGCTGTCTGCGCGCCGGCTCGGAGCGGAACGGATCATCCTCATGGGGCGGCACGAGGACCGCACATCGCTCGGGCGCGAGTTCGGGGCGACCGAGGTCGTCGCCGCGCGCGGGGAGGAGGGGATCGACGCCGTCCGCGAGCTCACCGGGGGCGACGGCTGCCACGTCGTCCTCGAAGCGGTCGGTCATCTCCCCGCCTTCGAGCAGGCGCTCGGCATCGTGCGCCCCGGCGGGCGGATCGCCCGCGTCGGCGTCCCCCAGTACACGCTCGCGCCGGTGGGTCGCGACCAGTTCGCGCGCAACGTGACCGTCACCGGGGGCGTGGCCCCGGTGCGGGCCTACATCGACGCGCTCCTGCCGGGGATCCTCTCCGGGGAGGTCGATCCGGGCCGCGTCTTCGACGTGGAGCTCGACCTCGAGGACGCCGCCCGCGGCTACGAGCTGATGGACCGGCGCGAGGCGCTCAAGGTGATGCTCCGACCCTGACGGGCCCCGCCCCGGCTCGAGTGCGGGGTCAGCCCCGCGGCGCCGCCGTCGATGCGCGCACGACCAGCTCGGGTTCGATCATCCGGCCTTCGACCGGGGCGCGGCCCTCCAGGGCGTCGATGAGGGTGGTGAGGGCCAGGGTGCCCAGGGCGTGGAAGTCCTGGCGGACCGTGGTGAGCGGGGGGAGGAAGTGCCGCGCGTCGGGCAGATCGTCGAACCCCACCACGCTGACGTCGTCGGGGACCCGGATGCCGCGCCGGTGGAAACCGTGGACGAGTCCGAGCGCCATCTGGTCGTTCGCCGCGAACACCGCGGTCACCTCGTCGGGGATCGCCGCGGGATCGCTGCCGACGCGGTACCCGTAGTCGCTCGTCCAGTCCCCGAGGAGCGGGGGATACGGGTCCAGACCCTCCGCCGCGAGTCGCTCGCTGTACGCACGTGCGCGCACCCGGGCATCCGCCCAGTCGCGCGGTCCGCCGAGGTGGAGGATGCGGCGGTGCCCGAGCTCCAGGAGATGGTCCACCGCGTGGACGGCGCCCGCGTACTGGTCGACCGCGACGGAGAGGACGTCGTGCTCGGGATCGGCCTTCACGAGCAGCAGCGGCACGCCGCTCGTCCGTGCGCGCAGGGTGGACAGCGTCGAGTACCGCGGCGCGATCACGCACAGCGCGTCGATCTCCTGCACGCGCGCCCGGTCGAGATCGACGTCGTCGCCGACGCTCAACGCGTTGACGCCGTACCCGGCGTCCACCGCGGCCTCTTCGATCGCGCGGAACGTGCTGCTCGGACCGTACTGCACGGGGCTGTCGACGATGACGCCGATGCGCCGCGTGCGGCTGGTGGCCAGGGCGCGGGCGATCCCGCTCGGGTGGTAGTCGATCTCCGCCATCGCGCGTTCGACGCGCTCGCGGGTGGCCTCGCGGATGTTGGGGTGGCCGTTGATGACGCGGGACACCGTCTGATGCGACACTCCGGCCCGCTCGGCGACGTCGTAGATGCTCACCTTGCCGCCCGGGCGACGCGTGCGCCCCGTGCCGGCTCCCGACATCCCGGCCCTCCGAGCGCTCTCCGCGTCGTGCGCGGGCATAGGCGACGTTAGCGCACGCTCCGGCGGTATGGCGGTGCGACATCGGTGCGGCACGGGTGCGACAGCGGCCTGCCTGGAGTGAGCGCTCACAATTCGATAACGCCGACTTGTGGCGCCGAGATTGTGAGCGCTAACATTCGAGTGCATCACGAGAGTGTCCCCACGGGCACCACCTCGTCGCCGAGTCCGGCGGCGGGGACTGATTCTCAAGGAGGAGATGGGGAATGTCCCAGAACAAGCGGTTCCGTGCTCTGACCGGTGTCGTCGCGGCGGGTGCCCTCGCACTCGGGTTGACGGCGTGCGCAGGGGGGAGCACCCCCGCCGCCACGGAGGACGGCTCGTCGACGGGCGACGTCACCACGGTCGGCTTCGTCGCCGTCGGACCCGAGGGCGGCTGGCGCAACGCCAACGAGAAGGCGATCAAGGACGCGTTCACCAAGGACGCGGGCTTCGACCTCAAGTACGCACCCGCCTCGAGCCCGAGCGACCAGAAGTCGCAGCTCGACGCGTTCTCGACCTTCGTCAACGACGAGGTCGACGTGATCCTCCTGACGGCCACCGAGGCCTCGGGCTGGGAGGACGCGCTGAAGAAGGCCAAGGAGGCGGAGATCCCGGTCATCCTGCTCGACCGCGGCGTCGACGCGCCCTCCGACCTCTACGTCACCCGCATCGCGCCCGACAACGTGCAGGTCGCCACCTCGGTGGGCGAGTGGGCCGTCTCGGCGTTCCCGCAGGGGGCGAACTACTTCGTGCTCGAGGGTGTGCCGGGCCTCTCGGTCGTCAACGAGCGCAACGAGGGCTTCGACTCCGCGATCGAGGGCAAGGCGGGCTGGAACAAGGTCGGCGCGCAGACGGCCAACTGGAAGACGGACGAGGGCAAGTCGGTCATCGAGACCGTCCTCAAGGCCAACAACAACAACGTCCAGTTCATCTTCGCCCAGAACGACGAGATGGGCATCGGCGCGGCGCAGGCCGTCACGGCGGCGGGTCTCAAGCCCGGCACCGACGTGAAGATCGCGACGATCGACGGGACGAAGGGTGCTCTCGAGGCGCTCGCCAAGGGCGACCTGAGCTTCGTCGCCCAGTACAACCCCTTCTTCGGCACCGACGCGGTCGACGCCGTCAAGAAGACCCTGGCGGGCGAGAAGGTCGACCCGACGATCATCGTCAAGAGCGCGACGTTCGACTCTCCCGAGGCCGCTCAGAAGGCGCTCGACGAGGGCCTGGGCTTCTAAGCCCCGCGGACTCCGCATCCGCCAGAACGGGGTGGGGGCGTCGGGAACGGCGCCCCCACCCCACCCCACCGCCTCGGCGGTCCACCACTCACACGAGGAAGTCTGCACGTGGAGAACGAACCCCTCCCGGTCGTCGAGGTCCGCGGCGCGTCGATCACCTTTCCGGGCGTCAAAGCCCTCGACGAGGTCGACTTCCGCCTGCTGCCCGGCGAGGTCCACACCCTCATGGGCGAGAACGGCGCCGGCAAGTCCACGCTGATCAAAGCCCTCACCGGCGTCTACCAGATCGACTCCGGCTCCATCCTCGTCTTCGGACAGGAGCGCCGGCTCTCCGGCACCGCGTCCGCGCAGGCGGCAGGCATCTCCACGGTGTACCAGGAGGTCAACCTCTGCACCAACCTGACGATCGGCGAGAACGTCATGCTCGGCCACGAGACGCGGTCGTTCTTCGGCATCGACTGGCGGGCGACCCACGCCCGTGCCCACGAGGCCCTCGCCGCACTGGGACTCGGGCACCTCGACCCGCGCGCACCGCTGTCGTCGATCTCGATCGCGCTGCAGCAGCTCGTGGCGATCAGCCGCGCGATGGTGAGCCGGTCGAAGGTCCTGATCCTGGACGAGCCGACGTCGAGCCTCGACGCCGCCGAGGTGCAGGTGCTCTTCGGCGTGATGCGGCGACTGCGCGATCAGGGCGTCGCGATCCTCTTCGTCTCCCACTTCCTCGACCAGGTCTACGCGATCAGCGACCGCATCACGGTGCTGCGCAACGGACGCTTCGTGGGGGAGTACCTCACGCGCGAGCTCGACCGCACCCAGCTCATCGCGAAGATGATCGGCAAAGACCTCGGCGCGCTGCGTGCGCTGGGCTCCAGCCGGCAGACGGACGAGCGCGACCGCAGCGAGACGCCCGTCTACGCCGCCGAGGGACTCGCCCGCAAGGGCGCCCTGACGGCCACCGACATCGAGGTGCACCGCGGCGAGGTCGTCGGCTTCGCCGGTCTGCTCGGCTCCGGCCGCACCGAACTCGCGCGGCTCATCGTCGGCGCCGACAAGCCGGACGCGGGCACGGTCCGCGTGAAGGGCGCCAAGGCCTCGATCGGCTCGCCCGTGGCGGGACTCGCGCACCGCATCGCCTACTCCACCGAGAACCGGCGCGACGACGGCATCGTCGGCGACCTCAGCATCCGCGAGAACATCATGCTCGCCGTGCAGGCGCAGCGGGGGTGGCTGCGCCGGGTCCCCGCGCGCGAGGTCGACCGGCTCGTGACGATGTACATGGAGCGGTTCAGCGTGCGGCCCAACGACCCGGACCGGCCGATCCGGCTGCTCTCCGGCGGCAACCAGCAGAAGGTGCTCCTGGGCCGGTGGCTCGCGACCGACCCCGAGCTGCTGCTGCTCGACGAGCCCACGCGCGGCATCGACGTCGGCGCCAAGGCCGACATCCAGGAGACCGTCGCCGAGCTCGCCGAAGGCGGCATGGGCGTCGTGTTCATCTCGTCCGAGCTCGAAGAGGTCGTCCGCCTCTCGGAGCGCATCGTCATCATGAAGGACCACCAGAAGGTCGGCGAGGTCGTCAACGGACCGGACGTCACGGCGGAGCGGATCGTCTCGATCATCGCCGCCGAGTCCGACGTCGCCGCGGAGGAGCGCGTTGACGCGCTCGCCGACGAGGTCGAAGGAGAACAGGCATGACCCGTGTGCGGGCGCTCATGCGCACCCCGTGGTTCTGGGGCATCGTCGGCATCGCGCTGCTGCTGGTGGTGAACACCCTGAAGGACCCGACGTATCTCGCGGTCGGCGTCAACCCGACGACCGGCCAGCTCTCGGGCAACGTCCTGGACATCCTGCGGGTGTCCGCGCCGATCGTGATGATCGCCCTCGGCATGACGTTCGTGATCGCGACGAGCGGCATCGACCTGTCGGTCGGGTCGGTGATGGCCGTCGGCGGCGCGATCGCCATGGTCACCCTGTCCGGCCTCGGCCAGCCGACCTCGATCGGCGCGATGCTCGCGGCGATCGGTCTCGCGGTGCTGCTGGGCGCGCTGCTGGGCGCCGTCAACGGATTCCTCGTCGCGGTGGTCGGGCTGCAACCCTTCATCAGCACGCTCGTGATGATGCTCGCCGGGCGCGGGATCGCCCGCGTGATCACGGGCGGACAGAACACCAACGCGGAGAACGCGCCCTTCCGCGCGCTGGCGAACGGACAGTTCCTGGGGCTCCCGTTGAGCTTCGTCCTCGCGATCGCGATCGTCGTCCTCGTCGCGCTGGTCATGCGCCGCACGGCCCTCGGCCTCATGATCGAGGCGATCGGCATCAACCCGCAGGCCAGCCGGCTCGCCGGCATCAGGCCGCGCCCCATCCTCATCTCCGTGTACGTCCTCTCCGCCGTGCTCGCCGCCGTCGGCGGCCTGTTCACCGTGTCGGAGGTCATGACCGTCGACGTGTCGGGCACCGGCTATCAGATGGAGCTCGACGCGATCCTGGCGGTCGTCATCGGGGGCACCTCGCTCGCCGGCGGCAAGTTCTCCATCGTCGGCTCGA
The DNA here is from genome assembly GCF_037146215.1 of Microbacterium sp. MMO-56. Classification (NCBI taxonomy): domain Bacteria; kingdom Bacillati; phylum Actinomycetota; class Actinomycetes; order Micrococcales; family Microbacteriaceae; genus Microbacterium; species Microbacterium sp. MMO-56. The sequence goes on from NZ_JBBCVW010000003.1 coordinate 239,226, forward strand.
CGGTCGGGGCGCTGCTCATCGCCACCCTCAACAAGACGGTGCTCTTCCTCGGGGTCTCCGCCGCCGCGACGCCGGCGTTCAAGGCCATCGTCATCGTCGCGCTCGTGCTGGTGCAGTCGGAGCGGATCCGCTCGATCGTGCTGCACCGCGGCAGCCGGCCGCGTACGCCCGCCGCGCCGCTGGCCGAGTCCACCCAGCCGAAGGAGGTCGTCGCATGAGCGACGCATCGATGACCCGCGAGCGCGACGCGGCGGAGCTCGTCTCCGGCGGATCCGCCTGGTCGCGCGTGTGGGGCCGCAGCCAGTCGTTGATCCCCACCCTCGCGGCGGTGGTCCTCTTCGTGGGCATGCTCGTGTACGCGGAGATCGCCTACGGGCGCGTCTTCCACGCCGGCACGATGTCGAGCCTGCTCGTCAGCTTCGCGCCGACGATCATCCTCGCCGTCGGGATGACGGTCGTCATCCTCTCGGGCGGCATCGACCTGTCGGTGGGCGCCGTCGTCGCCTTCACCTCCGTGGCGGGCGTCATGCTCATGGACGCCGGCGTCAACGGCTGGCTCGCGATCGTGCTGATGATCGTGTTCGGCGCCGCGTTCGGCCTCGTCGCGGGCGTGCTGATCCAGTACTTCTCGGTGCAGCCGTTCATCGCGACCCTCGCGATGATGTTCCTCGCCCGCGGGCTCGCGTCGATGCTGTCGACGACGCCCGTGCACGCGCCCGACGACGCGCCGATCCACCTGCTCGCGACGGACTGGAAGCTCATCGACGGGCCGAAGGTCAACGACCTCGTGCTGACCCCCGGGTTCTTCATCGCCGTGATCGTCGTGATCGCCGCGGTCGTCTTCCTCCACCGCACCCGCAGCGGCCGCACCGTGTACGCGATCGGCGGCGCGGAGTCCTCCGCGCAGCTCATGGGACTGCCGGTGGTGCGCACCCGCGTGCTCATCTACGTGATCAGCGGCGCCCTCGCCGGGCTCGCCGCCGTCGTGTACACCGCGGAGGTGGGCGGCAAGGCGCAGAACGTCACGGGCATCGGCTGGGAGCTCGACGCGATCGCCGCCGTGGTCATCGGCGGGACGCTGCTCACCGGCGGTGTCGGCTACGTCCTGGGCTCGGTGGTCGGCTCGCTCGTCCTCGCGGCGCTGTGGATGATCATCACGAAGGACGGCTCCATCAAGCCCGAGTACCTCACGATCATCACCGGCGGCATCCTGCTGGTGTTCGTGCTCCTGCAGCGGGCCCTGACGAAGAGGAAGAGCGAATGACCGCCGTGACCCCGCCCGTGTTCGACACCGCCGTGCAGCAGCGGATCGACGCCGTCCGCGCCGACGTGGCGCGCCTGCACGGCGAGCTCGTCCGCTACGGGCTCGTGGTCTGGACCGGCGGCAACGTGTCCGGCCGCGTGCCCGGCAGCGACCTGTTCGTCATCAAGCCGTCGGGGGTGTCCTACGACGACCTCGCCCCGGAGAACATGATCCTCTGCGATCTCGACGGCGCCGTCGTGCCCGGGACGCCGGGGAGCGAGCGCAGCCCGTCCAGCGACACCGCCGCGCACGCCTACGTGTACCGGCATATGCCCGAGGTGGGCGGAGTCGTGCACACGCACTCCGACTACGCCGTGGCGTGGGCGGCACGCGGCGAGGAGATCCCCTGCGTGATCACGGCGATGGCCGACGAGTTCGGCGGCCCCATCCCGGTCGGGCCGTTCGCGATCATCGGCGACGACTCGATCGGTCGCGGGATCGTCGAGACGCTGCGCGGCCACCGCTCGCGCGCCGTCCTGATGCAGAACCACGGCCCCTTCACGATCGGCGCCAGCGCGAAGGACGCCGTGAAGGCCGCGGTCATGTGCGAGGACGTCGCCCGCACGGTCCATCTCGCCCGCCAGGCGGGGGAGCTGATCCCCATCCCGCCGGAGGCGATCGACGCCCTCTTCGCCCGCTACCAGAACGTGTACGGCCAGAGCTCGGACGACCGGCGATGACCGGCGGGGAGAGCATCCGCGCGGGTCGTACCGCGTTGGGCATCGAGTTCGGGTCGACCCGGATCAAGGCGTGCCTCATCGACGCCGACGATCCCACGAACGTCCTCGCGACCGGTGCGCACGGCTGGGAGAACCGTCTCGAGGACGGACGGTGGACGTATTCGCTCGACGCCGTCTGGGCGGGTGTGCAGGCCGCGTACGCCGACCTGGTCGCCGACGCGGAGCGTCGTCACGGCGCACGCATCACCGAGGTCGGAGCGATCGGGATCTCGGCGATGATGCACGGCTACCTGGCCTTCGACGCCGACGGCGAGCTGCTCGTTCCGTTCCGCACCTGGCGGAACACCACGACGGGGCCGGCGGCCGCGGAGCTGACCGGGCTGTTCGGGCTCAACATCCCGCTGCGCTGGTCGGTGGCGCACCTGCGTCAGGCGGTGCGCGACGGCGAGTCGCACGTCGGGCGGATCGCCACGGTGACCACCCTCGCCGGCTACGTGCACGAGCGTCTCACGGGGCGCCGCGTGCTGGGCGTCGGCGACGCGTCGGGGGTGTTCCCGATCGGTGCCGGCACGCTCGACTACGACGAGCGACTCGTCGCGCTGTTCGATGCCCTCGATCCGGGCGAGCTCCCACCGCTGCGATCCCTCCTGCCGGACGTCCTGCCCGCCGGGGCGGACGCCGGGGCGCTCACCGAGACGGGTGCGGCGCTGCTGGACCCGACCGGAGCGCTGCGCGCGGGTGCGCCCGCGTGCCCGCCCGAGGGCGATGCGGGCACCGGGATGGTCGCGACGAACGCCGTCGCGCCCCGCACCGGGAACGTCAGCGCGGGCACCAGCATCTTCGCCATGGTGGTGCTCGAGCGTCCGCTGTCGAGCGTCCACGAGGAGATCGACCTCGTCACGACGCCGGCGGGCGACGCGGTGGCCATGGTCCACTGCAACAACGGGGCCAGCGAGCTCGCGGCGTGGGCGGGGCTGTTCGGCCGGTTCGCCGCGGCGGCCGGGACGCCGCTGGAGGACGACGCGGTGTTCGACGTCCTGCTGCGCGAGGCCCTCGCCGGGTCACCGGACGCGGGCGGGCTGCTCGCCTACAACCACCTCGCGGGGGAGCCCGTCGCGGGCCTCACCGCCGGCCGGCCCCTCGTCGTGCGGACCCCGGATTCGGAGTTCTCGCTCGCCAACGTCATGCGGGCGCAGGTGTACGGCGTGTTCGGCACGCTCGCCCTCGGGATGCAGACCCTGGCCGCGGAGGGCGTCGCGATCGACCGGATGTTCGCCCACGGCGGCGTGTTCCGCACCGCCGGCGTGGCCCAGCGATTCCTCGCCGCGGCGCTCGACGCCCCCGTCGCGGTGGGCGAGACCGCCTCGGAGGGCGGCCCCTGGGGGGCCGCGGTGCTCGCCGCCTTCCGTCGGACCGTCGCCGAGGGCGCGGACGGCGCCCCCGCACTGGCGCGCTACCTCGACGAGACCGTCTTCGCCGGGGCGCGTGTCTCGGTCGTGGCGCCCGACACCACCGACGCGGCCGGTTTCGCCGCGTACCTCGAGCGGTACCGGGCGGGCCTCGCGATCGAGCGCGCCGCCGTCACCGCCCTCTGACCCCTCTGAAAGGACCCCCTATGTCTCTGCGCACGTCTCTCGACGGCTACACCGTCTGGTTCGTCACCGGAAGCCAGGGCCTCTACGGCGAGGAGACGCTTCGCCAGGTCGCGGCCCAGTCGCAGCAGGTCGCCGCCGGGCTCGCGTCGCTGCCGGTGCGGGTCGAGTGGAAGCCGGTGCTGACGGACTCCGACAGCATCCGCCGCCTGGCGCTCGAGGCGAACGCCGACGACGCGGTCATCGGCATCGTGGCCTGGATGCACACGTTCAGCCCCGCGAAGATGTGGATCTCGGGCCTGGACGCGCTCCAGAAGCCGCTGCTGCACCTGCACACGCAGGCGAACGTCGACCTCCCGTGGGCGGAGATCGACTTCGACTTCATGAACCTCAACCAGGCCGCACACGGCGACCGCGAGTTCGGCTACATCCAGACGCGCCTGGGCGTGCCGCGCAAGACCGTCGTCGGCCACGTCTCGAACCCGGCCGTGCAGACGCAGATCGAGCAGTGGCAGCGCGCCGCTGCCGGCTGGCAGGCGGCCCGCACGCTCAAGCTCGCCCGCTTCGGCGACAACATGCGCTACGTCGCTGTCACCGAGGGCGACAAGACCGAGGCCGAGCTCCGCTTCGGCGTCCAGGTGAACACGTGGGGCGTCAACGAGCTCGCCGACGCGGTGGCCGCGGCATCCGCGTCCGACATCGACGCGCTCGTCGAGACCTACCTCGCCGAGTACGACGTCGTCGACGAGCTGCTTCCGGGGGCCGAGCGCCACCAGTCGCTCCGGGACGGCGCGGCCATCGAGATCGGGCTCCGCTCGTTCCTCGAGGCGGGCGGGTTCGGCGCCTTCACGACGAGCTTCGAGGACCTGGGGTCGCTGACACAGCTCCCCGGGCTCGCGGTGCAGCGCCTCATGGCGGAGGGCTACGGCTTCGGCGCGGAGGGGGACTGGAAGACGGCGATCCTCGTGCGGGTCGCGAACGTCATGGGCGCGGGCCTCCCCGGCGGGGCGAGCCTCATGGAGGACTACACGTACGACCTCGCCCCGGGCGAGGAGAAGATCCTCGGCGCGCACATGCTCGAGGTCGCCCCCTCGCTGAGCTCGACGAAGGCCCGGTTGGAGATCCACCCGCTCGGCATCGGCGGCAAGGACGACCCGGTGCGGCTCGTCTTCACCGCCGACCCCGGCCCCGCCCTCGTCGTCGCGATGAGCGACATGCGCGACCGGTTCCGGCTCGTGGCCAACGTCGTGGAGAACGTGGAGGCGCCCGACCTGCCGAAGCTCCCGGTGGGGCGCGCGATCTGGAAGCCGGCGCCCGATTTCGCGACGAGCGCGGCGTGCTGGCTGACCGCCGGCGCCGCACACCATACGGTGATGACGACCGCCGTCGGGATCGAGGTGTTCCGCGACTTCGCGGAGATCGCCCGGACCGAGCTGCTCGTCATCGACGAGCAGACGACGGTGCGCGACTTCCAGCGGGAGATCCGCTGGAACCAGGCCTACTACCGACTCGCACAGGGACTCTGACGACATGACCGACCGCCCCCTCTCCGGCACCGCCCACACCATCCGATCCGGTGCGTACGTCGCCGAGATCGCGAGCGTCGGCGCGACGCTGCGGACCCTGCGTCACGACGGCCGCGACCTCGTGGTGCCGTTCTCGGCGGACGAGGTGCGCCCCGGCTACCGCGGGGCGCTGCTGGCGCCGTGGCCGAACCGGATCGTCGACGGGCGCTACGTCTTCGACGGCGAGGAGCAGCAGGTCGCCCTCACCGAGCCCGACCGCGGCCACGCCCTGCACGGGCTGGTCGTCTGGCTCGATTTCGCCGTCGTGGAGCAGGCCGCCGACGCGGTGACGCTCGCCGCGACGATCGAGCCGCAGTCGGGGTATCCGTGGCGGGTCGAGGTGGAGACGACGTACCGGGTCGCCGCGGACGGACTCACCCAGACCGTCCGCGCCCGCAACGCCGGGCCCGGGGCGGCACCGTTCGGGACGGGGCCGCACCCGTATCTCGTCGCCGGCACCGGCCCCCTGGACTCCTGGTCGCTGGACCTGCCGGCCGACCGCGTCCTCGAGGTGACGCCCGACCGGCTCTCGCCGATCGCGCTGGAGGACGTCGCCGCCGCCGACCCCGGCAGGTTCGACTGGCGTTCGCCGCGCCCGCTCGGCGCGGTCGAGATCGACCACGCGTACACCGGTCTCTCGCGCGATGCGGAGGGGACGGCGACCGTGCGGGTCCTGGATCCGTCCGGCACCGGCGTGCAGATGACGTGGGACGACGCGTGCGCGTGGGTGCAGATCCACACGGCGGACCGTCCGGGCGGCGCCGCCGACCCGTCGCACCGGATCGGCCTGGCGGTCGAGCCGATGACGTGTGCACCGGACGCCTTCAACGCGGATCGCTACGACTACGACGCCGGACTGATCGTCCTCCCGGCGGGGGACGGCGTCGAGGTCTCCTGGCGGATCAGCGCTCTCTGACCCGCCAGGAGACGGCGCTCACTTGTCGTCGCCGCGCAGCTCCGCCTTGACCTCGTTGCGCTTCTCGACGGAGTCGCGCTCGGCCTCGGCCTTCTTGACCTCGGCGTCGGCCTTCGCCTCGTCGATCTTGCCGCCGATGCGGTCGGCCGTGTCCTCGAAGGCGTCCTTGATCTTGCGCCCCGCCGTCTCTGCGGCGTCCTTCGCGTCATCGATGAAACCCATGTTCGCTCCTCCCAGATCGCACGGATCCGGCCCGACGGGCCGGTACGGATACGTCCCCACGCTACGACCGGCGGCCGCGGGAAGAAAGGGCTTGTCGGTCTCCCGGCGGCCGTGATATCCGTCCGGAGCGGGAGGGTCCCGCTTCCGTCCAGCGAGCGGATTCCCCTAGGCTGTGCCGCGTGAACGGCACTCTGGAGCAATGGCAGTCCGTCTTCGGCAACGGACTCGGATCCGTCCTCTTCCTCACGTACTACGTGCTGCTCGCCGTGGCGATGTGGCGGGTCTTCTCGAAGGCCGGCTATCCGGGCATCCTCGCCTTCATCCCGATCGTCAACTGGTTCATCCAGGTCAAGATCGCCGGATTCTCGGCCTGGTGGGGGCTCCTCGCGATCATCCCGCTCGTCAACCTCGTGTTCTTCGTCATCGTCGCCGTCCGGATCGGGCGCGGATTCGGGCACGGCGTCTTCTTCTCGATCGTGCTGCTGCTGCTGATCGCCCCCGTCGGCTTCTTCATCATCGGCCTGAGCTCGGACCGGTACACGAAGCCGGATTGATCCGCCGCCGCCATCGATTCCCGCGGGCCACCTTGCCTAGGATCGAGGGGAGGTGGTGTCGTGGTCGAGGAGCGGGCGGGTCGGCGCAGGCGCACGCGCACGCGCGATGTCGTCGCGGAGGGGCTGTACATCGCGTCCGCGGCGACGCGGCTGAGCCTGAAGAACACGATCCTGGTGCACATCCTCGCCGACGGCGAGGACTTCGATCCGCAGCGCTACCTCCCCGATGCGCGCGCCGCGCTGGAGGCGCTCGCCGACGAGGCCGAGGCCGATGCCGCGCGCGCCGAACGGGAGCGCAAGCGCGCCCGCACCCGCCACTCCGACTCCGTCGGCACGCACGACTATCGCAGCCGTGACGTGCGCAACCTCCGTCGCCGCGAGAAGCAGTCCCTCCACGTCGCCAACGAGCTGCGCCTCCGCGCGGCCGACGACGACGAGCTCCAGCGCCTCATCGCCGACGCCCGCGACGCCGCCTGGGCCGAGGTCGCGAAGAACATCGACAGCACGCTACGGATCGCCTCGTACCGCCCCGACCTCGAGCCGGACTACGAGCGCATGCGCACCGCGCGGATGCAGGCGCTGCGCCTCGTCGACCTGCCGAAGCTCCGCGCCCACCGGCGCAGCGCGAGTACGCAGCAGCGGCTCCGCGAGAGCGGCGCCCTGCCCGACATCGTCGACGACGGCTCGCTCGCGCCCGGCGCCGTGGACCCCGGCGAGTGGGAGTAGGCCTCGATTCGGCGTATCCCTCCGCGTGCGCTAAGCTGATCTACGGCCTTCCGGACAGGAAGTCCGCACTGCGCCCGTAGCTCAATGGATAGAGCATCTGACTACGGATCAGAAGGTTGGGAGTTCGAGTCTCTCCGGGCGCACACTGAGTTGAGACAGTGCGACCAGGCCCGCCACGGCGGGCCTTCGTCGTATCGATGCCCGTGCCGGGACTGGCACGACCGTGGAGACTGCCCTCTCGGGTGCTCCTGCGGATGGTGCGCCCCCGAGTTGCACGACGCGTTCTGGGGCATCGTCACCGCCGAGTTCGCCGAGGCGAGCCGATGAGCATTCCCACCGTCGTCGTGGGCGGTATCTCGTCCCAGGCGGGCCTCGCGTCCATCCGGGGCACGTTGATCCGCTGTGACTACTGCGGGGACGCTCTCCCCTCTGTGAAGAGTCGGGCACATATTCCGACCACCCCCGACCTACAGCGCCTCGGGTTCGCCGCCGACAAGATCGTCTGTCCGGACTGCGCCGCGCGCGCACGCACCTTGGCCAATCTGTCGCAGTACGGGTGTCAATCGCGGATTGACGACGAAACGGCGAACGGATCGGGGGTGGTGTGATGGCCCGTCGAGAGGTGGATACGCTCGCCATGCTCGCGTTCGCGCGTCGCATCATCCGGGCCGTGGGCGTCCGCGTGGCGGACTCGGACGAGTTCGAGCTTGCCGAACTCGTTTCGATCCGGGACGACCTGGAGGCCGCTATCCAAGTGGCTATCGATGGACAGCGGTCGGTGGGCCGTTCGTGGGCATACATTGGCGCCGCGCTCGGCACGTCTCGGCAGGCCGCACAGGCCCGTTATGCACGCCGAAACGCCGGGTGAACGCTACATATGCTTATTCTGTGAGAGCGTCCTAATGGCACCAGAATGGGATGCGGCGATAGAGGGTTTCCTGGCCGCTCAGAGAGCGGGGGGCATCGCATCCACGTCCGTCGCGACGAGGCGACAGCACCTCGTCCACATGGCCGCCCGCGTGGAGGTCGGACCTTGGGCGCTCGACGGCGCGGGCCTCGTCGCCTACATGGACGCGCAGACGTGGGCGCGCGAGACGAAACGCGGGCGCCGTAACACGTTCGCTGAGTTCTACCGGTGGGGCGTAGCGATGGGGCTCACGACGACCGACCCTACGGCCGTCGTCGTGCGGATCGCGCCGTCTGATCCGGACCCTCAGCCGGTCCCGGATCGCGTGTATCTGGAGGCGTTGATCCGCGCCGACGCTACCGAGGCGCTATGGATCGACTTGGCTGCGGAGCATGGTCTCCGTCGAGCCGAGGTCGCGGTGATCCGCGGTCGCGATGTCGTGGAGACGTTGCTCGGGTACGACCTGCGCGTGCACGGCAAGGGCGGGAAGATTCGCTACGTGCCGCTGACGCGTGCCATGGCCGAGGCGCTGCTGGGGCTCATTGAGGTCCACGGGATGCGCTACCTGTTCCCTGGAGACGACGACGGCCACGTCTCGCCCCAATGGGTAGGCAAGCGCGTGGCGCGTCTGTTGGGCGGCATCTGGACGATGCACAAGTTGCGGCATCGGGCCGCCACGAGGTTCTGGGTGCAGGCGGAGGGCGACCCGTACGTGATCGCCGATCTGATGGGGTGGGCCAACCTCAACATGGTCCGGGTCTACGTCCGGCAACCGGACGACCGGAAACGGAGGATCGTTGAGGCGGCGAGCCGGACCGGCCCACGGCTCGCCGCGGGCCGTGGGCTCTCCTAGGCCGTCTCGTCCGGCACGGCGGGAGGCCGCGTGTTGAACAGGGCGAGCACGAGGGGCAGGTAGACCGGTGCGGCCTCGGGCGGGATGACCTTGTGGTAGGTCAGGATGCCGAGCACGGCGAGGGCGACGCCGTAGAGGTAGCGGCGGACGAGGTACCACTTGATGTTGCGCATGACTCTCCTAGAGCTTGTCGGCGATGGTGACGATGATGGCGAGGACGGCGGCGATGGCGGCCGCGATGGCGGGCCACTGGGGTCGGGTGGCGATCTGGGCGGCCCGGATCGCTCCCATTTCGCGCTCGATGACCTTGAGTCGCTCATACAGGAGTTCGATGGGCTCTGTGCTCACGTGTGTCCTTTCGTGTTGATCCATCCGGCCGGGAGACGGGCGAGGTGCCCGCGCTGCTCCTGAACGGGGTACGTCCCCGCCGTGAGCGCGGGCGCGTTGCCCCGGTCCCGCTGAGCGGCCCGCGCCGTGCGGTAGACGCGGGCAGTGTTGAGGATGGTCAGGGTCACCGGGACCCGGCGACCTTCGGCAGAATGTCCAGGTCGTACTGGCTGAGCGTGACGACCTTCTCACCCTTGGCCTGGACACCGGCGAGCTCGCCGGGCGTGACGTAGCGGCGGGCGCAGTACGCGCCGCCCTGCGTGGGGTTGTTCGTGTCGCACGCGTCGGTGAAGACCGCGTAGACCTCGGGGCTCTTGTCGCCCTTGGCGTAGAACTTCGGCTGGCTCATGGTGTCCTCCAGGTAGTAGGTCGAGGGCTTCGGGGGTGTCGGGGGCTCGAAGGGCTGCGCGTCGACGGATGCGGCGCGGGCGAGGTATTCCTCCATCGCCAGGCGCTCGCCCGTCGCGTGGACGATGACGTAGCAGTGGAGGTGCGGACCTGTGGTCTGTGTGCCGGAGTTGCCTGACAGGGCGATGCGGTCGCCCTCGTCGTAGTGCCCCGCGCCGAGGCGCACCCGTAGGTGCTGTCCGTAGAAGGTCGCGTCTGCGCCCTCGACGATGACGCCGAGGCCGCCCGCGCTGGTGACGTAGGTGCTCACCCATCCGGCGAACGGCGCGAGCACGGGCGTGCCGATGTCGCATCCGTAGTCGGTAGCCGGACCGACGCCATACTCGGCGTGGCTGGCACGGTCGCCGGTGATGCGGACAGGTTCGTTGACTGGACGACGCACAATGGTTCCTTCAGGAGACGGTGACGAGGGTGGCGGGCGAGTACGGTCCGCGGCCGTAGATGTTGCGTGCGGCGACGTAGACCTGTTTGACGCCGGGTGCCCATCCGTTCGACGTGTTGGGGCTCGTGACACCGCGGATGTCGTCCCCGGAGTTGTTCCCCTCGTTGACGCCGATGGTGTAGTCGAGGATCGGGAACCCGCCGTCGTCGGCGGGAGGGCTCCAGGAGACGACGAGACGCCCCGAGACGGGCGAGGTCACCTTGGGCGCGGCGGGCGCGTCGGGGACGCTGTTGCCGTTGCGTCCGGTGACGCGCATGAGGCCGTCGCGGATGCCCCACTCGACTGCTGTGACCCGTGCGCGCTGTGTGGCGACGCCGGGGAACGTGGCGGAGAACTTCATAGCGGGCGTCGCGGTGAGGTCCATGAACGCGGTCACGTCGTGTTCCCGACCGGCCCCCGCCGCGCGGGCCAGGATCGCGGCGGCGAGTCCCGTCCCCGGGTAGGGGCGGTCGAAGGTGAGGTTACGCACCCGACCCGCTGTGCCTGCGGTTTCGGTGCGTTCCTGGTCGATGCCCCACCGGTCGCGCCACTTCCACAGGATCGACACGCCCGTGACGTAGGCGTCGTCGGTGCGGTCGATGGTGTCGGTTGCTGCGGTCGCGACGGCGCCGGTGGCGACCTCGCCAGGCAGGACGTAGGTGTTGGGATCGATGAGGAACCAATTGCGCCGCTCGTCGCAGAAGAGTCGGTAACCGAACGATCCGACAAGCGCCATGAGGAACTCCCACCCCGACATGGAGGGTCGCCAGTAGAACGTTTCGAGGGGCCGGTCAACCACCGGTGTGCGGGTCGAGGTGGACTGCTGCGCGACGCCCGACCATGCGTAGGTGTAGTTCGCGTCGTTCGGGGTGTTCCCGTCGAAGAAGGGGATTTCCTCCGTGCCCTCGTAGAACATCGCATCGTCGTTCCACACCTGTTGGTTCGATCCGGTCGTGATCGCACCGATGTGGAGGGTCGCCTGCGTGGCGCCGGGAGGCGCGGTAGCCGAGTACACGAGACGCTGATAGGCGGACGTGAGGGGCGTCTGCGGAGAGAACGTCTCTTGCAGGATCACTCCGGCGTCGTTGCGGAACCGGACCATGAACCGGCCCGGGATAGCCGCGACGGCGCGCATGAACGTGCTGATCGTGTAGGTGCGGCCCTGCTGCACACGGATCGGTCCTGCCGTGTCGATCCACGTCGCACCCGCGGCCGGTGCGGTCCACCGGGCCGCGACACTGCCGCTGCGAGCGGGCGAGGCGGGACCGAGCGCGGTCGCGTTGGTCCCTGTCGTCCACCCCAGCGCGCCCTCGTGTCCCGGTTCAGTGAGTAGGTTCGTGACCGTCCAGTACGCGGTGGCGTTCGCGTCCACACCCGGCGACGACTTGAGGCGAGGGAACGACCGCGACGGGGATGCGTTCGCGGCACCTTCCCAGGCGTAGTCGATGCCGTCGGCGCGGTCGGTGTTCCCATCGAAGTACTCTCCTGCGGCGGGCGCCTGCTCCATTACCCACCGATAGCCGCCGATGTGGTTCCCCGATGCGCCACCGACGCGACGCAGTCGCATCACCACGGTCACCGCTCCAGGCGGCGGTGTGACGCCCTCCAGCGCGGCCCACATGTATCCGGAACTCGAGGACGTGAATACTGGCGACGTGACCGTGGATATCGAGCTTCCGCCCGTCTCGCCGTAGAAGATGAACTCCACATAGAACGCGAAAGCGGCGGACTCTCCGCGCACGCGCCCGCGCATGGATAGCGGCTTCGTAGAGTCGATGGCGATGCTGTTGGTGGCCAGCCACCACGAGCCACCCGACCCGCCTGATGTGGTCAGTGTCGCCCGCACGTCTGACCCCGCGTTGCTCAGGTTGACGACATGCCCCGACGTTCCCGCGCGCCCTGCCGACCACCCTCCCGTGCCGGACGTGGAAGAGTTCGGGATGAGGTTCCGGCGCAGAGTGATGACCTTGCCGAGGACGTAGTTGCACACCGCGCGCACAGAGTCCTGGCGGTCGAGCGGTGCCCGGTCCTCGGTCAGCGGGTAATACTGCTGGAGCAGGGTCTCATCGCCGCCGAGGCTCACCGTCATCGTGCGGCCGTCACGCGTCACCCGCCGCGACTGCACTGCGAGGTCGAACACTCGCGACGTGTTTGCGATCTGCTCGGCGAGGGTGAGCGTGCCGCGGAGAGGTTGCCGAGGGTCGAGCTTGTCGATCAGCGGGAGGGCGTCCTCGGTGATCGGCAGGGTGACCTCCGCCTGTGCGAACGGCACGCGGGTCGCGTCGAGCGATGCGCGGCCCTCGGTGGGGCGCGCGGGGGTGTCGATGACGCCCGGTGCTACAAGCTCCGCGGAGGGTTGCAGGGTGATGCTCACGGGATAATCTCCTGGTAATCCACGGTCACCACGAACGCGTCGAGGGTGGTCTCGTCAAGCGCGAGGCGCACCTGTCCGCCCTCGGAGAGCGTGTACTGCATGTGCACGCGCGAGCGTTCCGCATCGCTCAGAGTGAACGTCGCGGCGCGGGAGTGAAGGGACACCGCGGCGAACGCGGCGGCCTCACTCTGGTAGAGCAGGCGCAGTGTGCCCGAGCGCGGTCGTGCGGGGGCGAGGACCACAGCGATATCGCCGCTCAGCGCCGTGTGCACCTTGGTCCCAGACGCGCGGCCGGTCTCGTAGCCGAGCACGAGGTCCGGGGCTGTCGAGGCGGGCGAGCCGGTGCTAGCCGTGATGGTGGTCATAGGAGTTGCGCCACGTTCCCTCCGCTGAAGTAGACCGTTCCGCGCTTCGCGGGCGGTTCGTAGTAGCGGACTTCCCGGTCATCGACCTGAAGTCGCACCCATGCGGTCTTGTCCGAAATCTGGCGCCGCTCCAGCGCGTCGAGGTCTTCGTACGCGGTCTTCGTCTTCGCGTTGACGACGATGTCTTTCCCGTCGGGGAGCTTGTAGATTGCGTTGCCCAGGTCGTCGGTTTCGCCGGTCGCCACGCCGACGCTTGTCGCGTACTCGTAGTTCAGGCTCGCCGCGATCCGGGCGGCGTCCCCGCCGTTCAGGTAGCCCTCCCGGGTGCCCTTGAGAGCGCCCTCCAGCTCCAGAGCGCGGTTCGTGGCAACGTCGGTGGTGTTGGCGCCCTTCTCAAAGGCATCCCAGAGGGCGTCGAGTTTCGCGCCGCCAGAGGCAAGTGCGTTGATCACGTCGGCGACGTTCTGCCCGGAGACCTTCGCGATGTCCTGTGCCTGCTTCAGCTTCTCGGTATCGCCGGTCCACTCGGCGATGCGCTGCGTGTAGCCCGCGGCATCGAGAGCGCCGCCGACGTCGTAGGCGAACTGGAATGCGGAGTCGCGGGCTTCGTCGGCCGCCTCGCCCGCCTTGACGAAAGCGTCGGTGATCACGCCGACGCCTGCGGCGGCTGCGGCTGCGGCGATGCCCAGACCGGGGCCGAGACCCTGCGTCAGACCACCGAGGGTGCCCTGCACAAGGTCGCCAACAGACTCCATCGAGCCGTTGAACGATGACGTAACCTCGGACAGGTTCGACAGGGTTTCGTCTTTGAACTCGGCCCCGGCGTCACTCGCCTTGCCGAATCCCTTCTTGGCACCGTCGCCGATCCCATCGATAGCCTTGTCGGCCTTCTTGGCCTCGCGCACCATGTCTGCGAATGACCGCTCCACACGGTCGCCGCTGCGGTCCGCGTCGCGCGCGAGGTCGCCGAGAGAGTCAGACACCTTGCCGACCGCCTGGCGGGTGTCGTCGGTGGCACGATCTGCCTTCTTGGCTTCCCGCGTCATGTCGGAGAACGCCCGCTCCGCGCGGTCGCCGCTGCGCGCCGCGTCGCGCGCGAGGTCGTCCAGAGAGTCGGCGACGCTTTCGAGCGCCTGGCCCACGTCCTTTACGCCGGACACGGCGGAGCGCGTGTTCGCGGCGATATCGAGGGTGAGGGGCATCTACTCTTGCTTTCCTTCGAGGGCGGTGGCGATGGTGCGGACGGTGGTCTGAACCCACAGGCGCCCGATGCGCGGGATCATCGTGCGTGCCGAGGGGCCGAACACGTGACCGGTGCGAGACCGGCCCTTGAGGTTCGACGGCATAGGTTCGGTGACCTTGTGAACGGCGCCCTTCCGGCTGCGCCGGTTCGAGGTGGTGCGGCGGCTGCGGTCCACGCCCCACTCGGCCGCGGGGTAGTCCGCCTTCGGGTTGAATCCGCCCGAGAGCGGCCGACCCTTGGAGGCGGACTGCATCCGCACGTTGCGGTCGGAGACCGTCACGATGGACGTATCCACGAGTGCCCGCCGCTCCAGACCGGTTGTCGCTCGGGCGGCCATCGCCTTCTGGAACTCGGGTGCGGCCATCGCCTTCGTGAATTGCCGGATCATCTTGCGGAGCGGCTTGTCCACGTTGGCGATGGCCAGGATGACCGCCCGTAGTTCGCGGGACTCGCGGGCGTCGATCATGGGTCAGGCGACGGTGCGGACCGGCTGCCCCGAGCACGGCAGGGTGACGGACGACGCGGCGATGGTGTCCACGGCGCCACCGATGGTGGTCGGGATCATCATGGCCGTGATCGTGTACGTCGGCGCGGTGCCGCTGGCGGGCTTCTTGGGCTTGAGCGTGACGCTCTTGTTCTGCCCGTTGTTGTCGAGCAGGTAGAGGCTCAGGCTCTTGGCCGTCGCGTGGTCCTGGGCGAAATCGAGGTTCATGACCCACGATGTCGTCGCGGCGAGCTGGATCATGCTGCCGGGGGTCATGCCCGAGAACGAGACGGTCGGCGTCGTCGGGACGAATTCCGCCTTGGAGACGGCGGCCTCGTAGTTGTCCGCGCCGATGATGAGCACGATGTCGTTGAGAACGATGGGGACGGGGACGATGTTGGCCACGGCGGGCTACTCCTTCGGGGCGAGGACGGTGGTGGGAATGTCGTACGCGAGGCGTTCGGTGCCGTAGGCGACGGCCTCGGCGTCCTCGTGTTGGAACGTCTTGTCGAGGTAGGCGAGGATGGCGGGCACGATGTCGTCAAGCTCGCTCGCGCCCTTCTCGGGGTCGGTGTGCCGGGTGATGACGGTGATGAGCATCCCGACCGCCCAGTGAGACGTGGGCGCTTCCTTGGCCTTGCCGATGCTCTTCTGCCGGATGAGCACGGTGGGGGCACTGATGACGCCCACGTTGCGCTCGGTGCACACGACGCGGACCCGTTTGAGGGTCGGGTGGGTGCGCCAGGCGTCGCGGAGACGGGCGGCGAGATCCGCGCGGATGCTCACAGGATCACCCCCACGCCCGACTGCGGGCGGAGCAGCTGCTTAACCTGCCAGTCGAGCGGGTGGGCGACGAGGCCGTAGCCGCCGCCGTCGAGGTCGCCGCCCGGG
Organism: Microbacterium sp. MMO-56; assembly: GCF_037146215.1. Lineage (NCBI taxonomy): Bacteria > Bacillati > Actinomycetota > Actinomycetes > Micrococcales > Microbacteriaceae > Microbacterium > Microbacterium sp. MMO-56. The sequence continues at coordinate 255,117 of NZ_JBBCVW010000003.1, forward strand.
GCGGCGACCGCGGCGTTGTAGACGTTGGCGGCCTGCATCGCCTGGGCCACACGGTAGCTGTCGGGGACCGTGTGGCCCTCGGGGAGGGCGGGAGCGTACGCGATGCACGCGGACTTGGCGACTGCGAGGTAGACCTTCAGCACACCTTCCGGGAGGCTGGCGCCGTCCGGCCACACGACGCCGAGCAGGTCCACGTCGTCCTCGTTCTGGGGGTCAAGCCATGCCATTGCGTGTGCTCCCTCCGACTCAGGCGGCCGGGGTGACCGAGCGGATGGCGGCGCCGTTGTTCGTGAGCGTGGCCCAGTAGCCGAACACGGCCACGTCGTTCGAGCCGTTGCCCGGGACCACGCCGTCCACGCGGATCGGCGTCTCGCCGAGTTCGTAGAACGTGAGCGCCTCCTTGGCGCCAACGACGACCTTGCCCGAGGTCGCCGCCGGCCGAATGGTGAAGCCGGGGCCGGTGCCCTGCTCGAACCCGAACCCGGTCTCCAGGTACGCGAGGATGTCGTCCTTCGGCGTGAGCAGGATGTCGCGCCAGAGTGTCGGGTCCACGAGCGCGTACGAGGGGCTGTTCTCCGTCGCGATGACGCCGAGCGCGCCGTCCACGATCGCGGCGAGGCCCTTGGCGATGCCGCTCGGGACGGTGCCGGGGGCGGTCGTGGTCGCGGCGGCGAGGACCGCGGCGAGTGCCTTGGCGTCCGTCTTGCGCTTGTAGTCCTCGGCCTGGTTGATGAGGTACGACGCCACAACCTCCTGGTCGTTGAAGTCGGTGTAGCGACGGTCGAGGCGGTGCCCACCGGCGAGCCGGGACGCGCTGACATCGACCGGCTCGGTGTCCACGGCGTTGCTCGGCACCTCGGCGGTGTTGCCCGAGTAGTCGGCGACCTCGGGGCGCTTGCCCTCGACCCAGCGCCAGCCCTTCATGTTCCACGAGGTGAGCGCCGCCTGCTGGAGCAGGGGCACGTAACGGCGGTTGTACGGGGCGCGCGTCCAGAGCTCGCCGAGGTAGTCGGGGCGCTGGGTGTCCGTGCCGATGGTGACCGCGGAGGGGCCGGAGTGCTGGACGGTGGCGAGCGCGAACAGGTCGCCCGCCTCGCGGTACTGGCGGAGGGCGTCGGGGTCCTGCCGCGCGATGGCGGAGAACAGGCCGTTGAGGCTGAGCGCCGCGGGTGCTGCGGGCTGGCCGGGGACGATGGTGGTGGCGGTCATGAGGGCGCTTTCCTCTTCCTGGGGTTCGGCCTCGTCGGCCTTGTCGGTGGTCACGGATTCCACGACGGTTGTCGTGGTGGTGCTGGTGCCGTCGTCGTCGTGGACGGTGGTCGAGTCCTCGACTCGCCGCCAGGTGACGCCGTGCTCGTCGGTGTACTCGCGGGCTTCGTGGGCGCTTGTCTCGGTCGAGAACAGGGCGGCCGACGCGAACGCGCCCTCGGTCGCGATGGATGCGCCGGTGAGGATGCCTGAGACCGCGACGCCCGACGCCCGCACGAGGCTCTTGATTTCGGCGCTGAGACGGAGGGGCTTTCCTGCGGCCTTGGCGGCTTCGGCGCGGGACAGGAGCGCGTCCCCGTTTTCGTCTCGGGCGATGGAGAACGTGGCGACCACGCCCGCGTCGGTGCGCTCGAACTCGACGCCACGCCCACGCGGCTCGAACCGGTCATGGTCGTTGTCGTAGAGGGTGGCAACGCCGGGGTCGGCGGGGAGCGTGAGGCCGGATGCGGCGGTGAACATCACAGGTTCGGCCGTGATGCTGGGGCGCGACATCTCGCCGAAGGGGATGAGCAGGCCGCGGATGGTCCGCGCCTCGGCGTCGATGGTGAACAGGTCGTTGGTCATGCTGCGTTCTCCTGTGCGGGGGCGTCGTCCCGCGGCGCCTCGGCCCCGTGGGGGTCGTTGGGCGTGGCGGTGAGGTTGGAGCGGTTGAAGCGGATGACCTTGCCCGCGGCCCCGGTGACATCGGCCTCAGATAGCCGCGCCTCGAACGGGGTGAGCCAATACTCCAGATCGTCAATGAGGGCGTGCCGGTCGCCCTCCTGCGTCACGTAGGTCAGCGACGACGTGGCCGTGGAGCCGTCCAGGTAGGAAACGGGCAGGTTCATGTGGTTGGCGATGTCGATGCGGGCCGCGTTGCGGCCTTCGTTGAAGAGGTCCGCCTTGGCCTCGCCCATCGCCTGGATGCTGTATTTGGCCGGGAGGAAACCCACCGCGCCGTTCGGAGAGGTGCGCGCGGAGGCGAACGCATCCACGATGGCTTTGGCCTCGTCGGGCGTGGCGCCGTTTTGCTCCTTCTCCTCGATCACGATGAGGGGGATGGGGTTGCGGACGCGCCCGACCCATGCGCGCTCCATGTGCCGCCATCCTCGAATGGAGTCCTGTGCGGATTCGAGCAGGCCGTCATCGGGACCGGCGAACAGGACGACGCTGCGCGGATCGGTGACCGGCATCCACACGAGGCCGGTGGCCTCGGTGCCGAATGCCCACGCGACGCCCGTGGGGGAAGTGGCGTCGAACTTCCACCGGCTGCGCTCGATGTAGTCCGCGTCGGTGATCGCGCCGGACTCGTCGCGCTCGACGGACCAGAGAGCCCAGCCGGTGAACAGGACATCATCCAGGGCGGACGCGAACCGGTACCACGGCGTTGTGGCGATGCTGGAGGTCTCCGAGAGCCAGGCGGGTTGCGTCTTGTCGGCGACGAACTCACCGGCGACGACCTCGCCAATCTCCATAGGGAGGTCGGAGAGACGGCCGAGGATCACGGCGCGACCGCGCTTGACCGGCGCGACGCGCATGGCCACGGATCGCGTCACGAGGTCGGCATCCTCAGCGCCCGCCACGTCCTTGTACACGAGTGCCTGGAGGTGCGGCGACGGCGTGCTCCAGGGGAACATGAACCCGGGGAGCAGGGCCGAGACGGCGTTCGTAAGTCGAGACATCGGGCATCACCATAGGATCGAGATTTGTAGATTGTCCAACTTGGACTGTGGATAACCTTGTCAGTTAGATACAACAATCGGGCCGAAGGTGGAGACGGGGGCGCTCACGGGGAGGCCGTGGATGGCGGCGGCACCGGCCTCCAGAGGGGTGATTTCCTGGGTGGGGTCGGTGTCGTCGGGCACGCCGAGTAGGCGCATCTTCCCGGGCCGGTAGACGGCGAGAGCGGCCGACGCGTCTAGCGGTTCCTGCGCCCAGTGGTCGATGGTGCCGTGGTCGATGCCGTTGAGCATTGTTGCCGTGGCAACGGACTTCTCGGCCATGGTCATGGGGTTCACGCCGACGCGCGGGCGGGCGATGCGCTGTAGCCGTTCGATCACGGCGCGCTCCTGTGGGGCGTTGTCGTACGTGACCGGGAGGCGGTGGGCGCGCGCGAGATCGCGGAGGACGTACTCCAGTCGGCCGTTTCCCTGCTGATGGTGGACGATCTTGAACGCCATGCGGGGCGGTGCGTCGTCGCCGTCGAGCGCGTTGGCTGCGGCTACGAGGTCGCCGGGTGCGGCGTCGAGTAGCCAGGCGACGGCGACGGACGCCCACGCGCCTCCCGGGTGGACCGCGAACGCGAGCGACATCGGCGCGATCCCGGTCGGTACGGGGCCGCGGAGTGTGGTCGTGGTCCAGGCCGTGAGCGATACGGCGGTGTCATTGCCTGCCGCGCGGCCGAAGTGGCCACAGTATTCGAGGCCGAATCGGGCGGGGCCGAGGATGCGGTAGTTGCGCTGGATGGACTCCAGCGTCGTCAGCCCGTCGAGGCCGGGATGCAGGGCCGCGATGATGGGGCCGATGGTGTCCCACGACGACAGTGCTTCCTCATCGAACTCATCGGCCACGCCGTAGCGGATGCGACCGGCGTCTGGATCGTGGAGGGTTGCCCAGAAGTGAGAGCCGTCTCGGTAGTGGCCACCGGTGCCCGCGTACACGAGTTGGGCGCCCTCGCCGCGAGTGTCGAACGATGGGACGACAGCGCCCACGATGTCGTCCCACATGTCGGGCTCGGCCTCGCCGCCCTCGTCCAGCACGAGCACGTCATAGGCGCCGGATCGCACGTCGTCGCCGTTGGGAGAGAGAATCGCGAGCTTGGACCCGTTGGGGAACTCCAGGCCCATCGACCCGTTCGATTCGTTGACCTTGACGGGGCGCGTCGGCTTGTCGCGCCACTTGCGGAGGATCGAGTCCCGCACGTCGAGCTTGAATCGCTCGTTGGCCTTCTTGGCCGTCGTGAGCATCGTGTACCCCGCCATGTACACCGGCCGCATCCAGCACCGGCCGATAAGGATGCACCAGACGGTCGTGGTCTTGGCGGAGCGCCGAGGCTCGAGGATGGCGTTGGCGAATCGCTCGGCCGCGAGCATGTCGGCGGTGTGGAGCATCTGGGGCTGGAGGTTCCCGAGCAGTGAGCCGCCGAGACGGGGCGGCACGATCTTGTCAATGACCCACGCGCCCACCAGGAACTCGGCGCGCGCCTGGTGCGTGCTGCGGATCGGTGACACGTCGAGGGGCTTACGGCCCGAGTCGCGCAGATCGTTCCACGCGTGAGCGATGCCAAACGCGTCCATCTGGAGCAGCGGATGCGCCGCCACTTCGGCGGGCACCTTCGTGCCGTCCCAGTCGGTCGGGTTCGTCGGGTCGTGGGTCTCGCTCATGCGGATGATGTCCTGATCAGGGGGGGGATTTTGCTGCCGGTGGCGGTAGTGATGACGGCCGGTCTCAAAGAACGACGATCAGACGGGCCAGACTCGCGCGCGCTCGGCCGGGATCGTGGGTGTGTGTCGGGCGTTGGTCATGGCGGCGCCGACCTTGCCGCCCTTGGATCGGTTGCCGGGACAGATGCCCGGTATCTCGTGGCGGTGCTCGGGCGCCAGGTTGCCGAGCGCGTTGCTCGGCCCGTTGACGTGGCCCACGTCGTACCGCATCCCTGGCGGGATGGCGCGTCGGCATCGCCAGCACGGCACGGCCTCGCCTCGGCGGTGGACGGATGCCACGCGGTCGCGGACGGTGCGGGCGTTGCGGCGATACTCGGCCGTCTGGTGCTTGGCGCTCATGATGGCCCGACCGATCGTGCACACTCGGTCGCCGGTCGAGCGGAGACGCATCCGCCGACGCTACAGAGGCGTTCACACGTCGCGCGTGGGATCGACGTCGGACGGGCCTGGGCGGTCGCGCGGACGGGCGAGGTGCGATGTGGTGCGCGTCGGATGGCCACCGTCACCACCGGCCGAGGATGCCGAGGGCTCGGGCGCGGACGCGCGCCACGGCGCAGTCCATGGCGCCGCGCCAGGTGAGGTGCGGGCACCAGTCGGAGCCGCCGTCGCCCCAGATGCAGAGCCAGCCGTCCGCGTATCGGGTCTGCCCGAACACGTCCTCTTCGATGCACCGCTCGACGCGGATGCGCGGGGCGGTCGGCGCGATGGGTCGAGGGTTGTCGCTCTGCATCATCGCCTGGAGCGCACGTTCATCGGTCGCCAGGAGGTCTACGACGTTCATGCCGCGCAGGGCGTGCACGGTGAGGGTCTGGAGGCTCATGGCCGGTTCGCCTTTCGGTTCTGGAGGATGAGGACGAGGACGAGGCCCGCGGCGAGGATGAGGCCGGGGACGGGTGGGATGGTGTCCGGGAGGATCATCGGCGGACGCCTCGGCCGATGTGGACGGCGTGGGCGGGCAGGTACTCGGTCGCCGCCTCGATGGACGTGAGCGCTCCGGCGATGTCGGCCTCGCCGTCCTCCAGAAGTCGTGTGCGCCAGCCGTCGAGGTCTCGGGCGATGGCTCGCACCTGTTTGGCGGTCTCGGGCATCCCGTGGGCGTCGGCCGTCTTGGCGAGTTCGCGGGCGGCGTCGATGAGGTCGGATGCGTCGGTGACCGTGGACAGGACGGCGTGGGTGGGTCGGCCGGTCATGCGCTGAGTTCCCGTGCGAGGTGTTCGACGGCCTCGGCGAGCACCTGGCGCACGGCTTCGTCTGACATGGAGTTGATGCGCACGCTCGCGTCGATGTAGAGCGCTGCGGCGCGGATCGTGTGACCGTCCGTGAGGTAGAGGGAGTCGGCGTCCATGACGGTCGCCACGAGGTCGGCAAGCGCGGACTCTGCGTCGTCGCGGGTGATGGTGGTCATGTTGTCGGGGCTTCCTCGGTGGTGGTGGTCGGTTCGGTGCGGGGGCGGTAGACCCATCCGCGGCGGTTGATGCGTTCTCCGGTGTCCCGTGTCCCGCATCCGCACCATCCGCTCAGCGGGTCGAACGTGTGTGCGTGGGCCATGTCCTTCGTCGTTCCTGCTTGATGGTGAAGGTTGGTGAGGTGGGTGCCCCCCCCCTACGCGTGAGAGCGCGGGAGGGGGACACTCATGGGCTGCTTGACGGAGCCAGGCTGGAGCCTTGGAGTGCTCGGCGGGTGAGGCCGACACGGACGGGATATGAGACGGGCGGGATGACTTGGAGGGAATCGCCGCGCCCGGTCATGCCTTTACCGCGGCCCCGCCCGTCTCTCGGGTTGCATCTTGTTTCGCGGAGCGCATCCCGCGTGTCTCCCGGTCCGTCTCGTGGCGGCGGGTGTTCGGCGGCAAGATGCGCGCCTGGGTCATCCCCTCGTGCGCCCACGGCTGTCCCGTGGGCAGAGATGCCTCCTGAGCGCGAGAGCCTGCGCGAGGCATGTGCCTTGTTTTTGAGTCACGCGTCACACAATGACGGCAGGCTCGACACGAATAGCGGATTGTCGGCGGCGTGTCGCGTTATTGAGTCATGAGACGCGCTACCATCGCATCATGACGACCATCACCCTGAATGGGACCTTGACGCTCGGGAGGCTGCTGAGCCTCTACCGGCAGACGGCAGGCATCGACCAGACGCAGATGGGCGCCCTCGTGGGCGCGTCACGCGCGACGATCAGCGCGTGGGAGACGGACGGCCGGGAGCCGTCGTTTTCGCAGGTAGTGGCGTGGGCGCGGATTACCGGTCAGCCGCTCGACGCCCTCGTGGAGGCGGCTACCGTACACGGATCAGAAGGTTAGGGGTTCGAGTCCCTTCGGGCGCACACTGTGTTGAGACAGTGAACGATCGACAGCCCCCGGCATCGCCGGGGGCTGTCGTCTTGTCCGGGCGCCCCCGACAGGTCAGCACTCCACGACGTTGACGGCGAGACCCGCCTCACTGGTCTCCTTGTACCGGGTCGACATGTCGGCGCCGGTCTGACGCATCGTCTCGATCACCGTGTCGAGGCTCACCACATGAGTGCCGTCGCCGAGGAGGGCGAGCCTCGACGCGGTCAACGCCGTCGCCGCCGCCACGGCGTTGCGCTCTATGCAGGGGATCTGCACGAGACCGCCGACGGGGTCGCACGTCATGCCGAGATGATGCTCCATCGCGATCTCCGCCGCGTTCTCGATCTGCGCGGGCGAGCCGCCCCGGATCGCGGTGAGTCCGGCGGCCGCCATCGCGCACGCGCTGCCGACCTCGGCCTGACACCCGGCTTCCGCTCCCGAGATCGAGGCGTTCGCCGCGATGATCGAGCCGACAGCGGTCGCCGTCAGCAGGAACGTGCGCACCTCGGCCGGGTCGAAACCGCCGTCCCGGCAGGCCTGGTACATCACCGCCGGAAGGACCCCGGCGGCGCCGTTGGTGGGCGCGGTGACGACGCGCCCCCCGGCGGCGTTCTCCTCGTTGACCGCCATCGCGTAGAGCGACAGCGCCTCCGCCGAGAGGGCGGGGTCGCCGTGCGCCGCGAGCATCCGCCACGCCGCGGCCGCCCGTCGGGGCACGCGCAGTCCGCCCGGCAGGACGCCCTCGGCGCGCAGGCCCCTCTCGACGCATCCGCGCATCTCCCGCCAGATCGCATCGAGACCCGCGGCGGCGCGGTCGGCGCCGTGCATCGCGACCTCGTCCGACCAGGCGAGCTCCGCGATCGTGCGCCCGTCGAGCGCGGCGAGCAGCTCAGCCATGGAGCGATACCGGGAGCGCGGTCGGCCCGTCGACGCCGCGCCGCGATCCTCCTCGGTCCCGTCGGAGCGCCGGATGAACCCGCCTCCGACGGACAGGTACGTCTGCGACGCGAGCGTCCGCTCGCCGGCGAACGCGGTCAGGGTGAGCGCGTTCGGGTGCCCGTGCTGCCGTTCCCGCGGCGCGAACTCGATGTCGGCGGCGACCAGGGGGACGGCTCCGATCATCACCGTCTCCCCGGCGTGGAGCCTCGCCCACTCGCCGTGCACGAGCGCGGGGTCGACGCTCTCCGGAGCGTGCCCGCGGAGTCCCGCGATCACGGCATCCGGGGTGCCGTGGCCGACACCGGTCGCCGCCAGGGATCCGTGCAGTCGGCAGACGAACCGCGTGACGCGGCTGCGGGCATCCTCGGCGGTCAGCGCGCCGAGGAAGGCGAGCGCGGCCCGCATCGGTCCCACCGTGTGCGAGCTCGACGGTCCGATGCCCAGCGAGAACAGGTCGAGCGCGGAGACGTAGGCTCCGCGCCCGACCTCGACGGCGGTGGGACTCACCGGCCCCACAGTCCCAGCGCGAACTCGGCGACGACCGCCGACAGCAAGAACGAGGCGGTGATCGAGACGATCCCGACCGGGATGATCTTCCACCCGATGCTGCGCAGCATCGGCAGGTCCTTGCCCAGGCTGAGTCCCGCGATCGTGAGCATGACGGTGATGAGGGCGAGGAAGTCGACCGACGCCGCGATGCCCGTGAGCCAGCCCGCGATCGGCGAGATCGGCGAGGTCAGCAGTGCCCCGCCGGTCATCACGACGATGATCGCGGGCACCCGACCGCGCGTCAGCGTCGCGATCCCGAGCCCGACCGTGACGAGTGCTGCGAGCAGCGCGTAGGTGATCACCATGTCGACGGAGAAGGTCCTGGTGGCGATCGCCGCGACCACGAGGCCGGCGGCGGAGATGATGGACAGCGACACCCACAGGGGCACGCGCACCGCGCGCGGCGTGAGCACCGCCGCCTCGACCGCCGCGGGGAGAGCATCGTCGGTCGACGGACGGCGACCCGGGAGCACCGCGTTCTTGTCGCGCGTGAGCACCTTGTAGAACCGGTCGGCGAGGGGGAGCGAGATCCAGACACCGACGTAGAGGCCGAGCAGACCCGTGATGAGATTCGAGGTGGCCGCCAGCGCGAGCACCTGGTCCTGCATCTCCGGGTGCGCCGAGACGATCACGGAGGCGGCGGCCGCCATCATCGAGCCGGACCCGACTCCCGCGCCCATCGCGAGGGCGAGCGGGTCGAAGATCCCGAGCGATGCGGCCAGGGATGCGATGAGGCTGACGATGACCGCGCCGAAGATCGTGCCGAACACGTACATCGACAGCACCCCGCGGTACTGCGGCGAATCCGAGCCGTACCGCTCGCTCACCATCGCGAACGAGCCTTCCCGGTCGATCGAGAAGGTCGCGCCGACGGTCGCCGGTCCCATCCGCAGCAGGACGGCCAGCGGCAAGGCGAGAGCGATCGTGCCGAACAGGTGACCCACCTCCTGCAGCAGCAGGGCCGGGCCCGCCTGCAGGAGCAGGGGGATGTTCGGGCCGATCGTGAACGACATCCGTGCGACGAGGAAGAGCACGGCGACGCCCATGATCGCGGTGGCCGCCTGCTGCAGGTCGATCGGGAACGGGCGCAGCCGCTGACCCGAGACGATCGTGCCGGCGAGGATGCCCCAGATCATCGGAAGAAGCGTGATCGACGCGATCCCGAGCGGGATCACGATCGGCCCGATCGCCTGCGCTCCGGCGGCGATCAGGATCGTGGCGCCGATCAGCACCCACAAGCGCCGATCGCGGAGGGTGAGGGTGAGCACGTCGGTGACGGTGCGTGTGGGCGCGTCGCCGGCGCGCGTGTCGTGACTGGTCATGGCATGGTCTCCGGGTGAGGGGCCTGGCGCGATCGCGGTCAGGCCTCGAGCGTGATCCGCGTCGCCCCGGCGGGACGAGCGGCGGTGCGCCGGTGGAGCTCTGAGCGCAGGTCTGCGTCGCAGGCGGCGTCGAGTGCTGTCCAGGCCAGCAGCACGGCGCCGTCGACGACGGCATCGTCGGCCGCGGGCGTCGCCGCCGCTGCCGCGAAGTCGGGGTTGTGGGGCACGGCCGTCTCGCCGAGGAAGGCGATCGTCGGGTGGATGGAGGGCACCACCTGCGAGACGTTCCCCATGTCGGTGGAACCGCCGCCCATCGGTGCGGCGGTGATGGTCCTGCCGCGGGCGACGAGGTTGCGGTCCCACAGCCGGGCGAGGTCGTGGTCCGGTGCCAGGGGAGCGTACGGGTGCTCCGTCGGTCGCCATTCCCACCGGCAGCCGGTCGCGATGGCGGCCCCCTCGAAGCACGCGAGGACCTTCCGCTTCATGTCCCGCCAGACATCGATCTCGTAAGCGCGCAGCTCCACCTGGACGACGGCGCGGCCCGCGATGATGTTCGTCGCTTCGCCTCCGTGCGAGACGAAGGTGTTGAGGTTCGTCGCGGCGGGGAGATGCTGGCGCAGGAGGGCGATCGCGGTCTGGGCGAGGGTCGCGGCGGAGGCGGCGTTGATCCCGCGCTCCGGCGCGCCCGCCGCGTGAGCGGTCACACCGTGGAACTCGACCTCGAAGCGGTCGACGGCGGTGGAGGCGAAGGCGGCCGCCGAGATGTCGCCGCCCGTCATCCCGTGCACCATCATCGAGAAGTCGACGTCCTCCCAGGCGCCGGCGCGGAGCATCGCGACCTTTCCGCCGCCGTGCTCCTCGGCGGGGGTGCCGAGCAGCTTGATGCGCAGCCCCGACGCCTGCGCCACCGGGGCGAGGGCGAGTGCCGCACCGACGGCGGCCGCTGCGATCACGTTGTGGCCGCAGGCGTGGCCGATGCCGGGGAGCGCGTCGTATTCGGCGCAGAGCGCGAGCGTGAGGTCACCGTCGCCGTAGACGGCCTCGAACGCCGTCGGAAGGTCGTACGCGCCTCGGGTGAGTGCGAACCCCTCCGCGTCGAGCAGGTCGGCGATCCGGGCGGAGGCCTCGTGCTCCTGCCAGGAGAGCTCCGGGTTCGCGTGGATCGTGTGGCTGAGGGCCACCAGGGACGCGCGGCGTGCGTCGACCTCGTCGGCGGCGAGCTGCTTGAGGACTGCGGAGGTGTCGGCGACGACGGCTTCGGTCATGGTCACGGCGGAGACCCCTTTCGTGTACGGCTGCGACGAGTGTGCCGAGTCGAATGTCACAGAGATGTAAACTTGCCGGATTCCTGCGGGATACTGATGTGCGATGACCGAATTCCTTCTCCCACCGCCACTCGGAGCATCATGAACGACGTTCTGGACGAGACCGACCTCCGCGTCCTGCACGCGCTGCAGATCGAGCCGCGTGCCGCGTGGAGCGACCTCGCCCCCGCGGTCGGGGTAGACGCTGCGACGATCGCCCGCCGCTGGGCACGGTTGCAGGACGCCGGCATCGCCTGGATCACCGGATACAGCAATCACGGGCAGGGAGCGCTGCTGGAGGTCGAGTGCGACCTCGCGGCGCTCGACGATGTGGCCGGTGCACTCCAGCGGGACCCCTCGGTCGTCGTCCTCGACCACGCGTCGGGATCGCGCGATCTGCTGGCGCTCGTCCAGACCCCCGACATGGCGTCGCTGTCGTCGTACGCCGTGCGCCGGCTGGGCGGCCTCGAGGGCATTCGGGCCGTCCGCACGCACCTGACCAATGAACTGTTGATCGAGGCGTCGAGCTGGCGTCTGCGGGCGCTCGACGCGGATGAGGTCGCCCGGATCCGCCCGCCGAGGCCACCGCGACCGCGGGCCGGCGCCCACGTTCCGGAGGAGCTGACACGCGCACTCCTGAACGAGCTGTGGACGGACGGACGGATGAGCATCACCGCGCTTGCCGAACGGACCGGGTTCGGTCCGCAGCGGATCGCGGACGCGATCGCGACTCTGCGCCAGCGCGGGGATCTGCGGCTGCGGGCCGACCTCGCCCGGGGCTTCACGGGGTGGCCGATCTACACGTGGTACTTCGTCGAGGCTCCCGCTCGCGTCGTGGATGCCGCGCGACACGCCATCCGCAGTGTCCCCGAGGTGCGACTGGCGATGACGGCGGCGAGCCGCTACAACCTCATCCTCGCCGTGTGGCTGCGCACCCTCGCCGACGTCAACAGGTTCGAGATCGCCCTGGAGACCGCCCTCCAGGGCGCGCGCATCGCCGACCGCGCGGTCGTGCTGCGCATCTCGAAGCAGATGGGGCGATCGGTCGGGGCCGACACCCGCGCGATCTCGCTCGTGAGCGGTCCCTTCGGAACGCTCTGACCGTCCCGCGCGCTGTCCCGGGCGTCAGTACAGCGGCATCAGGATCGGCACGAGCACGACGCTCACGACCATGACGAGGAGTGCGAACGGCGCTCCGATGCGGACGAAATCGCCGAACCGATAGCGGCCGGGCTCGACGACGAGCGTGTTGACCGGCGACGAGATCGGCGTCACGAATGCCGACGAGGCGGCGAGGGCGACGATCATCGCGAACGGCAGCGGCGAGGCGCCCAGCTCGTCGGCGATGTGGATCGCGATCGGCGCGATGAGCACGGCGGTCGCGGTGTTCGAGATGAACAGTCCCACGAGCGCGGTGAGGGCGAACACGGCCGCCAGCAGCACCGTGGGGCTCGCGCCTCCGAACGTGCCGAGGAACGCGTCGACGGCCAGGTCCACGCCGCCGGTGCGCTGCAGCGCGAGCGCGAAGGGCAGCATGCCGACGATGAGCAGCAGCGTCGGCCAGTGGATGGATCGATAGGCGCTGGGCATGTCGATGCAGCCCGAGACCCCCATCATCAGCGCCGCGATCAGGGCGGCGATCGCGTTGGGCACGACCCCGGTGACCATGAGGACGATCATCACCGCGACGCTCAGCAGCGCGAACGGAGCCCGCGCTGCGGCGGGGGCGAGGTCGTCGAGCTCGGCGGGAAGCTCCAGGACGAGGTAGTCCCGACGCTCGGCCTGCAGGCGTCGCACCGCGTCCCAGCGGCCGGTGACCAGCAGGGTGTCGCCCGTCGCGAGCGGCTCGACGGCGTCCTGCACGGATCGGCTCGTGCTCCGGTGGCGCACGCCCAGCACGACGAGCCCATGACGCTGCCGCAGCGCGAGCTCGTCGACGGTGTGCCCGCGGGCGCTGGAGCTCGGCGGGATCATGACCTCGGTCGCCGCCAGGTGCGCGGCGAACCGCTCGAAGAAGTCGGGGCGTGCTCCTGCCGGGTCGAGGCCGAGCCCGTCGCGGTCCGCCGCGGAGAGCTCCCGGTCGAGGTAGATCAGATCCCGCTGCCGGAGGACCGCATCCGGTGCGGCGCTCTGGCGCGACGCGCGCCAGAGCCGGCCTCGCTCGACCAGCAGCGGGGACGCCGCGCGGACGGGGACGCGCCCGAGCGACGTGCCGATCAGCGCCGAACCCGCGGCGACGCGATACCCGTGGACGCGCGCTCCGACGCCGTAGTCCGACAGCAGCGCCGACAGCGTCCGGCGGCGGTCGGTCCCCGCCTCGCCGCCCGGTGCGACGAGGAAGCGCTGGGCGAAGAGCATGTAGCCGATGCCGAGCGCGAGGATGACCAGGCCGAAAGGGGTGGGCGCGAAGAAGGAGAACCCGTCGTGGCCGGCCGCGGTCAGCTCGGCGTCGATGACGAGGTTCGGGGTGGTGGCGATGAGGGTCAGCATGCCGCTGATGAGTCCCGCGACGCTGAGCGGCATGAGCAGCTGACGCGGCGACACCCCCGTCCGCGCGGCGACGCTGAGCGCGACGGGGATGAAGATGGCGACCACTCCCGTCGAGCTCATCACGGCGCCCAGGAGCGCGACGCAGAGCATCAGGAGCACGATCGTCCGTGCCAGGTGCGCCCCGGCCGTGCGCGCCAGCCAGTCCCCGAGCCGATACGTGACCCCCGTGCGCGAGAGCCCCTCGCCCACGACGAACAGCGCGGCGATGAGGATCACGTTGGGGTCGGCGAAGCCCGCCAGGGTCTCCGGGAGGGAGAGGACGCCGCTGAGCGGCAGGGCCACGATCAGCATCACCGCGACGACGTCCATGCGGGGCCTGCCGACCGCGAACATGGCGATGCTCGCGACGAGCAGCACGAGGACGACGATCAGGTCTGCGTTCATGGTGCCCTCCGCCTGTGGAGTGTACGGATCGGGCCGAGATGCCCGCCGCCGTCTCGGCCGGACCAAAGACAAAAACTTCCACTCGGAGGTTTTGTCCGCTATCGTCGAGGACACGGCGCCGCTGCCGCGCCATCCCCACGACGACGTACCCGGAGGACGTGCACCATGACCCTTCCCGAGGCCTCGGTCCAGCTGTATTCGCTGGCGAAGGACTTCTCCGCAGACATGTCCGGCTCGCTGGACAAGCTGGCCGCGATCGGCCTGCGCAACGTGGAGGCGTTCGACTTCGTCCGCCGCCCCGCCGAGATCCGCGCCGCGCTGGACGCGAGCGGGTTGGTCTCGCCCACGGGCCACGCGCCCCTGCTGACCGACGAGCTGTGGACCCCCGACGGCTCGATCCCCACCCCGGCTCCCGAGGTCGTCTTCGAAGCCGCCGCGCAGATCGGCATGTCCACCGTCATCGACCCGTTCGTGGCTCCCGAGCGGTGGCTCACCGAAGACGGCGTCGCCGACATCGCCGAGCGGATGAACCGCGCCGCCGACCTCGCCGCGACCTACGGCCTCACCGTCGGATACCACAACCACGCCCAGGAGTTCGTCGCGTCCTTCGACGGTCAGAGCGCGTACGAGCGCTTCGTGGCGCTCACCGACGAGCGCGTCCAGCTCGAGCTCGACCTGTTCTGGGCTCTCACCGGAGGGCAGGACGTCCCCGCCCTCGTCGCCGCCCTCGGCGACCGGCTGACCGCCGTGCACGTCAAGGACGGCGTCGTGCCGGCATCCAACCCGTGGGCGCCCGGCGCGCCGGCGTTCGGATCGGACAGCCTCGACCAGCGCCCGGCCGGCACCGCCGACGTGCCGCTCGCCGCGGCGCTCGCCGCGGGCACGGGCATCCGCTTCGCCGTGATCGAGTACGACAAGGCGCCCGGCGACGTCTTCGACGACATCTCGGCGAGCCTCGCCTTCCTCGTCGACGGCGGGTTCGTCGCATGACCGCGCCGCTGCGGATCGGCATCATCGGTACCGGCGTCATCAGCCAGACGTACCTGGAGAACCTGACCTCGTTCCCCGACGTCACCGTCACGGCGGTCGGCGACCTCCTGCCCGAGCGCGCCCGCGCCAAGGCGGAGGAGCACGGCGTCGCCGCGTGGGGCACCGCCGAGGACGTCCTCGCGAACCCCGACGTCGACCTGGTGGTCAACCTCACGATCCCCGCGGTCCACGTCGCCGTCTCCGAGGCGGCGGTCGCCGCGGGCAAGCACGTGTGGACGGAGAAGCCGATCGGCCTCGACCGCGCCTCGACGAAGGCGCTGCTGGCCCACGCGGAGGCCGCTGGCGTGCGGATCGGCTCCGCCCCCGACACGCTGCTCGGCCCCGGGTTCCAGTCCGCGAAGCGGGCGATCCAGGCGGGTGTCATCGGCGAGCCGCTGTTCGTCCAGACGGCCTTCCAGACGCAGGGCCCCGACCTGTGGCACCCGGAGCCGGCGTTCCTGTTCGCCGAGGGCGCCGGTCCGCTCCTGGACATGGGCCCGTACTACTTCTCCGCTCTCGTCAGCCTGCTGGGGCCGATCGCCGGTGTCGCGGCCCGCGGCTCGCGTCCTCGCCTCGAGCGCACGATCCACACGGGGCCCCGAGCGGGCGAGACCTTCCCGGTGGAGGTCCCCTCCACCGTCCAGGTGCTCACCTCGTTCGCGGGCGGCCAGCACGGCACGCACCTGCTGAGCTTCGACTCGGCGCTCGAGCGTCACGGCGTGGTAGAGATCCACGGGTCCGAGGGCACGATGGTCCTGCCCGACCCGAACCAGTTCGACGGGCGCATCGCGTACGTGAAGCCGCTGGGTGTCCTCCGTGACGGCATGAAGACGTCGCAGGAGTGGATCGAGATCGAGCGCGAGGGCGCCGTGGTCGGGCGGGGCCTCGGAGTGCTCGACATGGCGCGGGCGATCGCCGAGGACCGGCCGCACGTGGCCACCGGCGAGCTCGGCTACCACGTGCTCGACGTCATGCTCTCGGCGCAGGAATCGGCAGCGACGGGCGCGTACCTCGAGATCGAGAGCTCCGTCGCGCCCGTGCCGCTGCTGCCCGACGGGTTCGACCCCTTCGCTCGGACGCGCGGCTGAGGGCGGCTCAGACGAGGTAGACCTTCCGCAGGGTCTCGTGGACGGTCCAGACCGTCCGCATGCCGGACTCGAACCGGACGACCGAGCCGGGCACGAGGTCGATGCTCGGGAGGGCGGGGGCGACGAACTCGACGGTGGCCGTCCCCGCCACCACGACGAAGACCTCGTCGATCTCCACGTCGCGCATGGCTCCCGCGGTCATCTCCCACACGCCGAGACCGAGGTCCTCGTCGAGGTCGACCGATCCGGTCCGAGGCTCGCCCGCGATGATCAGGTCGGCCGGCACCGGGGTCAGCGGCACGGCCACGGAGAGGGCCGAGACGACCGCGCCCGGGTCGAGCTCCTGCGCCTCGACGCTCACGAGTCGAACCCGAGGCCGAGGGCGTCGAGGGTCTTCAGCATGATGTTGCGCTTCCCTTCGTTGTGGTCGGCCCGGTCGAGCGACCAGCGGGTGAGGGCGATGCCGAGCGCCGCGGCCGGTTCGGGCGGGAAGGGCAGAGGCCTCTTGCGCACCATCTCGAGTCGGGTGCGCTCCGTGTCCTCCCCCGCGAGCAGGTCGAGCATGACGTCGCCGGCGAACCGCGTCGATCCGACGCCCAGACCGGTGAAGCCCGCCGCGTAGGCGATGCGGCCGCCGCGGGCCGTCCCGAAGAACGCCGTGAACTGCGTCGACGTGTCGATCGCTCCAGCCCACTGGTGCGAGAACCGCAGACCTTCCAGCTGAGGGAACGTGGTGAAGAAGTGCGATGCGAGCCGCGCCCACACGTCGGGGCGGTTCTCGTACCGGGGGTCGACGCGCCGGCCGTAGTGGTAGAGCGCGTCGTACCCGCCGAAGAGGATCCGGCCGTCGCGCGTCGGACGGTAGTAGTGGAACTGGTTCGCCATGTCGCCGACGCCCTGTCGGCCCCGCCACCCCACCGCATCCCACTGGGCGTCGGTCAGCGGCTCGGTCATGAGGACGTAGTCGTAGACGGGGACCGTCATGAGCCGGTTGCGCGTGAGGAGCGAGGGGAAGACGTTCGTCGCGAGCACCGCCTGCTCGGCCTCGACGCGGCCACCGCGGGTGGTCACCGTCACGCCGCCGCCGGTGGCGTCGATGCCGGTCACGAGGGATCGCTCGAAGATCTCGACGCCCCGCTCCTCGGCCGCGCGGGCGAGCTCGGCGCACAGGCGCGCAGGATGCACGAGCGCGCACGTGCGCTTCTCCCAGATGCCGGCGAGGTAGGTCGGGGAATCGATCTCGGCGCGCAGCGCCGAGCCGTCGAGGTAGGCCAGGTCGGGGTCGCCCGCGGCCTCGGCCCGCCAATCGTCGAGCCAGGCGAGCTGGTGCGGCTCGACAGCGGGCGCGATCATGCCGGTCCGTTCGAACTGGACGTCGAGGCCGAGGTCCGTGACGGTGCGCTCGATCGCGTCCAGGTTCTGCACCCCCAGCCGCTCCAGCGTGTGGATCTCGTCCGGCCAGCGTGATGCGCCGTTCTCGTGCCCGTGCGTGATGCTCGCCTCGCAGAAGCCGCCGTTGCGGCCGGAGGCGGCCCATCCGACCCGCTGCGCCTCCACGACGACGACCCGGCGATGCGGGTCGCGCAGCTTCGCGAGGAGCGCGGTCCACAGTCCCGTGTAGCCGGCGCCGACGATCACGAGGTCGGTGCGGACGGTGCCCTGCAGAGCCGGACGGTCCGGGCGCATCGAGGCGGGCAGATCCTCGGTCCAGAAGACCGCCGACGCCGTCGTCTGGAGGCTGTGCGCGACGACGGATGCCGCCGGTGCGAGTCTTTCGAACACGGTGGATGCCACCGGTATCACTTCCCGTCTGGATGCGCGGACCGCCACGTGGGCTGACGGCCATTCAATACGTCCGCACCCGCCTCGCGCAAGGAAGCGGGTCAGTGCCGGACGAACGAGCCCGCGGTCACGGATGGCCGGACGGATCGTCCGGGCCTCCCCGCGCGCATCGCCTCAGAGCGGCGTGACCCGCAGCCAGGTGAAGCCGTGCGGGGCGAGGACGATGCCGACGTCGAGGTCGACGTCGATGTCGTGGACCAGGTCGAACGCGGTGCGGTCGAAGCCCGACAGCGTCAGCGGATCGATGTGCACCGGGTCGTCGCCGACGTTGGCGAGGGCCAGGACGCGCGTCGTCTCGCCGGACCGCTGATATCCGACGACCGAACGGTGCGGGGTGCGGAATCCCACGAGGTCGTTGCCCGCGAGCTCCGGCGTCGTCTGACGCACCGAGATCAGCTTCGTCAGTCGGCGGAAGACCCGGCCCGCGGGAGTCTCGAGATCGTCGCGTCGCGCGTACTGGTCGCGGGGGCGGTTGCCCCGGTGCACCCAGCGCGTGTCGCCGCGACGCAGCGGATCGTCGGCGTAGGAGTAGTCGTTGAGCTGCGCGACCTCGTCGCCCAGGTACAGCAGTGGGATGCCCCCCGTCGAGAGAGCCAGGGCGTGGGCGAGCACGATCCGGTCCTCGCCGCCGGGATCGCCCGCCTCGACCCCCGCCAGCGACGCGGTCGTCCCGGTGACGCGGGCGTCGCCCGTCGCGGGGTTCTCCTGGAAGGGCACGCCGCGCGCGAAGCCTCCGTCGTGGCGCCCGGTGTAGAAACGATTGAGGAACTGGCGGTGCGCGTAGCCGTCGATGCCGAGGGCCGCGGCGTCCTCGTCGGCGAACGTCCATCCGATGTCGTCGTGGCTGCGCACGTAGTTCACCCACGCGGTGCCGGGCGGGAGGGCGTGCCGGTTCTCGAGGGCGTCCTGCAGCAGCCGGCCGTCGCGGGTGGCGAGGGCCTCCCACGTCAGCGCCATCTGCAGCGGGTTGTAGGACAGCTCGCATTCCTCGCGCGAGATGTAGGTGACGACCTCGTCGGGGTGGACGATCGCCTCGGATTTGAACACCATGCCCGGCGCCGCCATCGCCAGGATCGCGTTGAATGCCTGCAGCAGAAGATGCGCCTCGGGTAGCGACTCGCAGGAGGTGCCCAGACGCTTCCAGATGAAGGCGACGGCATCCATCCGCAGCACCTCCACGCCGCGGTTGGCGAGGAAGAGCATCTCTCCGGCCATTGCGCGGAACACCGCGGGGTTCGCGTAGTTGAGGTCCCACTGGTAGTGGTAGAACGTCGACCAGATCCACCGGCCCGGGGCGCCGTCCACCGAGGGCAGCTGGACGAAGGATCCGCGGTGGTCGTCGGGGAAGATCTCGCGCGTCGTGCGCTCGTACGCGTCGGGCATCTCGCGGTCGTCGAAGATCAGGTAGAAGTCCGCGAACTCCGGGTCGCCGGCCACCGCCCGCTGCGCCCACTCGTGCTCGTTGCTGGTGTGATTGAAGATGAAGTCGACGACGAGCGAGATCCCGGCGGTGCGCAGGTCCGCGGCGAGGTCGGTCAGCTGGGCCATCGTGCCGAGGCTCGGGGCGACCTCGCGGTAGCTCGACACGGCATAGCCGCCGTCGTTCTCGGCGCCGTGGTCGCCGGGGCTCGCGAACAGCGGCATCAGGTGGAGGTAGGTGAGGCCCAGGTCGCGGAAGTACGGGATCTGGTCGCGGATGCCGGCGAGGTTCCCCGCGAAGCGGTCGACGTAGCAGACGCCGCCGAGCATCCGCTCGGACTGGAACCACTCCGGATCGGCCTCGCGGAGCGCGTCCCGCGCCTTGAGCTCGAGCGGGCGCGCGTTCCACGCCGACGACGCCTCGGCGACCGCGCGGGACAGCTGCTCCTGCCCGTCGGCGCGCTCGCCGTACAGGCGGGAGAAGAGTCCGTGCAGGCGGGGGAACTGCGCGTCGAAGCGCCGGTGGAAGGCGTCGTCGACCCGCCCCGCCGCTTCCGCGGCGGCCAGGGCCGCCGTCCGGTCCGTCTCCAGGGAGGTCAGCGCGGTCATCGGGGCTCCTTCCGCCTGGAGACAGCCTAGGGGCGGGCCCCGCGACGGGTGCGGTGCGCACTCCGGACATCGGACGTAGGCTCGCAGAATGGGTGCCTACGTCTCGGCGTTCGAGCTGTTCTCGATCGGTGTCGGACCGTCGAGCTCGCATACCGTGGGGCCGCTGCGCGCCGCGCGCGACTTCGCCGAGCGGGTGGCCCCGCAGGGCGGGATCACCCGCGTGACGTGCGAGCTGTACGGGTCGCTCGGGGCGACCGGAATCGGCCACGGCACGCCCGACGCGGTGGTGGCCGGCCTGCAGGGCCACCAGCCGGAGACGGTGGACCCCGCCCTCGTGCGCGGCGCCTGGACGACGTGGCCGGACGGCGCGGAGCTCCTGCTCGCGGGCCGCGTCCCGGTCCCGTTCGAGCGCGCGGACATCGCCTTCCTGCCGCGCACCCGCCTCCCCGGTCACCCGAACGCGATGACGCTGCGGGCGTGGGATGCGTCCGGTGCGGAGCGGGCCGCGGAGACCTACTACTCGATCGGCGGCGGCTTCATCCGGCGGGAGGGCGAGGGGCCGGCGGTCGAGGCGACCGCGTTCCCGCTCGCCTTCGGGAGCGCGGCCGAGCTCCTCGGGATCTGCGACGAGCAGGGGCTGACGATCGCCGAGGCGGCGCGGCGCAACGAGGAGGCGCTGCGCGGTGAGAGCGAGGTCGCGGCGGGACTCGACGCGATCTGGGACGCGATGTCGTCGTGCGTCGACGCGGGCCTCGGCGCAGAGGGCGTGCTGCCCGGCGCGCTCCACGTCACGCGTCGCGCGGGGCGCATCCGCGCCCAGCTCGAGGAGGCGGAGGCGAGCGGCGGCCGCGAGCTGCCCGGAGAGTGGCTCGGCGCCTTCGCGCTCGCCGTCAACGAGGAGAACGCCGCGGGTGGCCGCGTCGTCACCGCGCCCACGAACGGGGCGGCCGGCATCGTCCCCGCCGTCGCGATGTACTGGTGGCGCTTCCTTGCCGACTCCGGCCTCGGGTCGGCGACCGCGGTCACCCCCTACGGCGAGCTCGTCGGGTCGGCGCTGCTGGGTCTCCACGCGCCGGCGACCGCGACCGCGGCGTCGACGGCGGGGGCCGACGCGGCGGTGCTCGCGGAGGCGAACCGCCGCCGTGGCATCCGGCGATTCCTCCTCACCGCCGCCGCCCTCGGATCCCTCTTCAAGGCGAACGCGTCGATCTCCGGCGCCGAGGGCGGGTGCCAGGCGGAGGTCGGATCCGCGTGCGCGATGGCGGCCGGGGGGCTCACCGCCGTCATGGGCGGGACGAACCGGCAGATCGAGAACGCGGCGGAGATCGCGATGGAGCATCACCTGGGGCTCACGTGCGATCCCGTGGGCGGTCTCGTGCAGATCCCGTGCATCGAGCGCAATGCCATCGCCGCCTCGACCGCCGTGACGGCGGCACGCCTCGCGCTGCGCGGCGACGGCGAGCACTTCGTGTCGCTCGACGCCGTCGTCGAGACGATGCGCCAGACCGGCATCGACATGTCCCACAAGTACAAGGAGACGAGTGAGGGCGGCCTCGCGGTCAACGTCATCGAGTGCTGACGCGCGACTTCTCCCCGCCGCAGGCGCGGAGTCGGCGAGGTGATGTTCGCCGTCCGAGAACCGTTGGCACTCTCCATGCCCGAGTGCTAATCTGAGCTTAGTTGAGTCCATGTGACTCAAGTTTCAGATCCGAGAGACAAGGAGAGAACGATGGCCACATACGATCCGTTCCGTGACCTCGACCGCCTCGCGTCGAGTCTCCTCGACACGCGTCGCGGCCCGCGCCGGATGCCGATGGACCTCTACCGCGACGGCGACCACTACGTGCTCAGTGCCGACCTGCCGGGGATCGACCCGGGGTCGGTCGACATCGACGTGGACGGCCAGCTGCTGACGATCCGCGCCGAGCGCACGCTCCCCGAGGGTGACGGAGTGAAGTGGATCACCCGCGAACGCGAGGCCGCGAGCTTCCTGCGCCAGTTGAACCTCGGCCAGGGGATCGACACCGAGGGGATCGCCGCGACCTACAGCAACGGTGTGCTGACGGTCACGATCCCGGTGAGCGAGAAGGCCAAGCCCCGCAAGGTGCAGGTCGTCTCCGACGCGGGAGCCCCGACCATCCGCGCTCACGAGAGCTCGCAGGAGCCGCAGCCCGTCGAGCAGTGACACGCGCGCGACAGCCCCGATCCGCATCGGATCGGGGCTGTCGCGCGTCCGGCTCAGCCGTTCCGGCGGAGCTTCGCGGTGAGCGCCTGGAGCTGGCCGAGCTCGTCCTCGTCGAGGGCCGACATCCGATCCGCGATGGATCGGCCGTGCGTGGTCGCGACGCGGCGGAAGGCGGCGGCGCCGGCATCGGTGGCGCGCACGATCGCGCCACGCCCGTCCTGCGGGTCGGGGCACTTGGTGAGAAGGCCCCGGGCGACCATCCGATCGACGAGGCGCGACACGCTCGGCTGGCTGATGAGCATGTTCGCCGTCACGTCGCGCAACCGGGCGCTGCGGGCATCGCCGCGGGTCACCGTCAGCAGCACGTCGTACTCGGCCTGGGACAGGTCGTCGTCGTGGAAGTCGCCGCTGATATCGCGGAGCACCTCGTGCTGCGCGCGGAAGAGGCTCTCCCACGCGGCGATGGCGAGGCGGCGGTCGGTCATGGCGTCCACTGTAGTAGCGCCGAGCCCGGCGGGGCGCCCGCACGGAGGCCCCGGCGCCACAGCCTAGGGTGGGGGCATGAGCCGGATGCGTGGCCCCCTGACCGCCCTGGCCGCCGTCGTCGGAGGCCTCCTCGTGACGCTGGTGCTGACGGGGGCGGCGGCGACGCCGGCGCTCGTGGGAGCGCGTGAGGGTGCGGGGTCGGCTCCGTCGGCCGTGTCGGTGCTGAGCGTGCGCCCGGCGGATGTCGACGACTTCCGCTTCGACTCCTTCGACGCCGACTACACGCTCTCCCGCGCCGACGACGGCTCGAGCCTGCTGCGGGTGGTCGAGACGATCGTCGCGGACTTCCCGCAGACGGATCAGAACCGCGGCATCCGGCGCGCGATCCCGGCGACGTACAACGACCAGCCCCTGCACGCGCGGCTCGTGTCGGTCACCGATGAGAACGGCGCGCCGCGGGCATCCGAGGTCGAGGACGTCGACGACGAGTTCTCCGTCGTCTCGCGCGCGGACGGGTACGTGCACGGCAGTCAGACGTACGTGATCACGTACACGCTCGAGAACGTGACGTGGGACTTCCCCGACACTGGGCTGGAGTTCTATTGGGATGTCAACGGCGTGGACTGGGCGCAGCCGTTCGGCTCGGTCACCGCCCGCCTGCACGTGCCGGCGGAGCTGGCCGGCGCGCTGACCGGGCGGGAGTCCTGCTACCAGGGTGCGCAGGGGGCGACGGCGGAGTGCGCCTCGATCACGTCGTCGGACGAGGACGGCGGCGGCGTGGTCATCACGGCGCAGTCCGGTGCGCTGGCCCCCTACGAGACGCTGACGATGGCGGTCGGGTTCGCCCCCGGCGCGTTCACGGTGTTCGACTCGACCTACCTCGCCACCCCGTTCGGATGGCTGCAGGCGATTGCCGGACTCGGCGTCGTCGGTGCGGGCGTGCTGGCGATCCGCGCCCGGCGGCGCGGCCTCGCGGACGAGCCCGGGCGGCCGACGATCATCGCGGAGTACGACCCGCCGAGAGGTCTGGATGCCCTGCAGAGCGCGGTGCTGCTGCAGCAGCGGTCGAAGGCGATCCCCGCCGAAGTGCTGGAGCAGGCCGTTGCGGGCTCGATCCGCATCGTCGAGGGCGAGCGGAGATGGAACGGCAAGACGAAGCTGGCCGCCGAGCTCATCGATCCGACGCGCGCGGACGGCGACGGGCGGATGCTGCTCGACGGCCTGTTCCCCGGCGGTGCGCCCGGCGACAGGTACGAGTTCGGCTCGCAGGACACGCGCTTCTCCTCGGCCGCGCAGAAGATCCTCACCGCGGCGGACAAGGACCTCACGGCCCGGGGCATGCGGCGCACCGTCCGCGCCGGTGCGCGCGCACTGCCGATCGGGGTCGCGCTGCTCTCGCTGGCGCTCGTCTTCGTGCTGGGCATGCTCGCGATCGGTCGCGGTACGCGCGAGGTCGTGCCGGTGCTGGTGATCATCGGGTCCGGGCTCGTGCTCTTTCTGGTCATCGCGCTCGTCGTCCGTCGCCCGCTGAGCGCGGCGGGGGCCGAGGCTCGCGACCATCTGCGGGGCCTCGAGGAGTTCATCCAGTGGGCGGAGGCGGATCGCATCCGCATGCTGCAATCGCCGCGCGGAGCCGAGCGCGCCCCGGTCGACGTCACCGACCCCCGCCAGAAGCTCGAGCTGTACGAGAAGCTGCTGCCGTACGCCGTCGTCTTCGGGCAGGAGAAGGAGTGGTCGCGCGAGCTCGCCGTGCTGTACACCGCGGTGGGTGCCGCGGGCCCCTACTGGTACTACGGCACAGGAGCGTTCGACGCGTCGGCGTTCTCGGCGGGGATCGGGTCGCTCTCCGCAGCCGCGTCCTCGTCGTCGTCGACCTCGGGCGGTTCGGGCGGCGGCGGCTCCGCGGGCGGCGGTGGCGGCGGAGGAGGCGGCGGCGGGGTGTGACGCCCTTCCTGGGGTGATGTCCGCGGGGTGATGCCGGCGGGGTGGTCCGGCGGGTCGATCCCGGCGGTGGATCCCGCTGGTCGATCCCGTGGGTCAGGCGAACTCGCCGGCGGTCCCCTCGAGGATGTCCCGCATCGTGTCGGCGGAGATCTCGTCGCTCACGCCGTCGACCCACTCGACGATCCGGAAGGGAGCGCCGAGGTCGGTGAGGTAGGCGATCGTCTTCTCGAGTCTCGGCACCACGTCGATGTGGTCGGTGCCGAACAGGGGCGCGGTGTAGACGGCCTCGCCTGCGAGGATGTCGCGCCGGAGCTCGACCGTCGATCGTCCGGTGATGCGATAGAGCGCCTGCAGGATGGCGCTCGGCAGGTCGGGAGTGCCGTCCAGGACGATCGAGAGCGCGTTGTCGTGCATGCTGACATTCCATCACGACGAGCGATGGCCGGGCGATGGCCGGGCGACGGCCCTGATCAGAAGGGCGGCGGTTCGAACGTGAGGGTGCGCGCCGGGCGGTCGTCGTAGACCCGGCCGGTGGGACTCGTCCACTCCAGGACCCCGCCGGGTCGCTGGCGCACCCGCCAGGCGGAGTGGTGTTTGAGGATGTGATGCCGTCGGCACAGGTGCGCGAGGTTGGCGATCTCGGTGGGACCGTCGTGGGCGCGTGCCACCGTATGGTCGATGTCGCACCGTGGGGTGGGCTGCCGGCATCCGGGGAACCTGCAGTGCTCGTCGCGGGCGCGCAGCATCCGGCGCTGCTCGCTCGTGGGGCGGTAGCGGTCCACCGCGAGGACGGCGCCGCTCGTCGGGTGGACGAACAGTCGATCCCAGCCGCGGGCCGTGGCGGCGATTCCGCGGGCGGTGCGTGCGTCGATCGCTCCGTGGCCGGTGAGTTCACCCGCCTCGTCGGCGAGACCCGTCAGGGTGGCCACGGGGATCGTGACCTGGATGCGCGCGTGCACGGCCTCGTCGACCGGCGGGGAGGCGGCGCTGTCGGCCGCATCGCCGTGCCCGGTCAGCAGGAGATCGAGTGCCACGTCGGCGCGCACCTCGTCGATGCACCGTCGATCCGGCTCCACGGGAGTCTCCGTCACCGGCCCGATCCCGTCGAGTCGATGTGTCTCCTCGGGGTCCGCGGTCGGTGTCGCGTGCCGGCGGGCGTCGATCACCGCGGAGGCGAGCTGGGTGAGACGGTCGTGGGCCCCGCGGACGAGGTGCGCCGGACCCCGGAGGCCGAGCTCGGCCAGGCCGTCGTCCAGATCGGTCACCCAGACCCGACGTGTGCGTGCGGCGGCGCGGTGGCGTTCGTCGATCGGGATCGGGTGGGTGCGCTGTGCGCACCGGCGGGCGAGGGGGCGCAGTCGCCCGGCCGTCTCCCGCTCCGCGATGGGGAGGACAGCGTCCTCGTACCGGGCCCGGGCATCGGCCTCGGGGAGGGCGGCGCCGGCATCCGCGATCACTCCCGCGTGCGCCCGGCTCACTCGCCCCGCCCGGAGTGCGCGCCAGGTCGAGGGGAAGTCCTCGATGAGGGTGGCGGCGTCCTCCATCCGCGTCTGGACCGTCCGGTCCGACTGGACGGTCGCGGTGCCGATCTCCGCCGCGACCGACCGCAGCGGCACGTCCCGCGGCTGCTCCGGGTCGATCGTCGGAGTCGCCATCCGTGCGATCGCATACTCGCGGGCGGCGTGGAGAAGACGCACCTCTTCAGCCTGGAGTTCGGCGATACGACGCCGCGTGTCCACGAGGCCAGCGACGATGGCGTCGAGACCCGGCGGGTCTTCGCTCGGCGCTGCATCGGTGGCTTTCATACCCTCCATCATGCTCGGGGGGTCCGACATCGCCACCGAAGAATCCCCGGTCAGCGCCGAGATGTGGACAAGTCCCGATAGCGCGAGCCTGTGGAGGAATTGACGGCGCAGCCGCCGCCGACGGGGGACAGAGTAAGGGCCGGTCGGAGAGGCTTCCGACCGGCCCTTGTCCCTTGCACCAAGAGTGTCCTGCAATCACATGCCGGTAGCTGCCACAGCAAAACAACTACCGTGCGAGCACTCTATAACGGCCAGGTAACGGTCCACAAGGGGATTCCGTTACCTTTCTGTGACTTCATACTTTCGTCGATCCGCGTGTGTCGGATGTGTCGTGTATCACTCCAGTTGACCGATGTTCGGCGCGCCGCGTAGGAATGCTTCACGGCGGGAGGAGCTCGCGGGCAAGCAGAGCGAGCAGATCGACGCCGCCCCTTGTCGATTGCGACCGTTGTCGATCTGGAGGTCGGGTCATGAGCGTTCTACGGTGGGTGATACCTCCCTGAGGAACAATCCGACCGCCGATCTCATCTCTACTTCGGTGGCGGCGGTCCCCGATGATCCCCGCATCCAGTCGGCGATCGTGGGGTGCATCCCGGCCGCGGGCGCGCAGGAGGGAATCGTCTACATCGTCGAGGGGACGACGGAGGGCGTCGCGGTGCGCGCCGAGGTCGCAGCGCAGACAGCCGACGCGTCCTGCGCCGTGCTGCCGGACGGCGGGGGGTAGGGGGCTCCGGGTCAAGGGTGACATCAGTGCACGATCTGAACCGAGTGCTCGTCGGATTCCGAGTCGCAGGCGGTGATGCGCCACTCGGGCTCGCCGCCTTCCATCGTGCGGGCTATCTCGAGCTCGGTCACTTCTCGCCTGGACGCTGAGCGGCCGGCTCCTGTGTGCCCAGGGTGGTCAGACATGTCCGGGACGGGCCCGAGCCGACTCGGAGCCAAGATGTCGCCGCGCAGATGGCCGCCCTACTCGATGTGGAGGACGCGGGACCTCCACCACTTGCCGGCCTCGCGAGCGGCTCGGTCCATGGGGGTGCCGAGCGGATTGTCGGAGACCATGTAGGTCCACGTCGCCGACGGGCGCCGCAGGCCGAGCGCACCGATGTCCTGGTTGAGCTGGTCGGTCGTCACGGTCTGGATGATGTCGGCGGCGCGGGTGTTGACCTCAGCGAAGAACCCGTGGAACTCGCGAAGAGCGATGCGGTGGAACTCGTCTCGGGGATTGACGCCGGCGAGGGCCTGCAGGTGTATGCCGTCACGGATCTCGCTCAACCGTGCGAGATGGGTGCACCACTGTTCGTCCACACACCAGAGAGCGACCGATCGAACCAGCTGCGCGACGACCTGTTCGGACGATGCCGCGGTGAGCGCCGTGATCTTCTCGGGGATCCGGTCGACGATATCGGTGAGGACGGTGACGCCGTCGGCGATGTCGGCGCGATCTGCGAGCACGGTCGCGCGCTGTCGCGCGATCGCGCGGGTGAAGTCCCAGGTGTCGCGGTGCCGGTCGCGGCGGATGCCTTCGGCGATGCGCTGCGCCTTGTCCACGATTCGCCCTCGAGCGCGCTGGTCGAGGTTCTTCCCGTAGCGGCGGATCTTCTCGAGCAGGTAGTCCGGTGCGTTCGCCTGCACGAGCTCATCCTGCATACCGACGAGCGTCCTGGTCGTGCCGGGATCTCCCTGTCTGCCGGAGCGGCCGCGCAGCTGCGCATCGAGACGACTCGACGGGTATCGGCCGACCTGTACGACAGCGAGCCCTCCGAGATCGGCGACGTGGTCGTGGTCGTGCTCGTCAGATCCCCCGAGCCGGATGTCAGTGCCACGGCCCGAGATCTGCGTCGAGATCGTGACCGCGCCGACTTCGCCTGCGCCCGCGATCACAGATGCCTCGTGCCGGTCGTTGCGGGCATTGAGTAGTCGCGCCTCGATGCCGTGCTCGGCCAGGCACGCCGCCACCCACTCGGACTGGGCGACGCTCTGGGTCCCGACGAGAATCGGCTGACCCGACTGATGACAGCCGCGGACGGCGGCGATGACCGCGTCAGTTCTGGCGCGGTCATCGAGGAACACCTCTTGCGGGTGGTCGATTCGCAGGTTCGGCAGCCTCCGGTCGATGCGGCCGACCCGAAGCGAGTAGAACTCCGCGAGCTCGTCGGCAACGGCGCCGACGGTACCGCTCATGCCTACGAGCACCGCGTACTCGCGCAACAGATCCTGGACGGTCAGCGTGTCCAGGATGACGCCCGGCGACGAGATCGGGAGATGCTCTTTCGCCTCGATCGCGGCGTGGAGCCCATCCGGCCATCGTTGCTGGTGCGCGAGCCGTCCGCGGGCTGTATTGATGAGCGTGATCTCGTCATCGATCACCAGGTAATCGACGTCGCGTTGCACCAGGACGTGCGCATGCAGCGCGAGGTTGATCCGAGTCAGGGTGTCCGTGTGGGGCATGTCGTAGAGGTTCACCCCGCCGAGCCTCTGTTCGAGCACCTCGATCCCCGCGTCGGTGAGAGAGACCGTCGCGCGGTCGGCGTCCATGGAGAAGTGAACACCGTCATCCAGCGCGGCGACGAGGCGATCGGCCAGGGCGAAGTCCTCGAGCTCGTCCTCTGAGGATCCCGCGAGTACCAACGGCGACATGGCCTCGTCGATCATGACCGCATCGGCTTCATCCACGATGGCGACATCGTGCACGGGGCCGACCCGCTCCGACTCCGCCGTTGCGAAGCGATCTCGCAGCACGTCGTAGCCGACTTCGCTCACCGGCGCGTAGACGACATCACGAAGGTAGGCCTCCCGCCGCGATGCGTGCGGCGTGTGCTGGCCCACCCAGCCGGCTGTGAGCCCGAGCAGATCGAAGAGCGGACCCATCCACTCCGCATCCCGTTGCGCCAGATAGTCGTTGACCGAGAGCACGTGAACCCGATGCCCGGCCGCCGCGAATCCCGCCGCGGCAAGGGCGCCGACCAGCGTCTTGCCTTCTCCGGTATCCAGCTCGACGGCGTGTCTCGTCAAGAGTGCGCAGCACGCGAGAAGCTGCTGCTCGAAGGGTCGCTGTCCCAGCGAGCGCTCCGCCGCAGCGCTCAGTGAGGCCAGAAGGATCGCGGATGGCCCGGCACCGACGCGGTCGGCCGCAGCTGCTTCGTCGGCGACAGCGCGCGCGATGGCTGCATCGTCGAGATCGGCAGCCCACGCGTTCAAGCTGACGGCTTCTCGGACGATGCGGCTGAAGCGACGGAAAGACACCGAGCCCGGGGCCCGAAGCGCGCGTGCGAGCCACGTTGCCATGGGAACCATCCAAACACGGGTGGTGATCGTCGTCCCGGTAGCGATCGCCCTGTCGGTCTTCGGCGAGTGGTCCCGGGCTCGCCAGCGGACAGCGCGTGCACCAGTCGCCCGCCCGTCAGGACGTGGCGAATCCGTCGAGAGCGCTCCGGTAGGCGGAGCTGTCGGCACGGGTCCCGCCCGTCATGAGCAGTGCCGACGAGCCGAGGCTGCGCGTGTAGGTGCCGCGGCACGGGATCGTGACGACCTTCAGGAGTCCTCGTCGCCACGCGGGCACGAGAGCGTCCAGGTCGCGCCTCTCGGGTGACTCGGCGAGGGCCTGCGGACGGGACGCCACGTGTGCGTCGAACCCCCGCCGATCCCACTCGAGGTGGGAGGGGTCGTCGAAGGCCTCGGCTCCCATGATGTTCCGCCCGGACGGGCCGGTCAGGCGCTCGAGGATGTCCGCACGCTCCGGGGATCCATCGCCGGTCAGCGCCAGCTGATCGAAGAGGTCCCCGTCCTTCGGGCGCCCGGCGTGTTCGGTGACGGCCGTCCACAGCGGCATCCACGCGCTCTCCCACCGCGCACGCTCCTGCGCATCGATCGGACGGGCCGCGGGCGCCGGGGTATCGACCAGCGGGGGCGGCGCGTCGCCTCCCACCTCGAGGTCGTACGCCTCCCGCAGCCACAGCAGCTCGAGGAGCGCATGAGGTCGGTCGTCGACCTCGAACGTCATCTCTCGGGGCCACGGGTTTCCCGGGGTCGGCTGCTCCGATCGCATATACGCCATTGTCGCCCGAGTCGCGGCGGGGGCGCCAGTGGGGTCCGTCGAGCTCGAGCAGTTAGCTCGGCTGCGGCATCAGGATCAATCAGCGCCGACGACGGGCGGTGCCGCTCGCTCCGACGGAACCGTACGATGAGCCTTCCCGGCCACGTCACGCCGTGCGGTCGCCGCGACCCCGCGCGACCGCGTTCTCGATGATCGGATCGCGCATGTCCTCGAGCTCCGCGCCCCTGGCGGTGCGCCCCTACCACCCCTCCGACGAACGGGGTTGGGTTCGCTGCCGCGTCCTGTCTTTCCTGGATACCCAGTACTACGACGACGTCGCACCGCGTCGCCGGGTCCTCACGGATCCGTCGATCTCGTTGGTGGCGGTGGGGGCGCACAGCGAGGTCGTCGGCATCCTGGACATCGAGATCGACGGATCGGCGGCGACGATCGACACGATCGCCACCCACCCCGATCACCAGGGTGCGGGTATCGCGACGGCGCTTCTCCACGACGCGCTTCCTCGCCTCGCGTCCGCCGACGTCCTGACGTTGGATGCCTGGACGCGAGAGGATGCGGCGGCGAACCGCTGGTATCGGCGGAACGGTTTCACCGAGCAGAGTCCGTACCTGCACGTGTATGCGCACGACGTCGACGGCTCCGACTTCGCGACACCCGACGGACTCAGCGCACCTGTCATCGCATTCATGCACGGGCGTCTCGAAGACGAGGTCCGCATGCGTGAACGGTTTCGGCGCGTCTACGTCTGCCGCCGGTACGTGAGGCCCGTCCTGCCGGCATGAGTGAGCCGCAGGGGGACGTCATCCCGACTCCGCGTGTGCCCGATGAGAGACTGAGCTGTGCCCGAGCGTCCGGAGATCGTCTGCATCTGCGGTTCGTCGCGATTCGTCCAGGAGATGCGCGACGCGACCCGTGACCTGACACTCCGCGGGATCATCGTGCTCGCGCCGGGCGAGATGACCGGCGCCGTCTCCGACGACCAGAAGGTCGTGCTCGACGCGCTGCACATCAGCAAGATCGACGTGGCGGATCGTGTCCTGGTGGTCAACCCCGGCGGCTACATCGGCGAATCGACGCGGCGGGAGATCGACCACGCCCGCAGGACGGGGACCCCCGTCTCGTTCACCGAGGATCCCTGATCCGGCACGCCGTCACGCCGGGGACGAGTCGGACGCGTCACCCCCGCCGACGCGCACGATGATCTCGCCGTGCAGGAGCGAGAACCACCCGTCGGGGTCAGCCGCCCACTCGCGCCACCCCTCGCTGATCCCCTGCAGGTCCTCGACCGTGGCGTTGCCCGATCCCAGGAGCTGGTCCGCGATCGCGGAGTCGAGGATGCGGTCCGCCCACATCCCGCCCCACCATGCGCGGTCGGCCGGAGTCGCGTAGCACCAGGTGCTGGAGGAGGCCACGACGTCCGAGAGACCCGCGGCGTGCGCCCACGCCAGTAGGCGGCGACCGGCGTCGGGCTCGCCGCCGTTGGCGTGGGCGGCGATCCGGTACAGGTTCAGCCACCGGTCGAGCGCGGGCACCCTCGGCCACCAGGCGAACCCGGAGTAGTCGCTGTCGCGTACCGCGACGATGCCGCCGGGCTTCGTGACGCGCGCCATCTCGCGGAGCGCCCGCACGGGGTCGGCGACATGCTGGATCACCTGATGGGCGTGCGTCACGTCGAACGTGTCATCGGGGAAGGGGAGCGCGTGGACGTCGGCGACGCGGAGGTCGACGCCGCCGGCTCCGCGTGCGGCGAGCTCCGCCCTCGTGACGGCCAGGCCGTCCTCGCCCATCTCGGTCGCGGTCACCGCGGCGACGATCTCGGCGAAGTCGGCGGTGATCGTGCCCGCCCCGGCGCCCACATCGAGGAGATGATCGCCCGGGGTCAGGTGGGGCAGCAGATACGCCGCCGAGTTCTGCGCGGTACGTGTGCGGTGTGAGCGGAGCACCGACTCGTGGTACCCGTGGGTGTAGCTCGTCATAAGCTCTCCTGAAGGTCGTCGTGGATGTCGGGACCCAGCCTCCTCGCCGGTGCGCTCCCGAGGAAGACCGCGCTCGTCCTAGGACCGGCAGACCCCCTCCCTCCGGGGCCCCGGTTCACGCGCACGCAGGCAGAGGAAGGATCACGCCATGACCAACGAGCTCGGCGACTTCCTCCGTGCACGACGGACGAATCCCGCGCTCGCGTCGGCGGACGGGGCCGACCCTCGCCGCCGCACGAGCGGGTTGCGGCGCGAGGAGGTCGCCGCCGCATCCGGGATCAGCGTCGACTACTACACGCGCCTCGAGCAGGGGCGCGTCGGGCATCCCAGCGACGCGGTGCTCGAAGCGCTCGCCCGCGCTCTCCGGCTGTCGCGCGACGCCCGTGACCATCTCTTCCGGCTCCGTCCCGGGGTCGCCTCTGTGCGGACCGGGTCGGAGGACCCGGGCGTGCGGGCCGGGTCGGACGACCCGGGCGCGCGGGCCCGATTGGCGGCACTCGTCGAGGCGGTGAGCCCGAACCCCGCCTACATCCTGGACCGGCTCAGCACCATGGTCGCCGCGAACGCCGAGGGTCTCGCCCTCTACGCCGGGATCGGGGATCTCGCTCCGGCCGATCGCAACACCTGTCGGTACCTGATGACCGACCCCCGCGCGCGCGACCGGTTCGTCGAGTGGGAGGAGATCGCGCGCGGCGCCGTCGCGCACCTGCGCAGTGCGAACGCCGACGATCTGAGCAACCCCGACCTGCAGTCGCTCACGAGCGAGCTCCGGTCGCGGAGCCCGCTGTTCGACGGATGGTGGAACGAGCATCTGGTCGAGCGGCGGCGGGGATCGCTCCGTCACCTGCGCACCGACGAGGGGGACGTCGTCGCGCGCCGATACGACGTGCTGTACCTCCCCGACGACGGCCTTCGGATGACGCTCTGGTACGCCGGCTGACCGCTGCCGGCACGGGCCCTCAGCCCGCCGGGACGCAGCGCGTGGCCATCCGCACGTGCAGCTGGCCGTCGATCGTGGTGGTGTCGCGGACGCTCAGTCTCTCGACGGGGAGCGAATCGCTGTAGCGGATGTCCTCCTGCATGGCCCGGTCGGGGGAGTACCCGGCGTCGTCCCACTCCGCGAGGATCCGATCCAGCGACGCGGCGTTGTCGCCGGTCGTCAGATCGAGCGCGAGCGCAAGGCGCGCGCCGCCGGCGTCGCACGACGTCTCCTCGGGGGAGAGGGCTCCGGCGTCCGGAGCGGCACCGGCCGCGTCGCGCACCGGGGCGACGGCGGCGGCGAGCGTCGCCGAGGCGCGCTCGGCCAGAGCATCGCGCGCCTCCGAAAGAGTCGCCGCCGGCACCGGCGAGGGCGTTGCGGCGGGGCCCGACGGCATCGGCGTGTGCGGCGCGCGGGTGCCGACGTCGAGCCCGCACGTGCGCGACCGGTCGGTCAGCGCGGGGACGACGAACGCCGGATCGCCCTTCGGGATCATCGGCGACGCCTCGAGAGGTCGCGTGCCGTCGTACCAGACGCGGAGCATCCCCCCGTCCTCGATCACCGTGTAGGCGCCCTCGGAGAAGGGGCGATAGCCGTCGTCTCCCGTGGTCGAGGCGACGCGCGTGGCGAGGATGCCGTCGAGGCGGGAGACCGTTCCCCAGCCCGCGAGGAGGAACGAGTCCTCCCGCACGACGTAGCCGGTGTCGCATCCGCCGCTGATCAGGGCGACGGCGGTCGCGCCGGAGGTCAGGGCTCCGACGAACGCCGTGAGGGCGGTCGCGGCGACGGCGGCGACGCGCGCGGGGACGAGGAGGATCAGCCACCGTCGCGACACCGGTACCGCGCACAGTCCAACCGTGAGAGAGAGGAGAGCCGCGAGGACCGCGATCGCCGCGAGCGAGCGACTGTCGGAGGCCCCGATCAGGACGGTCGCGGTGCCGTTCGACGCGTCGTCCACCGCGAGCAGCAGTGCGAGCGCGAGGGTGGCCAGGCCCAACACGACTGCCGCGCCGAGGACGATCCAGCGGCGGATCGGGCCCGCCGTCCGCCGCGTGGACGGCGTCGCCGGCGGCGGAGCGGGCGCGCTCGCCGCGGTGAGGGTCGACACGGCATCAGCCTAGGCGCACGGCCCTGAATGCCCGCCCGGTCAGACCGCGTTGTCGCCCGGGGTCTCGCCGCGCGCGGCTGCCCGCTCGCGCGTGACCGCCTGGGCGAGCACCTGTCCGCCGCTGGTGAGCAGGGCGCGCCGCCACGGGAGCGTGCCGTCGATCTCGATCTGGATCGACATGGAGAGCACCGTGCGGATCACCACGATGATGCCGAGGATGACGGCATCCTCGATCGAGGGCTTCGAGGTGATCGTCCGGATCAGGTCGGCCGCGACGAGCACCTCCAGGCCGAGCAGGATCGCGGCTCCGAGCGTGTTGCGCAGGAGGAGGAAGGCGGCGCGTCCATCGCCCGTGCGGCGGAGCGAACGGACGGAGAGGACGACGGCGACGGCGAACCCGACGACCATGGCGACCGCCCCGGTCGCCTCGAAGACGACGGCGATCAGCGTGAAGAAGGGTTCGATGCTCTCACCCACGGGGCCCTCCGCTCCTGCGTGTCAGGCCGCCCGGCGCGGGCCGGTCATCCGCTCTCCCGACGACGATCTGGGATCACTCTACGGCCGCGTGCACAGCACGACGCCCCCATCCGCGAGGGTGGGGGCGTCGTGGTCTGCGAGCGGGATTACTTGAAGGCGTCTTTGACGTCCTCGCCGGCCTTCTTGATGTGGGCTTTGGCCTGGTCGGCCTCACCCTCGGCCTCGAGGCGCTCGTTGTGCGTCACCTTGCCGACGCCCTCCTTGACCTTGCCGCCGAGATCCTCGGCCGCGTTCTTGATCTTGTCGTCGAAACCCATGGCACTTTCCCTTCTCTGGACTGCACGATCGACGCTAGGCGCGACGTCGCGTCCGGGGCAGTGGGTTGACGGGCGAAAGGCGAAGGGGTAGACGTCGCAGGTCAGGCGAAGCGGCCGAGATGGATGCCCACGTGCGCGAGGGCGGCGATCGTCTCGCCGTCGCTGATCTCCCCGCGGCGGATCATCGCGAGCACCTCGCCGAAGGGCACCCAGCGGACCTCGTCGATGCCCTCTTCGCGCTGGGAGGCGGACGCGTCCTCGACGCGCTCGAGACCGCGGGCGAGGAAGACGTGCTCCGCCGCGCGGGCGATCCCGTTCAGGGCGTTCATCCGGCCGACCGGCGTCCAGTCGCCGGCGACGTACCCGGTCTCCTCCGCCAGTTCGCGCCGAGCCGCGACCAGCGGGTCCTCGCCGTCCGATCCCCCCGCCGGAACCTCGAGGGAGGTGCCGGTCGTGTACCGCTCGAGGGAGACGAGACAGACCCGGTCCGCGTCGTCGAGTGCGACCACGAACACCGCCGGGTGGCGCATCTCGACGACGCCGTAGATGCCGTCACCGTGCGGTCCGACGACGTCGTGCTCGTCGACGCGGATCCAGGGGTTCTCGTAGACGGTGCGCGACGCCCGCGTCTCCCAGGTCATCCGGGTCGGTTCAGTACCAGCCGGCGGACTCGGAGTGGTCCCAGGCGCCGCACGGCGTGCCGTACCGACCCGAGATGTAGCCGAGGCCCCACGCGATCTGCGTCGCGGGGTTGGTCTCCCAGTCGGCGCCGGCCGAGGCCATCTTGCTGCCGGGCAGCGCCTGCGGGATGCCGTAGGCGCCGCTGCCGTTGGCGGCGTTCACGCGCCAGCCCGACTCGCGGTTCCACAGCGCCAGGAGGCAGGAGAACTGGTCGTCGCCCCAGCCGTAGCCGGCGGCCATCGAGCGGCCGATGCCCTGGGCGGACCCGGGGTCGACGTTGACGTCGACCGACGGCGCGGACGACCGCGAACTCGACGCGGCGGCCTCGGCGGCCGCGGCCTCCTGAGCGGCTGCCGCTTCGGCGGCGGCCTGCGCGGCGGCGGCCTCCGCCGCGGCCTGGGCGGCGGCGGCTTCGGCGGCGGCCTTGGCGGCCGCTTCCTCTTCGGCCTTCTTCGCCTTCGCGGCGTCGAGCTGACCGCGCAGCGCCGCCGTCTTCTCGCGCACCGCCTGCAGCTCGCTGGAGGCGTCGACCGTCAGGGCCGGCACGAGGAGCGTGGGCGTGACGTCGATGGACGAGAGCTTGTCGACGTAGGCACTCAGGGCATCGGTGTCGATGTCGGTGCGGGGCGTGGCCAGCGTGAGACCGGACATCGCGACGTCGGTGGTCGCCGTCCGGGCATCCGCGATCGCCACGCGGGCGGCGTCGAGGGTGTCCTGCGCGCGCGCCGTGATGGAGCTGAGCGGCGCGGAGATGGCCTGGGCGTGCTCCGCCGAGGCTCCGGCCACACCGCTTCCGTCGGCGACCTGGGGGAGTGCGGCGCCGGTCGTGGTGACCATCCCGGCGATGAGGCCCGCACACAGGAGCAGGGGCGTGGCAGAGCGGAAAGGCGAACGAGGCATAGAGAGGCTTCCGGTGAATCAGCACCGCGGTCGTCGGGTGGGAGCCGCGATGTGCGCCCTCGGGCGGGCACGAAGGTCACAGTTTCACAACGCTCTCTGAACGGAACGGGTGTGAAACCTGAACGTTTCCTGAGTGCAGCACTGGCTCAGGCGGCGAAATCGGGCTATTTATCACGATCCCGACGCCCTTTTCGGCACCCGGAGGCCGGTATAGAGTCGCGGTCGAGGCGACATCTCAGAGGCGACGTACTCAGCGCCTCACCGGCGACCCATGGGTCGTGAACACAGGGAGAGGCACATGGCATCCAATTCCGCAGCCGAGATCGTCGACGCCGTCGGCGGCCCCGGCAACATCGCAAGTCTCACGCACTGTGCGACCAGACTGCGCTTCCAGCTGAACGACGGGGACCGGGTCGACAAGGCCACCGTCGAGGCGATCCCCGGGGTGCTCGGAGCGGTGCCCCAGGCCGGCGATCGCTTCCAGGTCGTCATCGGCGGCGGCGTGCAGACCGTCTACAACGAGATCATGGCGCTGCCGGTCATGGCCGGCGGTGGCTCCGCGGGCGGCGGCGACGGCGAGAGCATCGCCGACATCAAGGCGCGCGAGCGCGCGAAGGGCCCGCGCGGCACCAACGCGTGGCTGGACACCCTGTTCGAGTTCCTCTCCGACTCGTTCCGCCCGATCCTGGGAGCGCTGCTCGGCGCATCCCTCTTCATCACGTTCATGGCCCTCGCCGCGACCCTCGGCTGGATCCCGGCGTGGAACTCCCCGGGCGTGACGCTGCCGCCGTCGTGGGCGTTCGTGAACCTGATGTGGCAGTGCGTCTTCATCTTCCTGCCGCTGATGGTCGCCTACAACGCGTCGCAGAAGATCGGCGCCGACCCGTGGGTCGGGTTCGCCATCATGGCCGTCGTCATGCTCCCGGGGTTCACCGCCCTCGGCCAGAGCGACCAGGCTCAGCAGATCGTGTTCGCCGGCAAGGAGATCACGACCGTCTCCGTGTTCGGCATGCCGCTGACGATCTTCGACTACGGATCACAGGTGTTCCCGCCGTTGCTGATGGCGGCCGTCCTCGGGCTCGTCTACAAGGGGCTGAAGAAGGTCATCCCGGAGAACATCCAGCTGATCTTCGTGCCCTTCCTCTCGATGCTCATCATGATTCCGCTGACCGCCTTCCTCATCGGCCCCATCGGCGTGTACGCCGGCGCGGCGCTGGCGAACGCGCTGAGCGCGATCAACACGTTCTCGCCGTTCATCTTCGCGATCGTGATCCCGCTGGCCTACCCCTTCATGGTGCCGTTGGGTCTGCACTGGCCGATCAACGCGATCATGCTGCTGAACATCCAGACCCTCGGCTACGACTTCATCCAGGGCCCCATGGGCGCGTGGAACTTCGCGTGCTTCGGTGCGACCGCCGGAGTGCTGATCCTCGCCTGGCGCGAGAAGGACAAGCAGATGAAGCAGACCGCGACCGGCGCGCTCGCCGCGGGTCTGCTCGGCGGCATCTCGGAGCCGTCCCTCTACGGCATCCATCTGAGGTACAAGCGGATCTATCCGCGGATGCTGGTCGGATGCCTCACGGGCGGACTCATCATCGGGATCGGCTCGCTGGTCCTGGGCCTCAAGAACGGCATCACGACGCAGGCGTTCGTCTTCACCTCGCTGCTGACGATCCCGGCCTTCGATCCGATCGGTCTCTACCTGATCGCCGTGGCCGGTGCGTTCGTCGTGGCCATGCTCCTGGTGATGGTGTCCGGGTACAAGAACCCGGAGCCCGCCGCGGCGGGTGTCGTGGGCGGGGCGGCCCTCGCCGCCGACACCGCGGACGAGAAGGCCTCGCTCGCCGGTGTCGCGGGCGGCTCGGACCTCCTTCCCGGCGGAGCGGCGGCACCGGCGTCGGCCGGCGCCGCGACCGCCGTGGCCACCCGCGCGGGCGGCGAGACCCGGAATGTCGGTGCTCTCATCCAGGTCGCGTCGCCGCTCGACGGCACGGCGGTCGCACTCGACCAGGTCCCCGACCCCGTCTTCGCGGGCGGCGTGATGGGGCCCGGCGTCGCGATCGAGCCGACGGGCGACACCGTCTACGCCCCGGGTGCCGGCGTCGTCGTCGCCGCGCAGCCCACGGGCCACGCCTTCGGGCTCCAGCTCGACAACGGCGCGGAGGTCCTCATCCACGTCGGCATCGACACCGTCAATCTGAAGGGCGAGGGCTTCGACGTCAAGGTCGCGGGCGGTGACCGCGTCGAGACCGGCACGCCGCTCGTGACGTTCGACCGTGCCGTGATCGAGAAGGCGGGCTATCCGCTCATCACCCCCGTCATCGTCCTCAACGGCGACACGTTCGACACCGTCGACCCGGTGGAGCTCGGAGCCGTCCACCACGGCGACCCGCTGCTGGACATCCAGAAGAAGGACTGATTGCGCGCGGTGCGCTCACCGAAGGCCGGGACGGCGACGTCCCGGCCTTCGTGCGTCCGGGGTGTCCGACTCCTTGGCATGCGAGTAGTATCTATGTCGTTCACCAGGACGGGCCGGAGAAATGATCGCGAACGCGCACGACACGACATCGGCGGCGGATGCCGCGTACTCGGATCTCAAAGAGAGGATCCTCGACGGCGAGCTGCCGGGCGGGACGATGGTCAGCGAGGGGGCGATCGCCGACGCGCTCGGGATGAGTCGCACCCCCGTGCGCGAAGCCTTCCTGCGTCTGCAGGCCGAGGGCTGGATGCGTCTGTATCCCAAACGGGGCGCGCTCGTGATCGACGTGCAGCCGCGCGAGCTCGACGACGTCGTGGAGGCCCGGGTGCTGATCGAGACGGATGCCGTGCGCCGGCTGGTGCGCGACGCCGCACGCAGCGACGGTGTCGCCGCAGAGCTCGGCGACATCGTCGAGCGGCAGCGACGTGCCCACGTCGAGGGCGACCTGTCCGGGGTGGCCGATGCGGACACCGCCTTCCACGCGACGATCGTCGAGGCGGGCGGGAACGCGCTGCTCGCCGGGTTCTTCGGCTCGCTGCGCGATCGGCAGCGGCGCATGGTCGCGCGCTCGCTCTGGCGTCGAGACGAGCGCACCGAGCGTGTGCTGGAGGACCACGAGATGCTCATCCGCCTGATCGGCGACGGCGACGTCACGGCGTTCGAGGTCGCCCTGGCGCGGCACATCCGCAACACCCACCGGGAGCTGCTCTCGTGAGCGCGACCTCGACCGTCCCGGTGTCCGCCGAGCGCCCGGCCCGCGCGCCCCGCCGCCTCGCGCCCTGGCTGAGCGTGGGCGCGGCGCTGTTCGCCGTCGCCTGGGGCGGCAACGAGTTCACCCCGCTGCTGATCATGTACCGCCAGGTGGATCAGATGAGCGCCGTCACCGTGAACATCCTCCTCGCCGCGTACGTTCTCGGCATCGTGCCGGCGCTGCTTCTGGGCGGGCCGCTCTCGGACAGGTTCGGGCGGCGGCCCCTGTTCGTCCCGGCGCCGCTGATCGCGGTGGCGGGCAGCGCGCTGCTGGCCGCCGGCGCGGGGTCGGCGCCCCTGCTGTTCGCCGGGCGCGTCCTGTCCGGGGTCGCGCTCGGCCTCGTGATGGCCGTGGGGACCAGCTGGGTCAAGGAGCTCTCGGACGCTCCGTTCGACGCGGCGAGCGTCGACGGGCGAGGAGCCTCGCGCGCCGCCCTGGCGCTGACGACCGGGTTCGCTCTCGGTGCCGGCGTCGCGGCCGCCCTCGCCCAGTTCGGACCGATCCCGACGGCGTCGCCCTACCTCGTGCACATCGCCGTGACGCTCGCCTCGTTCGTCGTGCTGCTGCGCGCCCCCGAGACCCGTCCGCGCCGCGTCGCGGGCGGATCCCTGCTCAGGGACCTGCGCATCCCGACCGCGATGCACCTGCGCTTCCTGCTGGTCGTCGCCCCGGTGGCCCCGTGGGTGTTCGGCACCGCCGCGAGCGCCTACGCGATCCTCCCCGCGCTCATGGCCGCCCAGGTCCCGGGCCACGAGGTGGCCGTGTCGGGACTTCTGTGCGTCGTCGCCCTCGGCTGCGGGGCGGGCGTGCAGCGCTTCGCCTCGCGCGTGGACACGCCGACCTCGGCGCGCGGGGTGGGAGTCGCCCTCGCCGTGACGATCCCCGCGATGGTGCTCGCCGCCCTCGCCGTGGCGACGCAGTCGCTCCTCGTCGCCTTCGTGGCGGCGGCCGTGCTGGGCGCGTCGTACGGCATGCTGCTGGTCGGCGGGCTGCGCGAGATCCAGCGCATCGCGGGACCGGACGACCTCGCCGGCCTCACCGCGGTGTTCTACTCGCTGACGTACCTGGGCTTCTTCATCCCGGCCATCCTCGCGGCCCTCGGTGCGTGGCTGAGCTACGCGACGATGTTCCTGGCCGGTGCGGTGATCGCCGCGCTCAGTCTCGGTCTGGTGGCGGCGAGCTGGCGCCGTCACCTTCCCGCCCGGACCGATCCCGCCCGGTAGTCCGCCCGGCCCCGCCCGGGAGCCGGGTGCGGACGGCGTCCCAGACGGCGTCGGCGACGACCCGCTTCGTGCCGGCGACGTCGGCGACGACCATGTCGTCCGCGTCGATCAGCAGGACGCGGTTGTCGGGGCTCTCGAACCCGGTGTTCCAGTCCACGCGGTTCACGGCGAGGAGGTCGACACCCTTGCGGGCGCGTTTGCGTCGTCCGCGTTCGCGCAGCTCTCCGTCGTCCCCCGCGGTCTCGGCCGCGAAGCCGACGACGACCTGACCCGGTCGGCGCGTCGCCACGAGGCCCGCCAGGATGTCGGGATTCGGCGTCAGATCGAGCCGCGGGACGCCGTCCTCCTTGCGGAGCTTCTCCGCCGAGACCGACGCCACGCGGAAGTCGGCCACGGCGGCGACCATCGCCACCGCATCGGCCGCCGCCGCGGCGTGCGTCATGGCCTCGGCCAGCTCGGCGGCCGTGCCGA
The DNA here is from genome assembly GCF_037146215.1 of Microbacterium sp. MMO-56. Classification (NCBI taxonomy): domain Bacteria; kingdom Bacillati; phylum Actinomycetota; class Actinomycetes; order Micrococcales; family Microbacteriaceae; genus Microbacterium; species Microbacterium sp. MMO-56. The sequence continues at coordinate 297,005 of NZ_JBBCVW010000003.1, forward strand.
CGCGCACGATCCCGATCCGCGGGTGGCGTGTCGCCGCGTCGAGCACGCCGTCATCGACGTGAGCGGCCACCAGGGCGACCTCGGCGCCGCGGTCGGCCGCGGCGAGGGCGAGCTGCGCCCCCTGCCGTCCGCTGGAGCGGTTGCCGAGGAAGCGCACGGGATCGATCGGCTCGCGCGTCCCGCCGGTCGAGACCGCGATCCGCAGGCCCGCGAGATCCGCGTCGGCCGCGCGAGCGGTGTCCGCCGCGATCGAGAGCGCCGCGGCGGCGATCTCGTCGGGCTCGACCATGCGGCCCGGCCCGCTGTCGCCCCCGGTGAGCGGCCCGTCCGCCGGTCCGACGACGTGCACTCCGCGCGCCCGGAGGGCCGCGACGTTCGTCTGCGTGGCGGGATGCTCCCACATCGCGGTGTGCATGGCCGGGGCGACGACCACCGGTGCGGTCGTCGCGAGCAGGGTGACGCCCAGCAGGTCGTCGGCGATCCCGGCCGCCATACGGGCGAGGGTGTTCGCCGTGGCCGGCGCGACGATCACGAGGTCGGCCGAGGTGCCGAGGGCGACGTGGCGCACCTCGGCGACGTCGTCGTGCACGCTCGTCGTGACAGGATGCCTACTGACGGCCTCCCACGTGGTCGTCCCGACGAAGCGCAGCGAGTCCGCCGTGGGAACAACGTGCACCTCGTGGCCGTTGGTCACCAGGGCGCGCACGAGGTGCACCGTCTTGTACGCGGCGATGCCGCCCGTCACGCCCACGACAACGAACATGGTCCGATCCTCCCACGCCGCCGCGGCGGGACGGCGGACAGAGAGGGACCGCGCTGTGTGCACCGTCATCGTCCACGTCCCGGGCGTCCCGGGTGCCCCGGTGCGCCTGCTCGCCGTGCGCGACGAGGACCCGGCGCGGGCGTGGGATCCCCTGGGCCCGTGGTGGCCGGAGCTCCCCGGAGTGCGCGGAGTGCGCGACCGGCGCGCCGGCGGCGCCTGGCTGGCCGCCGACCCCGAGACCGGGCGACTCGCGGTCATCCTCAATCGTGCCGACATCCTGCCCGAGGACGGAGCGCCCCCGCTCTCGCGCGGCCGGATCGTCCTCGACGCCGTCGCCGGGCGGGCGCCGGCCGACCCGCCGGGGACGCACGGCTTCAACCTCGTCGAGGCGACGGCGGCGGGAGCGTCCGTCACGATGTGGGACGGCACGGCGCTGCGGACCGTCGCGCTGGGCCCCGGCGTCCACATGATCGCGCATGACGACGTCGACGACGCCGGGACGGCGCGCATCGCCGCCTGGCGCGGCGCCTTCACCGCTCCGGAGCCCACCGCCGACCGGTGGGCGGAGGACTGGCTCGACACCCTGGAGCGTACGAGCGCGGTCGGTCCGACCGACGATCGGGCGATCGTGCGCGACAACAGGCCGTTCGGATACCCGACGCTCTCGCTTCTGGTCTGCACCGCCTCGATCGGCGCCGACGGCATCGACGTGCGGTACGGGGAGTTCGACGAGCCGGGGGAGTGGAACCGCCCCCGGCTCGCGTGACCCCGCCTCGGCGGGGCGGGGTCACGCCTCGCGGCGGATCGCCGTCACGAGGGGGCGGGTTGCGGAGAGCGAGAGCCGCACCAGCAGGATGCCCGCGACGAACGTCCCGGCGATGACGGCGAGGGAGACCGGCGAGACCAGCACCGTCACGCCGACGACGGGCAGGGCGAGCACGGCTCCCACCGCGGCGCCCCCGAGCGCTGCCCACCGCAGGGGCACCATGACCGTGAGCGCGCGGGCGCGGCGCAGCTCGCGCACGGGCATCCCCAGGCGGTCGAGGCCCACGATCAGCTCGCGATCCTCGAGCACCGAGGCGGCCTGCGTGACCCCGACCGAGCACGCGAGCAGGGCGAAGCCGACGGCGAGGGTCACCAGCACCCCGGTGTGCATGTCGTCGAAGATCACCCGCTGCACCGCGGATGCCCCGTCGTCGCCGGCCAGGGTCGCGAGGCTCGCACCGCTGCCGCCGACCACCGCGATGAACGCGATCATCGCGATGCCCGAGACGCGCCGCCACGCCGATGCCGCGTGCGCGGCGAGCTCGCGCCCGGCGGTCAGTCGCGCCGGCGACGAGGTGGCACGCGCCATGGCGCGGCCCCGGGCGGCGATGAGCGGGGTGCCGACGAGGTTCACGACGAGGAGGGCGACGCCGAACAGGCCGAGCAGGACCGCGACACCGACCGCCGCGCCCCACACCTGCGCCACGACCGAGATGTTCGAGACGACGACGGCCACCGCGACGATCGCGAGGACGCCGACGACGAGGAGTGCGATGCGCCGGCGGGGCGGATCGGTGCGTCGGGCGACGCCGAGCGGTGTCAGCCGCACGCGCCGCAGTCCGAGAGCCGCGCTCGCCGTCGCGACGAGGACGACACCGGCCACGGCGGCCAGGGCGATCCCCGCGCCCGGCCACAGCGCTCCCGCGCCGACCGGCCCGCCGAAGAACGGCAGCAGCCCGACGAGCGGCAGGAGGAGGGCGAAGAGCCCGACGCCGAGGATGCCGCCGACGAGGGCGGTTCCGGCCGCCTCTATCACGGTCATCGCGCCGACCTCGCCCGAGGTGGCGCCCAGGAGGCGGAGCGTCGCGAGGCGGTCGTTCCGCCGGCGGGCGGAGAGCCGTGCAGCGGCGGCGCCGAGGGTCGCGATCGGCACCGTGAGCAGGACGAGTGCGAGAGCGCTGAGCACGCGGTAGATCATCTCCAGCTCGCCCGCGGCACGCGGATCGGTGAAGAACATGCGCACTCCGCCGGCGACGACCAGCAGCATCGCCGTCGTCACCGCGAACGCGACGACGGGCAGCACGAGGGCCGCGCGGCCCTGACGTGCGGGGCGGGCGAGCAGCGTCGTGAGTGTGAGGATGCGTGCGAGCGAGCCGCGACGGGGCGATGCCTCGAGGGGGAGCGGGGCGGTGAGCGCGCTCATCGCGCGCCTCCCGCGATCCCGGTCGCCGCGGTGTCCTGGACGACCCGCCCGTCGGTCATGCGGACCGTGCGCCCGCAGCGCGCCGCGACTCCCGGGTCGTGGGTCACGACGACGAGGCTCCGCCCCTGGCCCGTCGTCGCGTGCAGCAGGGCGGTCATCACCTCCGCCGACGTGCGGGAGTCCAGGGCGCCCGTGGGCTCGTCGGCGAACACGATCGGGGCGCCGGTGACCTGGGCGCGTGCGATGGCGACGCGCTGCGCCTGCCCGCCGGAGAGCTGGCCGATGCGCCGCTGCTCCATGCCGGCCAGCCCCAGCGCGCCGAGCCATGCCGCGGCGTGCGCCTCGGCCTGGGCTCGGGGCATCCCCTGCAGCAGCAGTGGCAGGGCCGCGTTCTCGACGGCGGTCAGCTCGGGCAGCAGGAGGTGCTCCTGGAAGACGAAGCCGAGGCTCGATCGCCGGACGGCGGAGCGCTGATCCTCGTCCATCCCGACGAGCTCGACGGGAGCGGCGTCCGGCACGGAGAGCCGCACCGAGCCGCCGTCGGGGGAGACGATGGCGGCGAGGCAGTGCAGCAGCGTCGTCTTGCCGGAACCCGACGCGCCCATCACGGCGACGGACTCGCCGGCGGCGATCGAGAGGTCGACCCCGGCGAGGGCGACGAGGTCGCCGTAGCGCTTGACGAGGCCGGTGGCGGACAGGAGGGGTGTATGCATGTCTCCAGTCTTCGCGGCGCGGATGCCCGCGTCGTCGCCCGGGGGGTGTATGCGGCATCCGTCGCGGGGACGATCCTGGGCAGGCCGCCGGGCGGATGCCCGTGGACGTGTCGGGCGGGGGTGGTACCGTCGCGGCATGGAGGCCGAGGGCGACGCCGGGACGGCGGTGGAGGTCGTGTTCTTCCCGGACGCGGCGGCGTTCCGGTCGTGGCTCGCGCGGCACCACGCCACGGCGACCGAGCTCTGGGTGGAGAGGCGTCCCCGCGCGCATCCCGAGCCGGGCCTGTCGTGGGAGGATGCGGTGCCCGAGGCGCTGTGCTTCGGCTGGATCGACTCGACGTCGCGGAACATCGGCGGGGTCCGCGCCCAGCGGTGGTCGCCCCGACGCCCCGCATCCACCTGGAGCGTCGTGAACGTGGCACACGTCGAGCGGCTCCTCGCGGAGGGGCGGATGCACCCCGCCGGGATCGCCGCCTACGAGCGCCGACGGCCGGCGCGCACGGGGGTGTACTCGCACGAGAGGCGCGACGAGCTCGAGGCGGCCGAGGCGGCGGCCGTCGCCGCCGTGCCCGCGGCGCGCGCCTTCTGGGAGGCGGCGACGCCGGGATACCGCCGCGCCTGCGCGAACTGGGTGCACAGTGCGGCGCGGGAACAGACGCGCGCGGCGCGACTGGCGACCCTCGTCGAGGACTGCGCGGCCGGGCGACTGGTGCCGCCCCAGCGGTACGGAGACGCGCCGTCCTGGCTGCGCCGTGCCGCCGAGGCCGCCGCGGCGGCCTGACGCGTCCGTCCGGCGCCTCGGCCTGACGCGTCCGTCCGGCGAGCGGCGGTCGCCGCGCGCGTCACCCCTCCCGCGCCGGTTCCGCCGCGCCCCGAGCCACCCGGCGCAGCAGGAGCACGCCGTCGTCGAGGGAGACCGGTGCGCCGTCCGGGTCGTGTGCCTCGCGCGTGCGCACCTCGACGATCTCGGGGATCCACTCCGCGGGGTCCAGGCCGAGCAGCGGCAGCTCCTCGGCGGGGGTGCGCAGGTGCGGGGCGTGGTCGTCGTCCGCCCCGCCGTCGTGCGACCAGGGCGGCGGAGTGGCGTGCGAGACGACGAGGAGGTGTCCGCCCGGTGCGACGCGCTCCGCCGCGCGCCGGAGGAGGGAGATCCGCGGGAAGTCGGACTCCCACGAGTGCAGGAAGCTCGAGGTCACGAGGTCGAAGGTGCGGCCCGGCGCGGCGACCTCGACGGCATCCGTCGTGAACTCCACGCGATCGGCGAGCCCCCGCGCGCGGGCGGCGGTGCGCGCGCGCTCCACGGCGGTGCCGGCGACGTCCACGCCGACGACCCGCCAGTCGCGTTCGGCGAGCCAGACGGCGTCGCCGCCCTCGCCGCACCCGAGGTCGAGGGCCGTGCCCGGCGCGAAGCCTTCGGCGATCGCGGCGAACGTCGCGTTGACACGCCCCGACCAGACCCGGTCGGACGCGGCGTAGCGCTCCTCCCACGCGGCGTCGCGGACGTGGGCGCGGTCGGCGACGGCCGCGCGCGCATCCTCCGCGACGAGCGCCGCGTTCACCGCGGCGCCGGCCATCGACCCCGCGGCCATCGCGACGGGGACGTTGGCGTAGGGGGCGACGACGTTGCCGGCGCCCCACACGCGCGGGTGCGTCGTGGCGCCGAGCGCGTCGACGGCGAGCGGCGACCCCGGGAGGTCGGTGCGCGCGAGGCCCAATCCGTCGGCGAAGCCCAGATCGATCACGGGGTCGGGGGCGCAGAACAGTGCGTCGACGGCGTGGACGACGCCGTCGACCGTGCGGATGCCGACGATGCGGTCGATCGTGCCGGTCGAGCCGGTCGTGCCGGTCGCCGCGTCCGCGGCCACGACCTCCCGCACGGGCGTCGCGATGATCCGGACTCCCCGGGCCGTCAATCGCGCGCGGACGTCGTCGGGGAGGGGATCCACCGCCGCGGTGAAGGCGGTGACCTCCGCGCTCCACTGACGCACGAGCTCGAGCTGGTGCAGGCTCTGGGCGCTCGTCGCGAGCACGCCGAGGGCGCGGCCCGCGACCTCGAAGCCGTGGCAGTACGGGCAGTGCAGCACGTCGCGCCCCCACCGCTCGGCGAGGCCCGGGACCGCGGGCAGCTCGTCGCGGATGCCCGGGGCCAGGATGACCGCGCGCGTGTGTTCGACCGCGCCGTCGGCACGTTCGACCCGCAGCGTCCCGCCCTCGTCCCGGATCGAGGCGACCCGAGTGGCCGCGATCTCGACGCCGTAGCGCCGCGCTTCGTCGCGGCCTCGCGCGAGGAGCTCGCGGGGATCCGCGCCGTCGTGGCCGAGGACGCCGTGCATGTGGGCGGCGAAGCGGTTGCGCGGCTCCCCGGCGTCGACCACGAGCACGCGTCGCCGCGCCCGGCCGAGCATCTGTGCGGCGCTGAGGCCCGCGGCGCCCCCGCCGACGATGACGGCGTCCCACGGGCGGAGGTCGGTGTGTGCGGTGAGGTCCATGCCACCAGCATTCCCACCGGCATCCCGTCCTTGCAAGCGATCTTGCGGTAATGGCAAGATGTGCGCATGGATGATCCGATCGCCCACGTCGGACCGCGCCTGCGCGCCGCGCGCCAGGCGCGCGGCTGGACGCTCGACGAGCTCGCCCGGCAGGCGGGCGTGTCGGCGAGCACGCTGTCGCGCCTCGAATCCGGCAAGCGCCAGGCCTCGCTGGAGCTGCTCCTGCCGGTGACGCGACGGCTCGGCATCCGCGTCGACGACCTGCTGCCCGCAGAGAGCGTCGATCCGCGGGTCCGTCGCGCCGTGGAGCGCCGCGACGGGATGCTGATCGCGCCGCTCACGCTCGCGCATTCCCCCGTGCAGGCGGTGAAGATCGTCTATCCGGCTCTGCGCATTCTGGGTGGGGTGAGGCGCTCGGGCGTGGCGTGACGGGGTGAGGTGGGTCGAGGCCCGGAGGATCGGTAGCGACCAAGCAACCTGTTCGTCCGGAGACCTCGACCCGTGCCTGATGCTACGCGCTGCGCCGCCGCGCGCCCATGTTCTGCTGTCTACTGTGATCGCTGCGACCTGCTCGTCGGACTCGACGGGCTCCGGGTGGCCGGGGTC